>CAVRDQ010000085.1:0-21892 GCA_963719655.1 uncultured Acidobacteriota bacterium | reverse complement strand
TTTCACCAACGCGAGCCGGCGCAGCAGGACTGTCCCTGGTTCGAAACAGTCCCAGGTGCGCGCCCTCCACGGCTTCGTCCAGTTCTACGTCTTCAAAGATAATGTTCGGACTCTTTCCGCCCAGCTCAAGCGTCACCGGCTTCAGGTTGGACTTCGCGGCGGCCTCCATAATCAAGTGGCCAACTTCGGTTGAGCCGGTGGAAGGCCACCTTGTCCACGTCCATGTGCCGCGCGATGGCGGCGCCGGCCGTGGGCCCGAATCCCGGCAGCACATTGACCACGCCCTCCGGGAAGCCCGCCTCCAGAATCAGCTCTCCTATGCGCAGCGCCGACAGCGGCGTCTGCTCGGCCGGCTTGAAGACGACGGTATTTCCCGTAGCCAAGGCGGGAGCCAGCTTCCACGCCATCATCAGCATGGGGAAGTTCCATGGAATGATTTGCCCGACCACGCCGATCGGTTCATGGCGCGTGTAGCATTGGAAGTCGCCATCAATCGGAATGGTCTTGCCCTGCACCTTGTCGGCCCATCCGGCGAAGTAGCGGTAACAGGCAACGGTCTTCGCCACATCCACCATACGCGCCACGGAAAGTGCCTTACCGTTATCGAGCGACTCCAGCCGAGCCAACTGGTTGGCGTTGGCTTCTATCAAGTCGGAGAGCCGGTAGAGAAGCCTTCCGCGTTGCGACGCAGCCATGGTGCGCCACGGACCCTGCTCAAACGCCGCGCGCGCGGCGCGAACCGCCTTGTCAACGTCGGCGGCGTCGGCCTCGGCCACCTGGCAGATCTCTTCTCCCGTCGCGGGATTGATGGTGGCGAAGGTTCTTCCGGACGCGCTCTCGACCCAGCGATTGCCAATCAGCAACTTCAACTCCGGCAGGGCGACCATCGGGCTGGATGGAATGGACAGGGTATGGCTCATCGGTTCAACCCTCTGGAAATCGAATGTCCCGCGTCAACAAGAATCGCCTGGCTGGTGCGCGGTTGGACGTGCTTTCGCGCCCCCAGGTACTCGATCCAATTCCTGTACATCGTGACTCCCGGTTGGCGCCACGTCTTCTCAATTGTTTTCCCCGACAAGGCCATGTCGAAGCCGCTTATCAGTTGTGCATCTCGAGACAACCAGGCCTTTTCTCCCAGCTCGGTCAACTTCGCTTCCGTAGCCCAATCGAAATACGCTCTAGGGATCGCCGGATAGGTCTCCGATTCGTGCCGGAGGTAGCGTTCGACATCCCTGCGGAATTCGCGCAGCAGCGTGTCGGATTCGTACTCGGGATGCCCCTGCAGGAAGACGAACAGGCTTTTCATCTCCTTGACGAAGCTGTCCACGCCGGCGCCTGCGGCCCGCGCCAGCACGCGATATCCGCTGGCTGCCAACTCCTCCTCTGCCACGCCGTTGTAGCGGGAGTGAGGAATGTGAAAGCGCGAAGCGATGTTCGCATTCAGGCGATGCTTGCTGACACGTTCGCACTCCATCACGCCGGAATGTTTTGTCGGGTTCCTGTGGCGGCCAATGCCATCCAGGTGCAGAACCGCGGCGTGCGCGGCCAGGCAGGACCACACGGCGGAGTACGTGTTCTCCTTCGCCCAGTCCATAACCTCGGTCAAACTTCCCCAGTAGGATTCCTGCCGCAATTCCTGCGTCGTCGGCTCTCTGCCGGTTACGATCAAGCCATCCAGCCGCGTGTCCAATAGACTCTGGGCGCTGGCATACTTGCGGGCATCGTTCGCGCTCCAGGCATTTCTTGGAATCTCCGGGAAAACGTAAAGCAGCAGGCGGACCTTGATATCCTCGCCGGAAGCCTCCCCAAGCAGAGATTTGTATTGGCGCTCGGTGGCCTTGAAGGCCGCATCCGGCATGTTGTTGATCAACCCAATGGTGATCGCTTCGGCCGCTCGCTCCGGATCGGAAAACGATGCCTCGTGGTGGCGAGATGTGGTTCTGTTCGGACCCTCGCCGCCGCAGCCACCGGAATAGATTTCAACTGGCATCCTTCTCCTCCCCTTCAACCGTGCCGAACTCTAACTCGCCGCCCTGGCCTACGAGGCAGCCGCGAGGGCCTGACCGAGGTCTTCCAGGATGTCGTCAATATGCTCGATCCCGATGCTGAGCCGAATTAGCTCCGGCAAAACCCCCGCGCGAATCTGCTCCTCGGCCGACATCTGCCGGTGCGTGGTGGAGGCCGGGTGGCAAGCCAGCGATTTCGCGTCTCCCAGATTCACCAGCCGCGTCACCAGCTTCAGCGCGTCATGGAACTTGACCGCCGCCGGATAGCCTCCCTTGATGCCAACCGACATCAGCGAGCAGGGACGGCCGTGAAAGTACTTCTGCGCCAGCGGGTAATACTTGCTCTCGGGAAATCCGGCAAACCGGATCCAGTCCACCCGCGGGTCGTCGCGAAGAAACTCCGCCACCTTCCGGGCGTTCTCCACGCGGCGCTCCACGCGCAGCGCCACCGTCTCAATACCCTGCAACAACAGGAATGAGCTGAGAGGCGAAATCACCGCTCCGCCGCAACGCAGATACACGCTCCTGCAGCGCGCAATGTACGCCGCTCTTCCGAAATGCTCGGTGTACACCAGGCCGTGATACGAGGCATCCGGCGTGCTGCCCTGCCTTCAGCACGCCGGATGCCTCGTATCACGGCCTGGTGTACACCGAGCATTTGGAAGAGCGGCGTACATTGCGCGCTGCAGGAGCGTGTATCTGCGTTGCGGCGGAGCGGTGATTTCGCCTCTCAGCTCATTCCTGTTGTTGCAGGGTATTGAGACGGTGGCGCTGCGCGTGGAACGCCACGTGGAGAACGCCCGGAAGGTGGGGAGTTTCTTCGCGACGACCCGCGGGTGGACTGGATCCGGTTCGCCGGATTTCCCGAGAGCAAGTATTACCCACTGGCGCAGAAGTACTTTCACGGCCGTACCCTGCTCGCTGATGTCGGTTGGCATCAAGGGAGGCTATCCGGCGGCGGTCAAGTTCCATGACGCGCTGAAGCTGGTGACGCGGCTGGTGAATCTGGGAGACGCGAAATCGCTGGCTTGCCACCCGGCCTCCACCACGCACCGGCAGATGTCGGCCGAGGAGCAGATTCGCGCGGGGGTTTTGCCGGAACTAATTCGGCTCAGCATCGGGATCGAGCATATTGACGACATCCTGGAAGACCTCGGTCAGGCCCTCGCGGCTGCCTCGTAGGCCAGGGCGGCGAGTTAGAGTTCGGCACGGTTGAGGGGAGGAGAAAGATGCCAGTTGAAATCTATTCCGGTGGCTGCGGCGGCGAGGGTCGAGGCAGCATCACATCCCGCCACCACGAGGCATCGTTTTCCGATCCGGAGCGAGCCGCCGAAGCTATCACCATTGGGTTGATCAACAACAGGCCGGATGCGGCCTTCAAGGCCACCGAGCGCCAATATAGATCTCTGCTTGGGAGGCTTCCGGCGAGGATATCAAGGTCCGCCTGCTGCTTTACGTTTTCCCGGAGATTCCGAGAAATGCCTGGAGCGCGAACGATGCCCGCAAGTATGCCAGCGCCCAGAGTCTATTGGACACGCGGCTGGATGGCTTGATCGTAACCGGCAGAGAGCCGACGACGCAGGAATTGCGGCAGGAATCCTACTGGGGAAGTTTGACCGAGGTTATGGACTGGGCGAAGGAGAACACGTACTCCGCCGTGTGGTCCTGCCTGGCCGCGCACGCCGCGGTTCTGCACCTGGATGGCATTGGCCGCCACAGGAACCCGACAAAACATTCCGGCGTGATGGAGTGCGAACGTGTCAGCAAGCATCGCCTGAATGCGAACATCGCTTCGCGCTTTCACATTCCTCACTCCCGCTACAACGGCGTGGCAGAGGAGGAGTTGGCAGCCAGCGGATATCGCGTGCTGGCGCGGGCCGCAGGCGCCGGCGTGGACAGCTTCGTCAAGGAGATGAAAAGCCTGTTCGTCTTCCTGCAGGGGCATCCCGAGTACGAATCCGACACGCTGCTGCGCGAATTCCGCAGGGATGTCGAACGCTACCTCCGGCACGAATCGGAGACCTATCCGGCGATCCCTAGAGCGTATTTCGATTGGGCTACGGAAGCGAAGTTGACCGAGCTGGGAGAAAAGGCCTGGTTGTCTCGAGATGCACAACTGATAAGCGGCTTCGACATGGCCTTGTCGGGGAAAACAATTGAGAAGACGTGGCGCCAACCGGGAGTCACGATGTACAGGAATTGGATCGAGTACCTGGGGGCGCGAAAGCACGTCCAACCGCGCACCAGCCAGGCGATTCTTGTTGACGCGGGACATTCGATTTCCAGAGGGTTGAACCGATGAGCCATACCCTGTCCATTCCATCCAGCCCGATGGTCGCCCTGCCGGAGTTGAAGTTGCTGATTGGCAATCGCTGGGTCGAGAGCGCGTCCGGAAGAACCTTCGCCACCATCAATCCCGCGACGGGAGAAGAGATCTGCCAGGTGGCCGAGGCCGACGCCGCCGACGTTGACAAGGCGGTTCGCGCCGCGCGCGCGGCGTTTGAGCAGGGTCCGTGGCGCACCATGGCTGCGTCGCAACGCGGAAGGCTTCTCTACCGGCTCTCCGACTTGATAGAAGCCAACGCCGACCAGTTGGCTCGGCTGGAGTCGCTCGATAACGGTAAGGCACTTTCCGTGGCGCGTATGGTGGATGTGGCGAAGACCGTTGCCTGTTACCGCTACTTCGCCGGATGGGCCGACAAGGTGCAGGGCAAGACCATTCCGATTGATGGCGACTTCCAATGCTACACGCGCCATGAACCGATCGGCGTGGTTGGGCAAATCATTCCATGGAACTTCCCCATGCTGATGATGGCGTGGAAGCTGGCTCCCGCCTTGGCTACGGGAAATACCGTCGTCTTCAAGCCGGCCGAGCAGACGCCGCTGTCGGCGCTGCGCATAGGAGAGCTGATTCTGGAGGCGGGCTTCCCGGAGGGCGTGGTCAATGTGCTGCCGGGATTCGGGCCCACGGCCGGCGCCGCCATCGCGCGGCACATGGACGTGGACAAGGTGGCCTTCACCGGCTCAACCGAAGTTGGCCACTTGATTATGGAGGCCGCCGCGAAGTCCAACCTGAAGCCGGTGACGCTTGAGCTGGGCGGAAAGAGTCCGAACATTATCTTTGAAGACGTAGACCTGGACGAAGCCGTGGAGGGCGCGCACCTGGGACTGTTCTCGAACCAGGGACAGTCCTGCTGCGCCGGCTCGCGGGTCTTCGTCGAGGAATCAATCTACGACAGGTTTGTAGCCAAGAGCATTGCACGCGCTCGGACGCGCGTCGTTGGCGATCCGTTCGATCCCAAGACCGAGTTGGGGCCGCTGGTGGACAAGACGCAGTTCGAAAAGGTGATGAGCTATATCGAGTCTGGGCGTAACGAGGCCGCGACGCTTGCTTGCGGTGGAATGCGCATCGGGGATCGCGGCTACTTCGTTGAGCCAACGGTCTTCGCAGACGTGCGGGATGAGATGACGATCGCGCGCGAGGAGATATTCGGGCCGGTGATGAGCGTCATTCCTTTTAAGACTTTGGAGGAAGTGATCGCCCGCGCCAACCGCACGAAGTATGGACTGGCGGCCGGAGTCTGGACGAGGGACATCAAGAAGGCGCTCAAGGTGGCCAACAGCCTGCGGGCGGGAACCATCTGGGTAAACTGCTACAACGTGATAGACACCAGGGCGCCATTTGGAGGCTACAAACAGTCTGGCATCGGGCGTGAATTGGGCGAATACGGGCTGCAGCAATACACGCAGGTCAAGACCGTCACCGCCAAGCTATGACGCATCCACGATAATCCAACCGCACGCGCCATCCCTGTTCTTGGAGTTCCGCCGCACGGGGCAGATGGAGCCGTAAGGCGCTGTGGAGCGAGCCCTCGCGAAGGAATACTTCTCCGCTTATATTCTCCTATCAGAATCTTTGTTCGTAGGTTATCATTCGCTTCTCTGGTTTTGGCCATCGGATTGTGGGTTTCTATTTCCCCCCCAAGGTTTTCACTCCGACCTCCGAACCCGAAGGGGCTACAAGCCGCAACGGGAAGCGGTTGTCACTTGAAAGGACCGATTGAATGAAGTTATCCGTAAAGAATCTTGTAGTCACAATTGCTGTTCTGGTCGTTGTCGTTTCGCTTGCCGGCTGCGGGGGCTCCAGTAAGACCTGGCCGGAATCAAATCACAATTTCTTTGCCTATTTGGCGGACAACTCGTCCATCCCAACGGCCGGAGTCGCGCCTGCGGCCCGCTCCGCCCACGCTGCCCGCGCCCGGCAGATGGCCAAGCACGCCCATCGCGCTGCCGCGCCGCGCGCCACTGCGAACGCAGACATCGAGGAAGGCTCGATTGACGTTTATGTATGGGACGTCTCGGCCGCCACATCGGTCAAGCTCAATTCCACCAGCGCCGCCTATGAGTCGATTGTCCTCTCCGCCGATTACAAAACGGTGTACTTTACGGCCTACGACAGCAATGGATACGGCCAGATCTTTTCGGCCCCCGTCACCGACTTCAACAATCCGACCCAGCTGACAACGGGCTCGACGGAAGACCATGATGAAATCTCCATCTCCGAGGATGGAACCCTGATCGCCACCACCGTCTATACAGACGGACCGGCCGCACTTTCCATCCTGCCGAGCACCGGCGGCACGGAGACCATTGTGTCACCAGCCGGATTGGATGAAGCGTGGCTTCCCAACGTAGCCGCAGATGACTCCACCATCATTTTTGAAGGTGTCACGTCGGCTGGGTACGCTGGAATCTACTCCGTCAAGAGTGATGGCACCGGGTTGACCCGGCTGACCAACGCCGGCCTGACGAGCTGGGACTGGGATCCGACGCTCTCTCCGGATGGGAAGCAAATTGCTTTTGTCCGCGAGCCCGAAGATGGCGATACTTCGAACGTGTATGTGGTTGCCATCACCGGCGAGACGACCTCGGTTCCGGCCACGGCCGTTACCACCGATGGAGACGTCTACCAGGCCCGTCACCTGGGCAATTACGTCGCCTATACCGATGATGTGAATACCTACAATGGCAGCGGCAACTACCAGCTCTTCCTGGTCACGACGAGTGGAACCGGCGCGACACAGCTCACCACGGCCGATGAGACCGTCGCGTTTGTGGATATTGACGACTAATCCACACCCGCGTTGACACAAACAAATGGGCGTCCTTTACGGGGCGCCCATTTTGCGTTGGCAGGGTTATTTGATGACCGGATCCATCAGGCCGCTGAGAGGGTTGCGGCGGCGTTTCAGCTTCAGCATGCCTTCGTAAACGCGGCGCGAGGCGCGGGCGCTGAGCGAGTAGCACTTGTTCCAGCGGTGCACGGCCACCAGGTCGGTGCCAAAGGCATAGTTGAATCGCCCGTAGCCGCTCATGTTGTACAGCTCGTGCCCGTCCACCGCGGCGCGGCAGATGAGTCCCCAGTGCAGCAGGTCGTTGGGATTGCGGTTGCGCCCCTTCAGTTCGCTGGAGCACTCCCAGAGGTAAACCGTGCGATGGTCGCGCGGAAAAAGACCGGCGGCGACGATCTCTCCATCCGGATTACGCACGCCAAGGCTGTAGAGCATCCCGGCAGGCTTCAGGTTGCGCTCCACGGCCATGGAGAACTCGGCCGGGAAGGGGCACAGCGCGCCCTTCCTTTGCAGAGTGCGGGTCAACTGATCGTGCACCAGGGCTCCGGCGCCGGGGTAGTCCACCACCTCCAGGCCGTAGCGCTGCGCCTTGCGGATTCCGTGGCGGCGGCCCTGCCCGGTGGCGCGCAGCAGGCGCGCGAGGTCTGGAGTGAGGCGCAGGGTGTTGGTCCAGGTCTGGTGGCAGTCAAAGCCGGCATTCTCATAGGCGGCGTGCGGCATGCCTTCGTATTCAATTTCCACCATGGAGAGGCGCTCGGCGCGGGCCAGGTGATTCAGTGCGACTACAAAGGCCTCGGGATCAACGCCCTCCTGCAGGAGCGGGCCGATGTGATTGGTGCGCCAGGTGCGCAGGGGGCTGCCCAGGATGCGGAAGGGTCCGCGGTGGGTGATGCCTCCGGCAAAGTAGCCCACCACGCGGCCATGGTCGGTGACGGCCCAGTAGCGCCAGTCGGCCTGCTGCGACTCCACAATGCAACGGAACCAGGCCTGGCTGTGGTAGACCGTTCGCCGCGGGAACTCCGCGATCAACGAATCCCAGCGGGCGATCTGCTCCGGGCGCAACGGTTCGAGAGTTAAAGGCAAGGCGAGACCATCCCCAAGGGTCAGTGCTTGCGCGCCGCCAAGCGACCGCCAGCGCGCAGGTAATCATTATCGTCGCAATCGGGCAAAACGGTGAATACGAAATAGTACAGGAGAAGAAACCGAAAGGTGGTTACTAGCGGCGAGCCAGGGTGCTGTTGCCCTCGTACATGACGATGCTGACCCAGAAGAGGCCGCTGGGATAGCGCGGAGTGCGCAGGAAGCGCACGGCCACCGAGAAACTGCCGGCGCCGCGAATGGCGGCCATCTGTGCCACCGAGGGCGGCATCTCATTGGGACTGGTGGTGGCGTAGCTGGCGGCGTAGCGCACGCCGGGCAGGCTGAGCGGGGCGTGGCTGTCCGGCGTCTCGCGGCTGGCCATCTGCTCCACCATGGAGCTGACCTGCGGATTGCTGACCAGTTCCATGCGGCTGAGCCCGAACTGCTGGCGCGCGCCACGGAAGCGTTCTGCAATGCGGCTGGCGGCGGCCTCGTCACTGTCGTCAAAGAGGCGATGCGCGAAGTCTTCCACCACGTAGAGAATGCCGTCGCGGTTGAGAACTGAGATGCCCACCACATCGTAGTCCGCACTCATCATGTTGGCACGGTGCAGAGGGCTTTTGGCGAAGGCTTCGTGCGCGCCTTCCGGCGTCACGTCGTAAACCACGTTCTCGCTGGCGGCGTCCAAGCGCACGCTGCGGCGGGTCAGGCGCTCCAGCAGCGCGGGCTCACCCTCAAACTGATGCGACAGGCGGCCTTCTTCGGCCATGACCTCGGCGTGATCGCGGGCGGCCTCGGCCATGCGCGCATCCCACGTCAGCGGCTTCAGGCCGGCGCGGGTGCGGTCTTCGTTGATGCGGTCGAGGATTACCTGCTGGGGATTGCGGAGGTCGTGCTGGTTCGCGGCCGGCACCGTCAGCATCTCCTGCCCACCCGTTCCATCCGGGAGCCCCGGTTGGGGCTCGGCAGCGAGTGCGCCGAGGATGAGACAAGCGGTAAGCAGCACGGTGAAAGCCTCCCTGAATACACCTAGATAATCGGGTATTCGAGCATGGCTCTCAACTTACGAAAGTAACGTACGGTGGATATTCCGAAACGAAGGTACCAGCCCGCAGACGTTACCCTGCACGATTGTGTTTTTCTCCAGTGTTTATGCGGGTGGAACGAGGATTCCACAATGTGCATGCGGCACGTAAAACGGAGCCGCGATGGGCTCCGTTTGGGAAACAGTTTTCCATTTCTAGCGGGGTGATTCTTGTACTCTCACGCCGAGACGAATCCACCTCCTTGAGGTGCCAAGGGGCCTGCCCAGGAAGGCATTGCCGGCGCCGCAACGGAAGCCCCACAGCCGCGGGAGAATCTCCCACTTACCATGTGCCTCCATTGCTTACCAAATGGAGCAAATTACACTTCATGCACGTGACCAGACTGGCGCGGGGTAATGCCATTTCTTCCGCCTATCATCTGTTGGTTCTTGTTTTCTATTACTTAGGCTGGATGTTTGCGGGCCAATGGCAACCGTCTCTAACTTCGACAACAGGACTATCACTCCCATAATTACCCAATACTTGCACACTCTTCGCGGCCACGGTCAGGGAGTGGCGGAGCTTCCCCAGGGCTTGGTTGAACGGCTCCGGGCCCTCAGCGCGGGAGAACCTGTTCCAGCCGGGGCGCGAGCAGGGTTGCAAAGGTCATGGCCGTGCGCGTGGCGGCTGCTTCGTCCGTGGCGACGGGCACGGTGATGCGCACCAGCGTCGAGTCGGTGCGGCCCAGCACAAGCGCGTCGCGCAGGGTGTAGAGCTTGGCACGGTACTCGCTGGCGATGATGCGGCCATGCGATTGATACCAGTAGAGGACGATGAAGCGCTGGCGCTCGTTTTCCACCACGTAGAGGTTGGCCATGGCCGCGCCGCTCGCCAGTGGCAGTGCGATTCGCGCGGCGTGCACCGGCTGCCAGCCCGCTCCGGGAAGACAGTTCTTGGGCGAGTGCACGCTGTCTCCGGCGCGCTGCGTGCCGTAAAAACCAACGTAGACGCCAAGCTCGGCGGGGCGGCCCGTGTCATCCTGCGGCGCGTGGCGATAGACGCGGCTGAGGTAAGCATCCACCTTGCTGGCCTCGACCAGACGCGGCTCGATGGGAATGTCTTCCGACGACCAGCCGCCGATCTCCTGCGGAAGAAGTTGCAACTGGGGCGGCGCGACCGGAGCCTGCGCGCGCGGCAGCGCGGCGGCCAGCGCACCTGCCAGCAGCAGCACGATCACCGTCCAATAGCGCGGGCCGGTCACCGGTCGCCTCCGGGCTCCGGATGAAGCCAACCCAGGCGGCGGCCGGCGGCGAGGATCAACACATGGGCCAGCACCAGCAGAAGCGTGCTGATGAAGAAGAGGAAGATGCCGCTGAGGAAGTGTCCCCAACCTTCGACGGCGCTGGCGCCGGCCATCTCCGCCGAGCAGGCGGCAAAAACCACGCGTCCGGCGTTACCGGCAATGGCGATGGGCACCACCAGCAGGCAGAGCAACCAGCGCACCAGCACCCGTCGCTCGGCGATGTAGGAGTAAATCACGGCGATGGTCAGCAGGCTGAGCAGCGAACGCACACCGCTACAGGCTTCGGCCACTTCCAACCGGGTGTTGGAGAGCACGATGACGTTGCCCTCACGCAGCACGGGGAAAAGATCAATCGCGTGCAGGAACCACGTGGCCAGCCGCGAGGCCAGTATCTGCAGGGGAAAGACGATTTGGAAGTAGATGACTCCGGGAAAAGGGATGGCCAGCAGCAGGACCAGCAGAGGATACATCGCAGCGCGCAGAGTTGGCCATCCGCGGAACCAGAGAACGAGCCCGGCAATCAGCAGCGGCAGCGAGATGCGCTGCAGGAACAGCTCGGCGCCAAAGGTTCCCAGCACCAGCAGCACCAGCGAAAGCACGATGACGGCTAGCCCCGCCCAGTGCGGGCGCCGTGGAATTGCGCGTAATTTGTCGCGGCGCTCCCACAGCACCCAGAGAGCGAAAAACGGCACGATGAAGCCATGCGAGTAGTCCGGCTCATCCGACCACTGGCCGACCAGGTGCGCCAGCACAGGAGCGTAGGCCAGCAGGAGGCAGCCCAGCAGCAGCACCAGACGCCAGCTCTGGCGCCAGGTGAGAAAGCGAAATGGAGCCGATGCTTCCGGCAGCGCTTCAGACGGAGTGTGGGCCAACTGCGACATAGGGTGCAGCGAACAGTTTGCCAGAAAGCGAGGCCAGCCCGTGAGTTCAAAATGCGGAGGCCCGCGATTTTGCAACAACATGCGGCAACCAGCTCCGGCAGGTTACCGGGGTCACCCGGCAGATTCGCCGCAAGGCGGGGAAAAAGCCATGCGCAGGTGAGCACTCTCGTATAATTGCGCAGCGTGATTTTGCATATCATTATCGAGGGTCAGGTTATGGGCGTGGCTGGCAGTTGCTGCCGGCGGATGGCCGCCGTGGGACGGGCATCCCTGTGAGCAACGCCTCCACTCCTGGCTCCACGGCTCCCACTGGCCGTACGCGGCCCACATTGGCCGTGATGATCCCCACGTTGAACCGTCCGCATGACCTCGGCGTGACCATTGAGACTCTTTTGCGGCAGAGCGTTCTGCCCCAGGAGCTGCTCATCGTGGACCAGAGCCGCACGGATGAGAGCGAGCGCGTGGTGCGGGCACTGATCGAGGCCTCGCCGCAGGGCGGGAGCATGGTCCTCAACTACCGTCGCGACCCCGGGATCAATGGACTGGCCATTGCGCGCAACGTGGCGCTCGACATGAACCACAGCGAGGTCATCCTGTTTCTGGATGATGACGTGGAGCTGGAGGAAGACTTCATCGAGCGGCTGCTGGAAGGCTACGTCGAAGACCCGCAGGTGGGCGGCATCAGCGGCATCATCACCAACTACACGCCGGGAGCGCTGAGCCATCGTCTGTGGCAGTCCATCTTTGTGCATGGACCATTCCGCGACGAGCGCCAGGCCATCTACCATCGCGCCGCGGAGCTGCGCCATTCGGGACGCATCCCGGTCACACGCTTCGGCGGCGGACTGATGAGCTTCCGCGCGTCGGCCATTGCGGGCGTGCGCTTTGACGACAACCTGCGCGGCGCCAGCGAGGGCGAGGACGTGGACTACTGCATGCACCTGCCCCCGGGCACGCGCCTGGAGATTGATCCGCGGGCGCGGCTGGTGCACAACTCCAGCCCCGCGGGGCGGCGAAGCGAACACTGGAGCGCCGGAGTGGTGCGCGGCAACAGCTATCTTTACCACCGCAACTGGCGCGGCAACCGCTTCTCCTTTGGATGGCTGATGACCGGCTTTGCTTTGATTGCCTTGCTGGCCACGCTGAAGCAGCGGAGCGGCCGCCCGTGGGACGACTTTGTGGGCGCCTATCGCTATGGACGCAGCGTTGGATTGGGCCGCGACGGATTAGGCCGCGACGGATTAGGCCGCGACGGATTGGACCGGGGCGGATTCGACCGCGGCTAGAGGCTTCGGCCCTGCTCATTCACTGCGTACATTCTCAGGGAAGCGCCGCCGAACCGGTGCGGAGTTTACTCGTGGCCCAGCGCGCTCTTTGCTTTTTCCAGGAAGTGCGCACGCTCGTCGGAGTTGAGAACAATCCACCAGCCCAGGGCGATGAACAATGCCGTCTGCCACGCTCCGCTGAAGAGCAGCCAGGCCGCGCTGTAAGGATGCTGCCAGATGTGCAGAGTGGCGCACACTCCCAGCACAAGCGCCACCACCAGCAAGGGACGCAGGAAGGCCTCCCGCAGGTAGCGCAATGCGGGCAGATGAATGGTGCGCAGCGCGTACCAGGGCTGGATGCAGATCTGCACAAAGATCATGGGCGCGGCCGTGCCCAAGGCGATGCCGACGAGTCCGTACTTGCGTCCCCAGTAGACGCTGAGCAAAAGATTGGCGGCGCCTTCGCCCAGATTCCACCAGCCGCGCAACTGGTGGCGGCCCTGCGCCAGCAACAGGTCCACCGAGGGCTGCTGGCCCAGCATCAGCACGTAACCCGAAAGCAAAACCAACATCAGCATGTAGGACGAGGCAAAGCCCGGCCCCACCCAGAAGCGAATCAGCGCCGCGCCGTTTACGACGAGCAGAAGGCTGATGAAGAAGCTGAGCAGCAGGCAGAGTCGCGTGGCGGCCAGAAAGCTCTTCGTCAACTCCTCTCGGTCATTGCGCCCGGCGTGCTCGCTCATCACTCCGCTCAAGGGGCTGGCCAGGGCAAAGCCCAGCTCGCGGAAGAGCACCATGAGCCGGCCGGGGATGACGAAAGGGGTGATGAGCGCGATGCCGAGCACGCGTCCGATGACCACCGAATCAATGAAGAAGCGGAGCTGGTCTCCCAGGGTGCCGAGAAATGCGTTGCCGCTGAAGGCGAGCAGCTCGCGAATGCGGGTGCGGCTGACCATGCGCAGCGAGAGCCGGAAGTTGGGATCGGCGACGCGCACCAGCCTTGAGGCGGCGAACAGCGAAAGCAGTGAGACCACCAAGGTGACCGTGCCCACGGCGACGACGCGCCCGCCCATGGCCAGCACGATGACGATCAGGATGGCGCGCAAGACTCCCGTGCCGGCCGAGACCAGGTTGTAGATGTCAAAGCGGCGGAAGGCGCACATGTAGGTGTTGAAGCTCTGCGCCAGAAACGTGGCCGCCACCGCGCCACCGCACAGCAGCAGCAGGGTGCGGAAGATGGGACGGTCGGCCGGCGCGACGGTGAAAAGGTGCGGCACCAGCAGGACCGCGCCGAGGGCCGCCAAAAGGATCAAGGCCGTCGAGGTGCAGGCGATGAGGAAGCCCGAGGCGAAGCTGCGTTCCAGCTCCTCGCGCTGGCCGCTGCCCACGTGTCTGGCCAGAAAGCGGAACATCGCCGTGCGCATGCCGAAGTCGAGCAGGCCGCAGGAGTCGAGCACGGCCATGACCAGCATGTACATTCCAAAGTAGAGATTGCCCAGGCCATGCACCAGCACCGGCGTCAGTACCAGGCTGAGCGTGGCGTTCACGCCGAGTCCCGCCCAGTTGGCAAAGACACTGCGCAACGGCGAGGTGCGATCTGTGGGCGTGGTGCTCAAGGTGCTGTGCTTCCCTTCCCCGCTGTGTGACTAGTGACGCGACAGCCAGTTGCCGACGCGAATCGGCGGCGGCTCGGTTTTGGTGCTCTCCGGCGCCGCGCCGTCGGTGGTCTCGGCGGTGGTGGAGTCCGTGGCGGATGGCTCGGCGGTGTTGGACTCGACACCAGCGTTCTCAACCGAAGCTGCGCTGCCGGATGCCGCGATTAGCTCATCCTGCGTCGCCCCCGGCGTATCCGGCTCTGAGTCCAGCGCAGACTTTTCTTCCTTCTCGCGCGCCTGGCGGAAGCTGTGCTCCATGATGGGCGCCATGCAGGCCGAGAGGAAGACGGAGAACCAGAAGAGCTTGGCGTGTTTGGCCGAGAGAAAAAAGACGGCCACGGCGAAGCCCACGATGCCGCTGCTTACTCCGGTGGCCAGCGCCGTGTAATAGGCGTCGCCGGCGGCGATGGCGGCGCGGCGCAGTTGGTGCAGCGAAAGCAACGTAAAGCCGATGACGGAGAGGAAGAGCAGGAGGCCGATCAGTCCCAGTTCCACCAGCGCTTCCAGATACGTGTTGTGCGGGACAACGAATTCGAGGTCCACGCCCGGAGGCAGATACTGATGCAGATACTTGGGGAAGTTGTACAGGCCGACGCCGAAGATGGGGTGGTCCTGAAAGATGAGCCCCGAAGCCGTCCAAAGTTGCAGTCGAATGTTGCTCGATTCCAGATCGCTCTCGTTGGGCTTCAACAGGCGGTCGAGCGGCGAGGATGGCAGCAGGAAGGCTCCGCCGACCAGGGCGGCGATGACCACGAGGGCGATCATGCGGCGGCGCCAGTCGTGCATGTGCCACAGAGACATGCACATCAATCCGAGCATGCCTCCGCGTGAGGCCGCCAGCACAAAGGCCACCAGCGTGACGAACAGGCTGAACATGGCTCCCAGGCGCTGCCATCCGCGCTCGGCGTAACGGATGGGACAGAGCATGATGGGCAGCACCAGCAGGGCCGAAGCGCTGAAGACGTTGGGATCGCCCGCCACAAATCCCGGACGGTAGCTGATGCCGTAGGCGCCCACGTTGCCCACCCACTCGCGGATGAGGTAGAGCGAGACGATGCCGACCGAGGCGGTCACGGTGACAACCGTCGCCTCCAACCGCTCGCGCGAATCCACCAGGATCATGACGGTGACGAAAAAGACGAGCTGCGAGAAGAAGACGCCGATCAGGTCCACGAAATCAAACACCTCTGCCGTGGCCAGGTAGCTGACAACCGCCAGTCCAACGTAGAGTGCGAAGGCCTTGGCCTGCGGCGAGGCGAAGAAGCGCGGCACCTCGCGGCGCTGCGGCAGGTAGGTGATGGCGTACAGAAAACAGGTGGCGCCGATGAGCTTCTCCATCGTCAGCGGGCCAATGGCCATGCCGAAGAAGCCGTGTTCCACAAAGGGCAGCGAGAGCAGCAGCAGGTAGAAGATGATCACGGGCGCGCCTCCGCAGGGGATGGCGCAAGCTTGTCGAGCATGTAGGCCAGGTGGCGGCGCAGGGCGGGAATGCTGTAACGCTCTTCCACCGCCGCGCGGGCGGCCATGCCCATGGCCTGGGCGCGCGTGGGATTGAGCAGCAACCCGGCGACGGCCTCGGCAAAGGCGCGTGGCGCGTCTTCCAGCAGAATCTCCGAGCCGTTGGCCAGCTCCAAACCTTCGGCGCCCAACGTGGTGGAGACGGTTGGCTTGCCCATCGCTCCGGCTTCCAGAATCTTCAAGCGCGTGCCGCTGCCGATGCGCAAAGGAACCACGCAGACCGAGGCGCGCGCCAGGATGGGGCGCAGCTCAACCACGGTGCCGGTAAAGGTGACATCGGGAAAATCCTCGTAGCGGGCGATGAACTCCGGCGATGGGTTGCGGCCCGCCAGCACGATGCGCGCGTTGGGCACCAGTTGGCGCAGGCGCGGAAGAATGTCGAAGACCAGGAAGTCCGCGCCATCCTGATTGGGCAGCCAGTCCATGGCGCCCACAAACACCACGCTGTGGCCATCGCCCACGGGATGCGGCGTGTACTTGTCGGTATCCACCACGTTGGGCACCACGAACTGGCGCAGGCCGCGGGCAACGTCATTCAGCGCGCGGGCATCGTCCACGGAGCAGACGGCGACGGCCTGGGCGCGTCGGCAGGCTTCCATCTCCAACCGCTCGATCTTGTTGGCCTCCATGCCGGCGTAGAGGCGCTTGAAGGGATTGGGCGAGGCATTGGCAAACTGGCGCACGATGTTGCAGGTGATGTCGTGCTTGTTCATCACCACCGGGATGGCGGGCTCGGCCGGAAGATTGCCGGCCATGTAACAGTCATCGCAGAGGATGACGTCGAACTTCTCCGCGGACAGCAGTCGCAGCACAAGCTCCTGCATGGCGGGCACCGTGAGCCGCACCGCGCCGTAGGGGCGCACATCCGGCAGGCTGAGCAGGCGCGCCATGGCGCTGCCCAACGGAGCCGGCACCAGGTGATAGGCACGGCACAGGCCGCCCCACTCGCGCGCCGGAGTGGCAAGCTCGCCGGGATCTGCAAAGCTGGCCACCGTCACCTCATGACCCTCCTGGGCCAGGGCGCGCAGGATGCTGCGATTGCGCACGCGGTGGCCCGCCGTGGTGGGCACGGGCGGAGACAGCAGGACGGCGAGTATCTTCACTGGGAGCCCCACTGAAAACCCCGCCGCTCAGTTGTGCAGGCGCAGAGCAATCTATCCCCCCTCCACCACGCCCGCGCGGCGCAGCATCTGCACCACGGCGCGGACGGGATAGAAGACGAAATTCTTCTCCAGCATGTACTTCACAAACCAGCGGTAGCGGCTCATGTAGTCCATGGCGGCAATGGCCTTGTCGAGGATGGCGGGCTCGAAGTGGGCGGCGTGCGCGGCAAAATCACCGTCAATCTCGATCTCCGCGTCGCGCCAGGTGCCCAAGCCTTTATTGGCCGTCAGCAACAGGTGCTTGCACATCTCCACGTTCAGGCCGGCCAGGCGCATTCCGGTGGCGTCCACCGCGACGTTGTCACGGCTGGCCAGGATGAGATCCATGCGGCGCGGCTTGCCGTTGGCGGGTCCGCGGCCCTCCATGGCGATGATGCCGTCCATGATGGAGATCCGCGGATTGAAGATGGCATGCAGCTCGGCCAGCATGGGATTGAGGTACTGGTGTAGAAGGATGCGATCGTACTGCGGCACGCATCCCCACTGGTTCTTGATGCTGCCGGTAAAGTAGGTGAGCGCGTGCGTCTTAAGCACGGGCAGGGTGATGAACGTGTGACCCTGCATCATGAGCTTGGGCAGGCGCACCTTGCCCGCCGGAGGCACGTTGACCTCGACCTGCTCGGCCTCGGTGAGGTCCACCAGTTCCACGCCAAGCTCCTTGAGCTTGTGGTAGCCGCTGACCTCGAAGGCCTCCCACGCGGTCTGGCGCAGGCCGTCGGATTCGACGACGTAGACCTTGGCGGCGCGCTCCAGGAGCAGCTCGCAGAGGGCGTAGCAGATGCGCGGATCGGTGTTCGACATCTCCCACTTCTCCGGCACGGCGGTGCAAAGGTTGGGCTTGACCACCACGGTCGAGCCCGGTGCCACCAGGCTCTTCCAGTCACAGAACTCCATGCATTCACGCACGCGGTCGCGCAGGGTCTGGTCGCTGACTCCGCGCAGGATCACCTTACTTACTTCGGTCGGCATTCGATGTACCTCACTGTCTCTGGTTCGCGTGGCCTGTCTTGCGCCAGCGGCGAACGGTTTGCAATTCCCTGCGCGCTGCCATGGACCGGCGCGCCATGATGGCGCGCCATGGCGAAAAGCTACGCGCGCGTCTCCACCGTGAATTCCTTATAGTTCCACACCAGTTGCGTGGCCAGCGCTGCGGCGTCGCCCTCCGCCAGATGTCCGGCAATGGGCAACAGCTCGCGCACGCTATCCATGCAGGCAGGCAACTCGGCCGCCGTCTGCGCGGAGCACGCCATGTGCCAGCGATAAGCCGCGAGGTAAATCGCGTGGCGCGGCGTCAGCACCTTCATGGCCGTCACCGTCCACTTGGGCCAATAGAGCGCCGAGGCCAGCCATCCCGTGCGGCGCACCGCGTAGAGCCAGCCGCGCAGCAATCGTTTGATGCCCTGCGAGCGGCCAAAGCTGCGCACCATCAGTTCCACGCTCTCCTGCGCGGCTGCGGGCGCCATGCGCTGCAATTGCCACAGCCAGGCCTGCCAGGCCCAGCGCGTCACCGTCCCCTCAAAGCCTGAGCCCAGGTTGGCCGCGCCCTCGGGCTCCAGCTTGAGCGCCACCGATTGGCGCAAAAGGGGCATGAACTCCACCATATCCACCGGGAGGTCGCGCGCCTCGGGCGTGAGAGCGAATTGCTCCATGCGCTCCAGGCGGGCGCGATAGCCGGCCTCAAAGCGCCCGCTGAAGACCAGCATGGCCGAGGCCACGTCGAGGCAAAGTTTGATGCTGCGATAGCGCATTCCGCCGGCCTTGAACTCGCCCTCGCCCGAGCTCTCCATCTGCTCGATCAGGCGGTTGGCCAGCATGCGCCAGGCGTCCTCGTGGCTGAGCTGGGCGGCGGAGAAACTTGGAATCAGGCTGAGGATGTCGGCCTCTCCGAAGAGCACCACGCCGCAGGCGCGCAGTTCGTAGCTGTAAATGTGCGGCGGCAGCTCGCGCAGATAATTCGCATGCACCACGCTGAAGCTGACCTCCACGTGAATGCCGCGGTCGGCCAGATGACTTTGCGCCAGCCGGCACAGGGCGCGGCTGGAGTGCCTGGTGGGCAGCGATGCGCCATCATGCAGCACCACCATGGCTTCCACGTCGCTCTGCAACACGCGGCGGCCGTCGCGCACCAGGTAGCTGCCCTCGTTGCGAGCCAGGCTGCCGGTCAGCACCACGGCGCGCAGGGTGGGACCGAAGGTGTCGCGGCAGGCGCGCACCATCGCCTCGGCCACGGGAAAAGCCAGTTCGGGCGGCGTGGTCTGGATCTGATCGCTCTGGGTCATACACTCTCCTCACGGACGGCTGCGCGTTGCCGCCTCCGCATCAAACTCTTTCCCGGGCGGCGCCGCGCTGCTTGCGCGCACGGTACAGCGCCAGATAGAAATCTTCGGTCTCGCGAATCTGCCGCTCCAGGCTGAAGTGTTTGCGCACCCACTCGGCTCCGTTGGCCGCCAGTTGCGCGGCGCGTTCGGGCTCCCGCAGCAACGCGCCAATCGCAGAGGCCAACGCGCTTACGTCACCCGGAGGCACGGTCAGCCCGGTGCGGCCGTTCACCACGATCTCCGGCGTGCCATCCACGGCGGTAGCCACCATGGGACGCTGCATGGCCAGGCATTCGATGGCGAAGAGCGGCAACCCCTCGGCAAACGACGGCAGCACGCAAAGGTCGGCCGCGGCCATCCAGCGCACCACATCCGGCGAATGCCCCGGCATGTAGACGCTGCCCGTCAGCTTCAACTCGGCCGTCAACTTTTCCAGTTCGCCGCGCAACGTGCCTTCGCCAAGCGCAACCAGCCGCAGCGTGGGAAACTCCTGGCGCAGGGCGGCCATGGCGCGCAGCAGCACAGCGTGGCCCTTTTGCGGCTCCAGTCGCGCGGCCACGAACAGAACCTTGTCCTGCTCGCCAAAGCCCGCCGCCACGCGCAGTGACGCCGCCTCGGCCGAAACTCCCGGCGACGGCACAAAGCGCGAGAGGTCGCTGCCATTGCGGATGACCTTGACCTTGAGCGCTGGCAGTTGCTTCTCCTCGCGCAGGTAGCGGCCGTTGGCCTCGCTCACCGCGATGTAGCCATCCACGATGCGCCCGGCCAGGCGGTCAATGCGATAGTCGGCCTTCCAGCCTTTGCGCCAGTATTCACGCACATGCGGAGTCTCCACGTTGGCCGCCACGCCCGCCCAGCGCCCCACGGGCGACGCCAGCAGACTGGGACGGAAGCCGTGCGAGTGCAGCACCTGCACCTTCTGGCGGCGGAAAAATCCGGCCAACTCGTGCATCAAGCCCACCTGGCGATGCGAGTGCAACCACATGGCGTAGGTCGTCACATCCTTCGGCAGCTCCGGCGCGAGTTGTGCCAGCAACTCCGGCGGACACACCAGCAGCGGACGAAAGCGCGCACGGTCCAGCCCCTTCAGCAGGCAGAGCATGTGCTCCTCGGCGCCGCCGCGCACGCGCTCGTTGTCAAACATGCAGACCGTCAACGGAGTGCTCATCGTGCGGCCTCCTGCATGATGGAGAAAATCTCGCGCACGGTCTTCGGCCTGGTCTCGGGCGTGGCGCTCGACAAGTACACGGCGCTGGCGAAGGGATCGTCCGGGTGGTATCCGTGCATGCCCGCGGGCCGCCAGCCGCTGCCGTTGAATCCACCTTCGGCGACGATGGAGCCCGGCGCGAGCAGCGCAACCACTTCGCCGTAGCGATGATCTTCAAAGTACACGCCGAATTCGCGCAGCTCGTCGTCGCTCAGAATCTGAATGTAGTCGAGGCCCCGGAGCCGCTCGGTGATCTTGGCGCGCGCATCATCCGTGAAGAACCAGAAGCGCGCCATCGTCGAATCGTAAACGGCCAGGTAATCTTCCGGCGTTCGCAGGCCGGTGGATGCCACCTCGGCCGCGAGATCGCAGTGCCGCACCACGGGCGTCATGCCGTGATCGCTGAAGACGTGCAGCCCGGCCTTGGGATCGCGCGCGATGGCGGAGGCGAAGACCTTTCCCAGTTCCCGCTCATACCACTCCAGCTTGAGGGCGATCTTCTCCGGATCGTGCCGGTTCAGATGCAGGAACATGTCCAGCTCGGAGAGATAGAGGAAGAAGAACTCGCCCGAGCCGCTGGTGATGTCGGCCTCGGCGCGCAGCAGAATCTCGGCGTCGGTCAGAGGATCCTTGTAGGAGTAAATCCTGTGCTCCACGCCGCGCTCGTGCAGCAGGTCGAAGATGCTGCGCCGGCCGGGAATTCCCTGCCGCGCGTAAATGTTGCGGCCCTCCGCCCAGTGGAACCATGGCAGAGTCTGCGGCGGCACGCTGACATCGAAGCTCGAACCCAGGCCCAGCACGCGGCGGCCCAGTTCGGTGAGCGCGCGACGTCCGTAACGATTGTTGAGCAGGCGGCCCGGCAGCGTCCCAAGGTGCTTCATGTGGCGGAAGGGCGAGCGCGCGGGATCGTAGTAAACCAGGTTCCACACGCCGTTCTCCGCCGGAGTCTGCCCGGTGAGGATGGATGGAATGATCCCCGAGCTGTAACCCAGCAGCGTGCGCACCTCCTGCTGATGCGGCAGGTACTGCGCCAGGAATGGCCGCTGTGCCACCAGTTCCCAGCCGAGAGCGTCAATCAGCACGAATACATTTACGCGGCTCATTGCGCCTCCGGGTCGGGGCCCACGCCAAACCTGGCGGGAGCAAAGCGGCGCAGCAACAGCTTAGGCACGTGCAGCACGGAGTGCCGCGCGCGGCGGGCCACCAACGGCCATGCGCTGCCGCAGGCCAGGCCGGCAAAATCCGAGAGCGTGGTGTCTTTGTAAACTACGATGCGCGGAATCGTCGTCATGGCGGGATGCACCGGCCATGGCAGCGAACTGCACACGAATTTGAATGC
>CAVRDQ010000084.1:0-12316 GCA_963719655.1 uncultured Acidobacteriota bacterium | reverse complement strand
TCTCGTAGTGATAACCCATCAGGTCGGTGTCGTCGCCATGGGCGCGGTCCATGCGCTGTTTCTCGCCCAGTTGCCCGATGGTGACAATCTGATCGCGATAGCGTGCCGCGGCCTCAAAGCGAGTCTCGCTGGCGGCCACGTCCATGCGTTCGCGCAGGCTGGCCGCCAGCTCGCCGCCTCGCCCTTCCAGCAGCAGCCGGGCATCCTTCACTGCTTCGCCGTATCGCTCCGGAGTCACCAGGCCTTGCACGCACGGACCCAGGCAGCGCTTGATGTGATATTGCAGACACGGCCGCGGATGGTCGCGCGTCATGTCAATGCTGCACGATGGCAACAGAAAGCTGCGGTGGATTAAATCAAGCACGCGGTAGGCCAGGCTCGACGGCAGGTAAGGACCAAAGTAGCTGGCGCCATCCTTGTTCATCTTGCGCGTCACATACACGCGCGGAAATTTCTCCGGCGTCAGCTTGATGTAGGGATAAGTCTTGTCGTCGCGCAGCAGCACGTTGTAACGCGGCTGCTTCTGCTTGATCAGGTTGTTCTCTAAGGCCAGGGCTTCGCGCTCGTTGCCGACGACGATGTACTCAATGTCCACGGCCTCGCGCAGCAGGCTGCCGGTCTTGGCGTTTTCCGCCGCGCCTTCGCCAAAGTAGCTGCGCACCCGCGCCCGCAGGTTCTTCGCCTTGCCGACGTAGATGACCTCGCCCTCGGCGTTTTTGTAGAGGTAGACCCCGGGATTGGTGGGGATGGTGCGAATCTTCTGGTAGAGGTCCATGGTTATCGGTCCACGCCGCGCGCCGCCTTCGGCTACCCGCCGCCCACAAAGTGGACGATCTCCAACCGGTCGCCCGCGTGCAACTCACTGGCCGCCCATTTTGCTCGCGGAACGATCTCGCGGTTCAGCTCCACGGCCACGCGATCGCCCTTCATGCCCAGCTCCTCCACCAGGGCTTCCAGGGTCGCCGCCGCAAATTCTTTTTCCTCGCCATTGATGACCAGCCGCATGGGAAAACGATAGCAGATTGCCCGCACGGGTGCTGCTCTGCGCAACTGTTCCACGCTCCGCCCGGCAGGCCATCTGGTTGTTTTCACAGGCTCATACCTATTGACACCAGCCAAAAGTGCCCTAGAATGGGTGCAACATTTTGTTTGGGTTATGTTTCAAACAAGATGCGTGTTTCTGTTCCTTTGCAATCGAGTCCCTAGCGATTTGGTCCGGTGGAGGCAATGGGCACAAGCTTCACATCCAGCCAGGTTTGCCAGCGCACCGGCCTCACGCCACGCCAGTTGCAGTGGTGGGATGAGCAGGGCATTGTGACGCCCGCCCGCCAGGGACATCGCCGCCTTTACTCCCCCAAAGATCTCGTCGAACTCAGCGTCCTCGGCGACCTGCGCCGCCGCGGCATCAGCCTGCAGCGCATCCGCCGCGTGCTGGAGTTGCTGGAGCGCGATTACGGCCATCGCCTGGCCGATTTGGCCGCGCGCGGCAGCCAGTTGCATCTGCTCACCGACGGCGGAAGCGTCTTCCTCTGCGACTCCGAGCATGGCGTCGTGGATCTTCTGCGCAACGCGCGGCAGCCTCTGCTTGCCCTCTGCCTGGCCCCGGTGTTGCAGGACCTGACGCCGCCGGCGCATCCGCAGGCTCCTAAGAAAAGCTCTCACACGGTTCGTGCGGGCAACATCGCCCGAACCAAGGCACATTCATGAAGAGACTCTTCGCAGAGACTTTGGAGGTGACCGCATGATCGTCGAGATTAACTATCTCCCCCAGTGGATTCCCGAGCAGATGGCCCCCGGCACGGTCTTCGTCCTGGATAACGCGGGCGAAACCGGCGACGAGAGTGATCCCTTCTGGGCCGTGCTCGCCTGTCCCACCTGCGCCACCCTCGGCCTCATCACGCGCAAGCAGATGGTCGGCGTTGTGCCCATCATCTGCGGCTCGGATACCTGCTCGGCGCAGTTCCACATCCACGGAGATGAGATTGTTCCGCGCCCGGCCAGTTAACGGCCGGCATTTGTGCGCAGGAAAGTTTGCGGTGCTCCGGCTGCCGCCATCCCGGCCGGGGCACCTTGGTTTTATGCGCTGCCGTTATGGCACCATGATCCCAGGCAATGCTTCCGCATGAGTGAACCCGGATGAGCGATTCCACACCCAAGCCGCCGCACGGTGAACTGCCGCCCATTCCGGAGGGCTGCGGCATTCTGCCCGTGGCGGAAAACCGCATCGCCCACGGCCCGCATCCTGAATTGCTCGACCAGCTGCCGGAAGGCTCTGAGCCGCACCCCCTGGACGAAGCTCCACCAGCCGCCGACGCTGTTCCGGCCAATTTCGTTCCGGACGATGTCGTTCCTGACGATGTCGTTCCTGACGATGCTCTGGAGCAGACAGGCCGCCGCGTGCTGGCCCGCGCCTACCTTCTGGCCGCCGGACTTCTGCTCATCGGGGCCGCCGCGGCGTGGTCTCTGGTGGATCCCACGGTTCCGCCGGGGCCGCTCGAATGGCTGACGGCCTTGACCGCTCCCGTGCGCGTGCTGCTGCTGGTGCAGTTTGGCTTTGCCCTGCTGTGCAGCCGCTACGTGGAAAAGCTGGGCATGGTCGCCGCCGCCGTGCTGCTGTTCGCCTACACGGCCTTCAGCACCCTGGAGTTCTCGCTGTTTCTTACGCCGCGCCTGCTGACGCTGCTCTTCGTCTGCGCCGGGCTGACGTATGCAGTAACGGCCGCCGCCGGATACATCTTTGGCGTGAACCTGGCTTCGCCGCTGGCCACCATGGGCATGATCGCCTCGGGTACCCTGATCCTCGCAGCCATCAACTCCTGGCTGGGCAACTCGCACTTCATCTGGGGAATCTGTACGGTGACGGTGCTGGTCTTTGCCGGCATCGGCGGCTGGAAGGCCCAGGAGATTCGCGACTTCTACCAGGACTTTGACGATGACAACCCAGCGGGCTGGAAGGCGAGCGTCGTCGGAGCCCTCGTGCTGATGATCTTCTCATTCAATGCCTATCTGCTGCTGATTGCTCTCGCCCCGGATCGAACGGACAACCACCTCGGCAACGACGGCCTCTGACGGCACGGCGTTGGCCGCCGCTGGGCCGCCATGGCGCTTTCGCTTAACTCATTGAAAGCAAACAGAATGTGGCGGTTTTCCCCGCCTTCGTCTGCGCCCGGCGTCTATTCCGTTTTCCACCATCGCTTATCGCCCCTCGGGCATCTCAAATATGTTGGAACTAAAAGCCCTTGGGAGGGTAATACTGGGTGGACCGCTGGTTGTCCGCTTATGCCGTGAGCTCGATGCCGTTGACCGAAACTCTTCCGGAGCCGGAACTCCTCCGCCTTGCCCTGCTTGGCGATGAGGGAGCCTTTGCTGCGCTCTACGCAAGATGCAAGTCCTCGGTCTACCGCTTCGCCTTGCACATGACCGGCTCGCAGGCGCTGGCCGAGGACGTGGTGCAGGATGCCTTCCTCACCCTGATCGAAGAAGGCAGCCGCTACGACCAGAGCAAGGGGCAGGTGTTGAGCTTTCTGCTGGGCATTGCACGCAACCTGGTGCACCGCGCTCACCGTTCGGCGTTGCGCGTGGCACCGCTGGTCAACCAGAACGAGGACGGCGAAGACATGGAGCTTACCCTCGAGAGCGCCGACGATACCATGGCCGATCTGCTTCGCGGTGAGACCGTGGAACTGGTCCGCGGGGCCGTACAGCGGCTGCCGCTGCACTACCGGGAGGTCGTCGTGCTCTGCGACCTCTGCGAGATGAGCTATGCCGATGCCGCCGAGCAGCTGCAATGCAACCTCGGCACCGTGCGCTCCCGCCTCAACCGCGCCCATAAACTTCTGGCCAAAAAGCTTGAATCCCGCACCCAGCCCTCAGGGCGGACCGCGGGAGGAATGATCCAAGGGTGTTCGCTATGAGATGCAATGAGTTCGACACCTACGTTGACGAGATGCTCTCCGGGATTCTCTATCCCGAAGCCTCCCGCCACCTGCGTGAATGTGAATCCTGTGCCTCCGGCTATGCCCGGCGCAGCGCCGTGCAGGCCAACCTGCGGCAGCTTGCCGCACTGGCCACGGCCGGCCCATCCGCGGCCACCGACCGCGCCGTAATGGAGGCCTTTCGCCGCCGTCAGCAGCGCCTCTCCGCCCCGGCGGCGGCGCCCCCTGTGCTGCACTTTCCGCGGCGTGCGTCCATTAGCGCGCGTGCCTGGTGGAGCGGCCTTGCGGCGGCGGCCCTTCTGGTGGCCAGCATCTCCAGCGGCGTGCACCTGTGGCGCGGCACGGGAGTAGTCACGGCCCCGCAGCGCGCCAACGGTCCCATGAGCGCGCCCCGCGGCGGTTCCGCGGCGGCGCCCACCGAACACGCCGCGGTTGCGGGCGCCATCGCCCAGCACCGTACGCCGTCGCGGCTGGCGCAACCGGTGCAGATGGCTTCTGCGCAGCTTCCGGAAGCTGGGAATCCGCTGCATGCAGTGGCCGCTCAGCGCCAGTCCGGCACATTCGAGGGCGGCAGCCTCGCTTCGGATTCCGCCGCCGAGCCAACGCCTTCGGCACAGCCGGTATTGCGGCTGGCCAGCGCGGGCGGCAGCAACGTGGCCAGCTCCGCCAGCTCCACCTGGCAGGGCTATTCCAACCTGATGTATTGCGACCCGGTCACCTGCTCCGGCCCGATGCAGGTGGTTCGCATCAAGGTGCCGGTGGGGCAGGTTCGTCCTAACCTGGGGCAGACCATGGGGGATGGCTTTGTGAATGCCGACGTGGTGGTGGGTGCCGACGGACTGGCGCGTGCCATCCGCGTGGCCGAGTAGCAATGGCCGCCGTAGAGATTGAGACCGGGGGGAGTTGTCCCGGGGAGAGTAGACGATGAAGCAAGCCAAGGTTCCACTGTTGGGGATTGTGCTGCTGGCCGCCGTGGCCGCGCCGGCACAGTCCAGGTTGCAGCCAGTTCCGTTGGAGTCAAGCGGAGACAGCGTACCCGTCATTTCCGTGCAGATTTCGGCCCCGCCCATCTCCATCTCTTCGGGACTCATCGGCGTCAGCAATCCCCTGGGGGCGCAACCGGTCAAGGCCAAACCGCTATTTGTGGAGTACATCACCGAGCACCGCCAGAGCTTCACGGACGGCAATCACATTGCGCGCGCCACCCACTCCCGCCTCTACCGCGATGGCCTGGGCCGCATCCGCCGCGAGTCTGAACTGAACGTGCCGGGCCTGCCTGCCGGCGCCGCGCCCACCACGTTTGTCACCGTTGCGGATCATCGCACCGGCATCGGTTTTGTGCTGAATCCCCAGGAGATGGTGGCGCACCGCTACCAGCTCACCCGCCCGGCGCCCAGCTACGTGGCGCGCCTCAGCGCGCAGAGCGGCCCCAGCCATCTGATGAATGGCGCGGACAATCCCCCGCCGCAGGATTCCAAGTGGAGCCTGCATAACTTCATCCACCGTAACCGCATGGCGGGGAATTCCCAGGCAGACGGCAGCTCGCAGGGTCCGAACTTTGGCTTTGCCACCGAGGACGCGGGTCTTACCCCGGCGCCTCCCATGCGCATTGAACAGCCGCTGCTGGCCGCTCCCAATCCCGTGCGCACGGAGAACCTGGGCGAGCAGGTCATGCTCGGCTTCCGCGTCAAGGGCACAAGGGTTATCACAACGCTAGCGGCCGGCCAGATCGGCAACGACCGCCCGATTGATATCGTCAGCGAGCAGTGGTTCTCCCCGGAGCTGGAACTGGTGATGCGCAGCCTGCACCGCGATCCCTGGGCCGGCGAGTTCACCACCACGGTGACGCACCTGGACCGCGGCGAGCCTCCGGCTGAGTTGTTTGAGGTGCCCGAGGGCTACCATGTGGTGGATGCCGCAGACGAACACGATCATCACGTGCTCACGGGCAATCCCGGGCCGCCGACTGGGCCGCCCGGCTGGTAACCGCCTCCCGTCTGAAGACGAAAAATGACCCGGCCGCTACTGTGTAGGAGGGACAGCCGGGTCAGGTACGTCGAGACTCCAGTTCAGGAGGTTCAGTGCGAGATTCCCTGGACGATCCTCTTGTTAGACAAGAACCACGTCCTTCCCATTTCTTTTTCCCGGGGATTCCACCGGGATGCAATCCTGAAAATGTTCTTCAAGGGAGACTTCCTCTACCAGCTCGTCTTCCACCTCGTGCGCCCACTGTTCTTCCGCCAGCGCAATCTCCATTTCTTCAAGAATGGTCATATAAGTTCCTTCCGGCTCAGCCATGAAAATTAGCAAATAAGTACGATCTATCAAGCAGGCTTATATCTCCGCCGATTCGGAAAGTCAACGTAAATCACTCAAAATAAGTTAGTTATGGGAATACATGTCTGACAAGCAGCACGGTTGCCGAGCGCCTTAGTGGACGGCCTGCAGCTTCTTCAGCCTTTGCCCGGTCAGCACCACATAGTGAATGGCCGAGGCCAGGGTGAAGGCGAATACTCCGTAGAGTAAAACCATGCCGGTCATCCAGATCCACTCGTACGGATAGACCTTGGCGAGCAGGGCAAAGAAGACGGCGGCGATCTGGCAGGCGGTGTTGATCTTGCCGAAAATGCCCGGCCGGAAGTCACGGAGACCCACCGTGTACAGCAGGGCCGAGATGATCAGGATGGAGAGATCGCGCGTGAAGACCATCACGGTGTAGCGCCAGGCAATCATGTGGTTGAAGGACATGACCAGGAACAGCGAGCTGAGCAGGAGCTTGTCGGCGATCGGATCCAGGTATTCGCCCAGCCTTGTGCGCTGATGCAGCAGGCGCGCCGCCATCCCGTCCAGTCCATCGCTTAGCCCGGCCACCACCACCAGGATCAGTGCTATGTGGTAGCGCCGTTCCACGATGCAGATATTGATAAAGGGGATGAAGAACAGACGCATCAGCGTGAGCTGGTTGGGCGCCGTCCACAGGTCGTTGATCACCGCGGAGCCTTTCGCCGGCCGCCGCCGAAGACCGCTTGCAAAGTGCTCCCGGATTGCTTCGCAAAGGTCACGCCCAGGGCAGGCACTTCGCCCGCGGCTTCATCCAGTTCCATGCGCTCCACGCGATGCATGGGGAAGAAGAGCGTCGAAGCTCCGGCCGGCTCGTGGGCGCGGAGCTGCCGCGCCAGGTCCTCCAGGCTCTCCAAGGGTACGCCGCGCAGTTCCACGCCGCTGGCGTTCAGCGAAAGCAGGCGGCCAAAGAACTTCTGCCGCGGCGAATGGAGCGTCAGCACGACGATGGCGCTAGTCTGGAATCTTCTTGCCGGCATACGCCTTTGATTCTGCCCTGTGTGGTGGAGGCTGGCAAGGGGTTCGGCCGGATTGCCGTCACAAAGCTGCTAGAGTAAGTACAAGGTACTCATGTCTTCCACGCCCACTCCCAAGAGAATGCACGTCATCATCGCATTTGCGCTGGTCTACGTGCTCTGGGGTTCCACCTACCTGGCCATCCGCCTGGCCGTGGATCACCTGTCGCCCCTGATGATGGGCGGGCTGCGTTTTACCACCGCCGGCCTGATGATGCTTGGCTACCGCGCCGCCACCGGCAACCGCATCTGGATCACCTGGCGGGAGCTGGTGCGCCTTTCCGTGATCGGAATCCTCCTGCTGGTCACCTCCAACGTGGTGCTGGGCTGGGCGGAGACCATGATGCCCACCAGTCTGGCCGCGCTGTTCATCGCCGTCACGCCCCTGTGGTTTCTCATCCTGGAGCGCCTCAGCCACGGACACGAGCGGCTGAGCCCGCGCGGGCTGGCCGGCATCTTCCTGGGAGTGGTTGGCGTACTCATCCTGCTATGGCCGGACCTGGCGGGCCATTCCGGACTGGATCGCCGCCAGCTCTTTGGCGCCGCGCTGGTCCTGTTCAGCAGCGTCAGCTGGGCCTCGGGCTCCGTGCTGGTAAAGCGCTGGCACATGGCGGTGGACCCCTACACGGCCAGCGGCTGGCAGATGCTGGTGGCCGGCGTGATTGGCGGCGTGCTGGCGCTGGCCGCGGGCGATCTGCACCGCACGGTCTGGGTGGCCAGTTCCTTGTGGGCCATCGTCTACCTGGTCTTTGCCGGCTCGCTTGTTGGCTACACGGCCTACGTGTGGCTGCTGAAGAATGTATCCATCTCCAAGGTCTCCACCTACGCCTACGTCAACCCCATCGTCGCCGTCATCCTGGGAGTGCTGCTCCACGGCGAGCGCATGGATGGCTACATGCTCGCCGGCTCCGTGGTGGTCATCCTCAGCGTGGTGCTGGTCACGGGAGCCAAGGTCCGCAATGACACCCAGGAGACCGAAGCCATCGAGCTGGAACCCGTGGAGCCCAGCGGCGACTGACTCCAGCGGGACCGGGCGCCACGTTTTTTGCTATCATCTCCGCCCATGTGGGGCAATCGAACATCAGAGCAGTGGATCGCGCAGTATTCCCTCAGCCACCGGAATCCGGTGAACCGCCTCTGCCACACCATCGGAATTCCCATGATTCTGGTCGCCTTCGCCGTGCTGGCCGCCAGCATCGCCTATCCGCAGGCGTGGAAGCTGGCCGCCGCGCTCTTCGTTCTCGGATGGATCTTCCAGTTCATCGGCCACGCATTTGAGGGCAAGCCGCCGGAGTTCTTCAAGGACTGGCGCTTCCTCTTTGTCGGTGTGCGCTGGTGGTGGGCGAAGATCAACGGCAGAGCGTAGTCGCATGAAAGTTGAGCGCAAGAAAAGAGCGGCCCGCAGGCCGCTCTCCCGTTAGAGCCAGAACCTATTTTCTCTTCCAGCGCACGCCGTCCTTGGTGTTCTCCAGGATGATGCCTTGTGCGAGCAGTTCGTCGCGCACGGCGTCGCTGGTTTTGAAGTCCTTGGCCTTGCGCGCTTCGCTGTGCTTGGCCACCAGGGCCTCCACATCGGCGTCGCTGAGCGAGGCGCTCTGCGCCATCTCCAGGGCGGCGGCGCTGATCTTTTCCTCGCGGTTCTCACGGCGAGCCCACTCAACGGTGGCCTTCACGTGCTCCGCGTCGTGATCTTCCAGCACACTGAAGATTTCGTCGAAGTTGGTCAGCGCCCCGAGCAGGGCAGGGATGTCGCCCTTGGCGACCTTGCCCTGGTCGGCCATGGCGTTCACGTCGCGTACCAAGTCGAAGATGGCGGCCAAGGCCTGCGCCGTGTTCAGGTCGTCGTCCAGCGAGGCGTGCATCTCGCTCACGGCCCTGGCGGCCACGGCGGCGGACTCCGGATTTGCGCCTTCCGGCCAGTGGCTGGTCTCAAGGCGAATCTTGAAGTTGCGCAGCCGCTCCACGCTGCTGGCCGCCTGAGTAAGCCCGTCAAAGGTAAAGTTGAGCTGCTTGCGGTAGGGCACGCTCATCAGCAGCAGGCGAATGCTGGAAGGCTTGTGGCCCATCAGCACCAGGTCGCGCAGGGTATAAAAGTTGCCCAGCGACTTGGACATCTTCTGCCCCTCGACGAGCAGGAAGCGCACATGCATCCAGTGGCGGGCGAAGGTCTTGCCGGTCATCGCCTCGCTCTGCGCAATCTCGTTCTCGTGGTGTGGGAAGAGAAGATCCTCGCCACCGGCGTGCAGATCGAAGCTCTCGCCCAGGTACTTCATCGCCATGGCCGAGCACTCGATGTGCCAGCCCGGGCGGCCCGGTCCAATCGCCGTCTCCCAGCTGGTCTCGCCCTCTTTCGGAGCCTTCCACAGGGCGAAGTCCCTCGCGTCATCTTTCTCGTACTCGTCGGCGTCCATGCGTCCGCTGCCGTCGGTGATCAGCCCGGTAAAGTCCTTCTTGCTCAACTTGCCGTACTCGGGGAATTTGCTGATGCGGTAATACCAGCTTCCATCCTCGGCCTGGTAGGCGACGCCCTTCCTGGCCAGCCCCTCAATCAGCGCGATCATCTCCGGAATGTTTTCCGTGGCGCGGCTGATGCGCTCCGGCTGCTGGATGGCGAGGGCCTGCATGTCCTCCAGGAATGCCTTCTCGTACTTGGCCGTATATTCGCCAATCGGCATGCCCTTCTGGTTGGCGTTGCGGATGATCTTGTCGTCCACGTCGGTGATGTTCATGACGTGCAGAAGCTGGCGCCCGCTCTGCAACAGGTGGCGGCGCAGAATATCCACGGCAATGAAGGTGCGGAAGTTTCCGATGTGTCCGTAGTCGTACACGGTGGGTCCGCAGGCGTAAAAGCGCACCAGGTTGTCCTGGGAGGGAGCGAATTCCTCGGTCTTTCCGCTGAGCGAGTTATAGAGGTGGAGCGACATGGCTTTCCTTCTCGTTCCAGTGAGCGAGAGGCTTCGCTGCAATCTTTGAGTGCTCTATTGATTCTAAGGGCGCCCGCGCGGAGCCGCAACCAACAGTTGCTAGCTGATCAGGCGATGTCCGTGCGGCGGGTGATGCCAACCTCGGTGCCGAAGAGTTCCGTCAGCTTGCGGGCGGTCAGCAGACTGGCTTGGGCCGCCATCCACAATGCGGCCATCGCGCAAGAACAATACACGGCCATCTCCGCACCACGTCCTTGAGATGACGCGAGACGAGCAGAAGGGTCAATCCGCCTTGCACCGCAGGGCGGATTGACCCTTCTGCTCATTACGCATCATCTGCCGGACGTGGTGCCGGAGATTGGCCGTGTACTGTTCTTGCGCGATGGCCGCATTGTGGATGACGGCCCCAAGGCCCGTCTGCTGACCGCCCGCAAGCTGACGGAACTCTTCGGCACCGAGGTTGGCATCACCCGCCGCGACGGCCACTATCACCTGATCAGCTAGCAACTGTTGGTTGCGGCTCCGCGCGGGCGCCCTTAGAATCAATAGAGCACTCAAAGATTGCAGCGAAGCCTATCGCTCACTGGAACGAGAAGGAAAGCCATGTCGCTCCACCTCTATAACTCGCTCAGCGGAAAGACCGAGGAATTCGCTCCCTCCCAGGACAACCTGGTGCGCTTTTACGCCTGCGGACCCACCGTGTACGACTACGGACACATCGGAAACTTCCGCACCTTCATTGCCGTGGATATTCTGCGCCGCCACCTGTTGCAGAGCGGGCGCCAGCTTCTGCACGTCATGAACATCACCGACGTGGACGACAAGATCATCCGCAACGCCAACCAGAAGGGCATGCCGATTGGCGAATATACGGCCAAGTACGAGAAGGCATTCCTGGAGGACATGCAGGCCCTCGCCATCCAGCAGCCGGAGCGCATCAGCCGCGCCACGGAAAACATTCCGGAGATGATCGCGCTGATTGAGGGGCTGGCCAGGAAGGGCGTCGCCTACCAGGCCGAGGATGGAAGCTGGTATTACCGCATCAGCAAATTCCCCGAGTACGGCAAGTTGAGCAAGAAGGACTTTACCGGGCTGATCACCGACGGCAGCGGACGCATGGACGCCGACGAGTACGAGAAAGATGACGCGAGGGACTTCGCCCTGTGGAAGGCTCCGAAAGAGGGCGAGACCAGCTGGGAGACGGCGATTGGACCGGGCCGCCCGGGCTGGCACATCGAGTGCTCGGCCATGGCGATGAAGTACCTGGGCGAGAGCTTCGATCTGCACGCCGGTGGCGAGGATCTTCTCTTCCCACACCACGAGAACGAGATTGCGCAGAGCGAGGCGATGACCGGCAAGACCTTCGCCCGCCACTGGATGCACGTGCGCTTCCTGCTCGTCGAGGGGCAGAAGATGTCCAAGTCGCTGGGCAACTTTTATACCCTGCGCGACCTGGTGCTGATGGGCCACAAGCCTTCCAGCATTCGCCTGCTGCTGATGAGCGTGCCCTACCGCAAGCAGCTCAACTTTACCTTTGACGGGCTTACTCAGGCGGCCAGCAGCGTGGAGCGGCTGCGCAACTTCAAGATTCGCCTTGAGACCAGCCACTGGCCGGAAGGCGCAAATCCGGAGTCCGCCGCCGTGGCCGCCAGGGCCGTGAGCGAGATGCACGCCTCGCTGGACGACGACCTGAACACGGCGCAGGCCTTGGCCGCCATCTTCGACTTGGTACGCGACGTGAACGCCATGGCCGACCAGGGCAAGGTCGCCAAGGGCGACATCCCTGCCCTGCTCGGGGCGCTGACCAACTTCGACGAAATCTTCAGTGTGCTGGAAGATCACGACGCGGAGCACGTGAAGGCCACCGTTCAGTGGGCTCGCCGTGAGAACCGCGAGGAAAAGATCAGCGCCGCCGCCCTGGAGATGGCGCAGAGCGCCTCGCTCAGCGACGCCGATGTGGAGGCCCTGGTGGCCAAGCACAGCGAAGCGCGCAAGGCCAAGGACTTCAAAACCAGCGACGCCGTGCGCGATGAACTGCTCGCACAAGGCATCATCCTGGAAAACACCAAGGACGGGGTGCGCTGGAAGAGAAAGTAGGTTC
>CAVRDQ010000083.1:0-9351 GCA_963719655.1 uncultured Acidobacteriota bacterium | reverse complement strand
GCTTCAAAAGCCTCGTCGAAAACACAAACGATCACATCTACGTGAAGAACCGCAATCACGTGATTCTGGCGGCGAGCCACGCAGTCCCGTTTCTGACGGAAACGGCCAAGGACCCCGGCGAACTTGCGGGAAAGACAGATTACGACATATATCCTTAAGAGATCGCCGATCGGTCGTACCAGCTCGAAAACCAGGCGATGCTGAAACTCCCGCGTGAATTGGATTCACCAACTGACGGGGCAAGACGGATCGAAACACTGGGTAATCGACGACCGCAAGTATCCGGTCAGCGGGCCGAACGGCGCGGTTGCCGGCATCTTTGGTATCGCTCCGGACATTACGCCGGAAGTTGAAGCGCGGCTGAAGCTGAGGGAGAGCCAGGATCTGTTGCGTTTATTCATCGAGCATGCGCTGGTGGGTCTCGCCATGCTCGACCGCGAAATGCACTACGTTGCGGTAAACCGGACGCCCGCCGAGCAGAAGATCCTCCACCGTGCGCAGGTTTTGCAGATACTCCGCCAGATGCCCCGCCGCGTCGGACTGGCTCTCGGCCGCCTGGTCGGAAACCGCGCGCATCAGACGCAGACGCCGCTCGGCCGACTGCGCCGAATCCTTACCAAGGCCGCTGTCGGCTGCCAGGGATTCCAACTGGGCGTTCATTCCAGCAGTAAAATCCTGCGCGCCCTCGGCCAGCTCAAATCCCGGCGCAGCCTCAATCAGCCGGTAACGGCGCGTCGCCCCGCTGGGCGCATGCCACAGCCCAGCTGCGAGCGCTCCTGCTGCAAGGCGCGTTGGCCGAGCTGCTGCCAGCTCTCCGTTGCGCCACGCGGAGTCTCGTCGGCATGGAACTCCACCGTGTAGCTGCCCGAGCGCGCCAAGGCAAAGAGCCGCCGCGGCTGCCACACCTCAAGGCCATCCTTCAATTGTTCGGGAAACTTCTTCGGGTCGGCGGCGGCCTTGAAGGCCTCGCGCGCCAGGATCAACGCCGCATCATGCTGGCCATCGCCATCGCCTGCCACGTCGAATGGAACGATGATGATCTGCGGACGCGTCTCGCGCACGACGCGCACCATATCCGCCAGCGCCGGGTTGTGCCCCAGCCAGCGGTCAAAGACCTCACTGGACTTGCGCGTGTATCCGAAGTCCACCACGCGGGTGTAGCGCTGCTCCACTTCGTAAATGCGATCGGCGGCCTGCTGCTCCAGGGTGCGCACCAGGCCCTGCTCGCCGGGCTCGCGCACGCCCTCGTGACTGTCCTGGCGCTCACCGCGCGTCAGCGTCAGCAGGGTTACGCGGGCGCCCGCACCCTGCGCAAAGTACGCCAGCAGCGCGCCATCCTCATCGCCGGGATGTGCCGTAATCTGCAGCACCCGCATCGTGCTGCCCAGCCCATGCAACTGCCAGCCTGGCACACTCTGCACGGCGGTCTTCCCCGGCGTCTGCGCGCAAAGCGGCACGGCCAGCACAAGAGCCAGCAGGAACACCGTCAGCAACGGCACGAAGATGCGGCGCAGGGTCACTCGTTCCCTTCTATCCGTTCCGGCGGCCAGGCGCAACCGCCGCGCAAGAAAATGGCCGGAGAGCGTAACCCTCCGGCCGTTCCGTCTGTAATCCTTAGGCCGAAACCGCGTCGCCGGCCTTCACCGCCGCCAGCTTCGCTTCCAGCCAGGCCATCCACTGCTCCAACCCGTCGCCCTTGTTGCTGGTCTCGATGATCTCGATGCCGGGATGCACCGTGCGCGCGTTCTGCTTGGCCAGCTCGGCGTCAAAGCTCAGATACGGCAGCAGGTCCACCTTGCTCAGAATCATCAGGTCGCTCTTCACAAAGATCGAAGGATACTTCAAGGGCTTGTCCTCACCCTCGGTCACGCTCAGGATGACGATCTTGTGATGCTCGCCCAGATCGTAGCTGGTGGGGCACACCAGGTTGCCCACGTTTTCGATGATCAGGATGTCGAGGTCTTCCAGCTTCCAGTCCGCAAGATGCTTCTCAATCATCTTGGCGTCCAGGTGGCAGGTGCCGCCGGTGATGATCTGCTTGGCCGGGAATCCCCACTTGGCCAGGCGCTTGGCGTCGTTCTCCGTCTGCAGGTCGCCCGTCAGCAGAGCGACGCGCTTGGTCTTCTCCATGCGCTCCAGCGTGTGCTCCAGCAGCGTGGTCTTGCCGCTGCCCGGAGAGCTGATGATGTTCACGACAAGAATCTTGTGCTGGCGGAAGCGCTCACGCAGCTCGGCCGCAAGCTTCTGGTTCTCGTTCAGCACCTTCTTTTCCACTACAATCTGGCTCATTCATCCACCTCTACAAATGCGATCTGCAGCTCTTCTCCGGCGATGGTGATGGTCGCGGCCTCGCCGCACTTGGGGCAGGCCGTGGCCCAGTTCTCCGCCTGGAACTCAGCTTGACAGCCCGGACATCGCTGCCTCCGCGGAACCTCTTCGATCTCCAGCGCCAGGTCTTCCCACGGAGTCTCCTTCACCGAGCACTCAAAGCCGAAGCGCAGGCAGTCCACGTCCACGCCGGCCAGCTCGCCCACGCGCAGGCCAACCTTGCTGAAGTGCGCGCCCGCGGGCTGCTGCTTCTTGATCTCCTCCAGCTGGTCTAACACGCTGGCCACAATGGATAGCTCGTGCATGGTCTCCCCGGCTGCAATCTCTGCTTCACATTTTCTCACAATGGACGCAAAGGATTCTCCCACCCGCCAGCGGTGCGCTAAAATCGTCTTTTCCGGAGAAATCATGCCGCATCATCTGCCTGATCCCCAGAGCGAAGCCGCCTGGGAGAGCTATGTCGAAGATTTCCGCCGCTCGGCGCACGATAGCGTCGAATGGATCGCCCAGTACCTGACGAACATTCGCCACATGCCGGTGCAGTCGCGCATCCGCCCCGGCCAGTTGGTGGATGCCCTGCCCGCCTCGGCGCCCCACCACGGCGAGAGCTTCTCGGCCATCCTCTCCGACTTCCAGCGCCAGATTCTGCCGGCCGTCACGCAGTGGAATCATCCCGGCTTCATGGCTTACTTCGGCACCTCGGCCAGCACGCCCGGCATCCTGGCGGAGATGCTGATCGCCGCCATGAACACCAACGGCCTGCACTGGCAGACCTCGCCCGCCGTCGCCGAACTCGAACAGGTCGCGCTGGGATGGCTGCGCCAATGGCTGGGCCTGCCCAAAGAGTTCTTCGGCATCATCTACGACACGGCCAGCACCAGCACCATGCACGCCCTCATCTGCGCCCGCGAAAAAGCCGAGCCGCAGTCGCGGCAGGATGGCATGCGCGCCGGACTCGTCGTCTACACCTCCGAGCAGGCGCACTCATCGGTGGAGAAAGGCGCCATGGCCGTCGGCTTCGGACAGAACCATGTGCGCAAGGTTCCCACCGACGCCGAGTTCCGTATGCGTCCCGATGCCCTGCGCGCGCTGATTGAGGCCGACCTGATTGCCGGGCTGCGTCCCTGCGCCATTGTGGCCACCATCGGAACAACCAGCAGCACGTCGGTGGACCCCGTTGCCGAATGTGCCGCCCTGGCCGAGGAGTTCAAGCTGTGGCTGCATGTGGACTGCGCCTACGCCGGCCCCTGCGCGTTGCTGCCCGAGTGCGCTCACCACTTCAAGGGGATCGAGCGCGCCGACTCCGTGGTCACCAATCCGCACAAGTGGCTGATGACGCAGATGGATTGCAGCACCTTCTACACGCGCCACCCGGAGGTTCTGCGCCAGGCCTTGAGCCTGGTGCCGGAGTATCTGCGCTCGAGCGAAGACCCGCGCGCCGTGCACCTGATGGACTACGGAGTGCCGCTCGGCCACCGCTTCCGCTCGCTCAAGCTGTGGTTCATCCTGCGCTACTTTGGACGCGACGGCGTAATGGAGTTCCTGCGCCGCCACATTGCGCTGGCGCAAAAGTTCGCCGCCTGGGTGGACGCCGACAAACGCTTTGAGCGCGTGGCGCCCGTACCCTTCTCCACCGTCTGCTTCCGCCTCCGGCAAAAACAGGGCGAGTCGCAGGAGCAATCCGACGCGCGCAACAAGCGTCTGCTGGAGAAGGTCAACCAGAGCCCGAAGATCTTCCTCTCGCACACGGCGCTCAACGGACGCTACGTCATCCGCATCGCCATCGGCAACATCGCCACCGGCGAACAGGACATTGAATTGGCTTGGAAGCTAGTGCAGGAGGCGGCGGGAGAGTAGGGCTATTTCAATTAAGCCTCTCGCTCTTCAACCGCGTTTCCACAAGAATCTGGCGGGTGCCCCACCCTAGCCGTAGTTGCTAGGGTGGGGTCTTTCACTTCCCATAATACTAAATCTGCACTACCCTCTTCTCCATGCCTTTGGGCCTGCATCGGTATCAACAGTGTCGCGAGCTGCACTTCATCACCTTCAGTTGCTATCGGCGGAAGCCGCTGCTCGACGCGCCGCGCTTTCGTGTGCTCTTTGAAAAAGTTTTGGAGCAGACAAGACGCAGTTATGGCTTCTACGTTGTGGGCTACGTAGTCATGCAGGAGCATGTGCACATGCTGGTCAGCGAACCCGAACGCGGCACCCTGGCGATTGTGATTCAGAGCCTGAAACAGGCCGTGGCACGCCGCTCGCAGCGCACTGCCTCTCCCATTCGATGGCAGGTTCGCTACTATGACTTCAATGTGTTCAGTGAGCGGAAGCGTATTGAAAAACTGCGATACATACACCGCAATCCAGTCGAGCGGGGACTGGTGCTCGCGCCGGAAGAATGGGAGTGGAGTAGCTTTCGCCATTACCTTACCGGCGAGAAAGGCCGTGTGGAGATTGAATCCCACTGGACGGCTGCGTTACGGGAAAAGGCAGGAATCTTTCCTGTCGCAAAGAAGTCTTCGACAGTTAAGAAGTGAACTACCCCACCCTAGCAACAACGGCTAGGGTGGGGCACCCGGCGGCTGCTGGAAAAGGTCAACCAGAGCCCGAAGATTTTCCTCTCGCACACGGCGCTCAACGGACGCTACGTCATCCGCATCGCCATCGGCAACATCGCCACCGGCGAACAGGACATTGAACTGGCATGGAAGCTGGTGCAGGAGGCGACGGGATAACTCGGGTTACTTGAGCGAGTAACCCACCTTAGCAAGAATGGCCAGGATGGGCACCCGGCCTTTTGTTTACGAAGCTAGTGGGATAAGAATTCCAGCTCATCCTGATCAAACCATTCTTCCGCTGGCGGCTGTTCGTTGGTAAACATAACGGAATAGCGTTTTGTCTCTGGGTCGAACATATGCTGGTAACCCATTCTTCCGCTGGCTTTCACACGAACGTCAAATGGCTTCATCTCCATAAGGACCCCCTCCGAAAAATTCACTCCAGAGCAGGTTACGCCTCGGACTCCTGTTTGGAAATATCTTTTCAGATCAGCGAAATTCTGGTTGAAACTTTCTGGAGTAGAATGTGCTCCATGCAAAATACTTCGGTTCCAAAATGCACCGTATGTGGTGCTCCGTCAAAGTGGTTCTGTGCCTACTGTCAATCAAGCTTCTTTTGCAAAGAGCACGCCTGCAATCACCTCGCCCGACAGTATCCAGACGAATTTGGCATTAAAGCAGGTCCAAGAGAGCAACAACTGCAAGATGAACAACGGACGAAGCGATTTATTCTGATCACCATTGCGCTCGTGCTTTTGTTTTTGCTTCTCTGTTGGATATGGAGTCGGCCAAGCTCCGGAAGTTGGGAAACGAGAATTCCGATTTCGAATACCTCCGGAGCCGTTTGTTAAGCGGTTCTATATAAAGGAAAGGAAGTTCAACCCGTCGTCCACCCCGCCATGTGCCCCACCCTTGCCATAGTTGCTAAGGTGGGTTCTTTTATCCCTGATATAACAAACTCCTACGCCCAGTAAGTCCTATCCAACGTCCTGTACTGAATCGCCTCGGCGATGTGTTTGGCTTCGATCTGTTCTGCGCCCTCCAGGTCGGCGATGGTGCGCGACACCTTCAGAATGCGGTCGTGGGCGCGCGCGCTGAGTCCCTGCTGCGTCATGGCCCGCTCCAGCAATCGCTCGCAGTCCGGGCTCAGCTCGCAATGCGCGCGGATTTGCCTTGAGCCCATCTGCGCGTTGGCGAAGAACTTTTCTCCCGCCTGGCGGAAGCGCGTCAACTGGCGCTCGCGGGCCGCCAGCACCCGCTCACGGATGCTGGCCGAAGGCTCGGTGGTGGCCTTGCTGCGCAGTTCCTTGTAGTTCACCGCCGGCACGTCAATGTGTATGTCAATGCGGTCCAGCAGCGGCCCGCTGATCTTGCTGACGTAGCGTTGAATCATCGGCGGAGTGCACTTGCACTCCCGTGTGCGGTCGTTGAAGTAGCCGCAGGGGCAGGGATTCATGGCCGCGGCCAGCATGAAGCGCGCCGGAAACGTGAGAGACATGCTGGCGCGCGCAATGCTCACCGTGCCGTCTTCCAGCGGCTGGCGCATCACCTCCAGCACGTTGCGCGGAAACTCCGGCAGCTCGTCGAGAAAGAGCACGCCGTTGTGCGCCAGGCTGACCTCGCCGGGCCGCGGCACCACGCCGCCACCAATCAATCCCGCATCGCTGATGGTGTGGTGCGGAGCGCGAAATGGCCGCACGCCGACCAGCCCCGCGTGGCTGTCCAAGACTCCGGCCACGGAGTGAATCTTCGTCGTCTCCAGAGCCTCGTCAAAGGTCAGCGGCGGCAGGATGGTCGGCATGCGCTTGGTCAGCATCGTCTTGCCGCCTCCGGGAGGCCCGATGAGAAGGATGTTGTGTCCTCCGGCGCAGGCCACCTCCATGGCGCGCTTCGCCGTCTGCTGGCCGCGCACATCCTTGAAGTCCACCGCCGAGTGCTCCTCCTGGCGCAACAGCTCCGCACTGTTCACCGTGACCGGCGTGGCACCCTGCCCGGTGTTGAGAAAGCGCACCACGTCCAGCAGGTTCTTCATGGGATAGACCGAGACGCCCTCGACCACGGCAGCCTCGCGCGCATTGGCCTCCGGCAGCAGCAGCGTGGGAATCTGGCGGGCTCGGGCAGCCACTGCAATGGGCAGCGCGCCACGCACGGGACGCAAACCGCCATCGAGCGACAACTCGCCCACGATGACGAAGCCGGAGAGATCGCGCTTGCTGAGGCCTCCGTAGGCGCCCAGAATGCCCAGGGCCATGGGCAGGTCGAAGCCGCTGCCCTCTTTCTTGAGGTCGGCCGGAGCCAGGTTGATGGTGATGTGCGTGGGAGGAATATCGTATCCGCAGTTTTTCAGCGCGGCGCGGATGCGCTCGCGACTCTCACGCACGGCCGTGTCGGGCAATCCGACGGTGGTGAAGTGATCCTCGGCGGTCTTGACGCCGCTGACGTCCACTTCCACGTCAATCAGGTTGGCGTCAATGCCGTAAACGGCGGCGCTGATGGTCTTGAAGAGCATAAGTGTGCTGCCTCGATGCGGGCAGCACTGCAAGGATTGCCCGGCGGAATGACGTGCTCCTGCGACTTCTCAAATGGTGATGGGGTATGTTCTCACCCCCGGCGGCGGGCCACAAGAAAGAGCTGCAGGAGGCGCGGTTATATCCCTGATAAGTGACTGACTAATCAATACTTGCGTGGCGTGGAAGCGGATGTATCACTTGGTAAACATCGTGGCTGCATGAAATTACTTCTAATAGAACACCACCGCACGGCCATCGTTACGCAAAGTTGAGTTCACTTTGCTAAACTTAAGGGGTAGAGGTATCCGCAGGCATGGCAGGCATTGGCAAGCGCGAGCAGGAGATTCTGACGGCCATCATCGAGACCTACATCTCGACCGGGGAACCCGTCGGCTCGCGCACCCTGGCCCGCCGCAATCGAGAGGGACTGAGCGCGGCCACCATCCGCAATGTGATGGCCGATCTGGCCGAGGCCGGATTGCTGGCCCAGCCGCACGCCTCCGCCGGACGCGTGCCCAGCGTGGAAGGCTACCGTTATTACGCCGAGCGGCTGAACGGCCCGGCAACCTTGAAGCCCGACGAAGAGCAGACCATCCAGCGCTACTTCCACGGCGTCAGCGAGGTGCAGGACTTCATGGAGCGCACCTCGCACGTGCTGTCGCTGATGAGCAGCGGAGTGGGAGTGGCCGTGGCTTCGGCCGGGCCGCGCAACGCCTTCGAGCATGTGCACTTCCAGCGCCTGGCCGGTGAGCGCGTGCTGGCCATCGTGGTGACGCGCAGCGGAGTGGTGCGCGACCGCGTGCTGCGCCTGGGCCGCGCGGTGGAGCAATCCGAACTGGATCTGGCGGCGCGCTACTTGAACGACAACTTCCGCGGATGGCTGATCGAGGACGTTCGCCGTGAGCTGGAAGTTCGCATCCTGAACGAGCGCAGCGAGTACGACCGCATGATGCGCTCGGTGGCCGAGCTTTATCAGCAGGGCGCGCTCGGTACGCCCCAGGAAGAAGCCGCCGAGGTCTACGTGGAAGGCACAGCCAACCTCGTCCGCGGCGGCGCCGACAACCAGCGCCTCAGCCAGTTGCTGAAAGCGCTGGAGGAGAAGGGACGCATCGTCGAACTGCTTTCCAGTTACCTGGACACGCGGCAGGAGGCGGTGAGGGTCATCGTCGGACTGGAAGACACGATGCCGGACCTGAGCAGCTTTGTGCTGATCGGTGCGCCGGCGCGCAGTGGAGACGAATTGCTGGGGCGGCTGGCCGTCATCGGCCCCACCCGCATGGATTACCAGCACACCATCAATGCCGTCTCCTACCTTGCCCGCATGTTCGACAAGTTATTTAACGAGCCGGAATAATGTCTCAGAACAAAAAGAGAGCAATGACCACTAACGAAGAAACGCAAAACACGGCCATGGATGTGGATCGCGAACTGCCGCAGGGTGATCCCGCGGCAGACGCCAACTCCGCCGCCGGCGAGGTGGAGAGCCTGAAAGCCCAAAACGCCGAGTACCTGGATCGCCTGGCACGCCTGCAGGCCGAATTCGACAACTTCCGCAAGCGCAACATGCGCGAGCAGCAGGAGTTCCGCGAGTACGCACTGGTTGATGCGCTGAAGCAACTGCTGCCCATCCTGGATAGCCTGGACCGCGCCGCCAAGAGCGAGTCGGCCACCATCGAGGACCTGCGCGGCGGCGTCGAGCTGATTGACCGCCAGTTCCACGACGTGCTCACCCGCCTGGGCGTGGAGCCCATTCCGGCCCAGAACTGCAAGTTCGATCCCACGCTGCACCAGGCGGTGCAGGTGGTGGACACAACCGAGGCTGAAGACGGCGTGGTACTGGACGAGCTGGCGCGGGGATACCGCCTGCGCGACCGCGTGCTGCGCGCCGCCATGGTCTCTGTCGCAAAGAATTCCGGCAACTGATTTCTTAACTGAGGGCGCTTGCCGCCCACGGAGGT
>CAVRDQ010000082.1:0-12533 GCA_963719655.1 uncultured Acidobacteriota bacterium | reverse complement strand
CCGCTGCGGCGGTCTTTTTACACACTGGCCACTCGAACCAAGCGCGATTATTACGAAGTCCTCGGCGTCAGCCGCACCTCGACCGATGTCGAGATTAAGAGCGCCTACCGCAAGCTCGCCCTGCAATACCACCCCGACCGCAATCCCGGCGACCACGCGGCCGAAGAGCGCTTCAAGGAGTGCAGTGAGGCCTACGGAATCCTGAGCGACGTGGAAAAGCGCGCCGCCTACGACCGTTACGGCCATGACGCCTTCACCGCTGGTGGCGCCGGAGCCGGGCAGGGCGGCTTCCAGCAGGTGGACCTCAGCGACATCTTCGGCGACATCTTCGGCTTTGGAGACATGTTCGGCGGCGGAGGGCGCGGCCGTGGACGCTCGCGCGCCGTGCGCGGCAACGACCTGCGAGAGGACCTGAGCATCACCTTTGAGAACGCCGCCTTTGGCGTGGAGAAAGACGTAACCGTGCGCCGCCGCGAACTCTGCGAAGGCTGCCACGGCACGGGCTCCTCCGGCGGCAAGGCTCCCAGCACCTGCAAGCAGTGCGGAGGCCAGGGCCAGGTGCGTTACCAGCAGGGCTTCTTCAGCGTGGCCCGCACCTGCCCGGTCTGCCAGGGCACGGGAACCATGATCGAGTCGCCGTGCACCAAGTGCCGCGGCCAGCGCGTGGTGGTGCGTAACCATCCACTGCACGTCAAGGTGCCGCCGGGAGTGGAAGACGGCACGCGCATCCTTTACAACGGCCAGGGCGACGCCGGCCTGGACGGTGGCGAGAACGGCGACGTTTACATCGTGCTGCACGTCAGCGAGCACGCCTTCTTTGAGCGCGATGGCAAGGACCTGCACTGCGGCGTGCCCATCAGCTTTGCGCAGGCCGCGCTGGGCGCCACCATCAAGATTCCCACGCTCGAGGGCGAGGCCACGATTGACATCCCAGAAGGCACGCAGACCGGCACCACCTTCCGCGTGCGCAAAAAGGGCATGCCGGTGCTGAATGGCAGCGGCCGCGGCGACCTCTACGTGCAGGTCAAGGTCAACACGCCCGGCAAGCTCAACAAGCAGCAGCGCGAGCTGATGGAGCAACTGGCCGCCACCCTCGGCCATGAGAACAAACCGGTCAAGGCCGGCCTGCTCGACAAGGTAAAGGATATTTTCAGTTAGGAATCGGTTCCGGAGGCGGTGGATGTTTGAACCTCCGGAGCCCTCTGCCTTTGTATCCTTTCGCCCTTTCCTTTACGCTTAACCTATGACCCGCCGCCGTTGGATCGCCGATGAATTCACTCCCAACACTGCAGCCCTGCTTGGGCAGAATGCCGCGCACCTGGCGCGCGTGTTGCGCGCCCGCGTGGGCGACCTCTACGACGTAGCCTGTGGAGACCAGCTTCGCCTGGGCACCATCAGCAGCGTCAGCGACGCGCGCGTCGAGTTCACCCTGGGCGACGTGGTCGAGGCCGCCGAAGAGCTGCGCCCCATCACCATCCTGATGGCAATTTATAAGTTCGACCGCATGGAATGGGCGATTGAGAAGTGCACCGAGCTGGGCGCCGCGCGCATCATTCCGGTCATCGCCCGCCGCACTGACGCACACCTGGCGCTGGCCAGCAGCAAGCGCGTGGAACGCTGGCGCCGCATCGCCCATGAGGCAGCTCAACAGTCGCGCGGCAGCGGCGCACCGTCCATCACAGAGCCCCGCCAGTTGAACGCGGCCATCGCCACCGAGGCTCCGCTTCGCCTGTTGTTGAACGAAAATGAGCGGTCAAAAAAAATCTCGGAAATCTTTACCGCCGACGCCTCCGGGGTCGCCATCGCGGTCGGTCCCGAGGGTGGATGGACCAGTGAAGAGCTTGCGCAGTTTGATGCCGCCGGATGGCAGAGCGTGACTTTGGGCTCGCGAATTTTGCGCGCGGAGACCGCCGCCATCGCCGCTCTGTCGGTGGCCGCCGCGCTCGCCAACTAAATACGCAATGTGCCGCAGACCCGCATAAACACTAAGGGGAACGCTTTCGCGTTCCCCTGTCGTGTAGCCTTTATTTCCGTTGGAGTTACTTTTTCTTTGCGGCCTTCTTCGCGGGCTTCTTGGCGGCCTTCTTCGCAGCTTTCTTCGTTGCCATGACTATTCTCCCTTGGAACAATCTTGGAATGTAATTGCAGGCGACTGCTGCAATTGCATAGAGATATATGTGGATTGCATAAACAAGTCAAGAAAAAAAGTGAGACTGCACCCGCCATCGAAAGACGGCCGAGCGCTTCCCTTGCCTCTCGCCAGAGTTATCTCAGGCTGCGCAGCAACAGTCCACTCACCGCGTCCTGCATGGTGTGCGCCATCATGGCCGGCCGCAGACTCCGCCGCAACAAACTGACCACTCCAAAACAGAAGCCGAGCGCGCCAATCAACACCATGCGCGATGCGCCTTCGTATCCGTGCCCCAGGCCGAAGAACACGCTCACCACGGCCAGGGCCAGCCAGCGATTGCGCACCAGCCGCGTGAGCTGGCGCTGCAAATATCCGCGGAAGAGAACCTCTTCGCAGAAGCCGGCCGTGGCGCTCAAGCCCAGCCATAGCACAATGTCCAGCGCCGAACGCGGAGCCAGGAAGCCAATCTTGTCTTGTGCTTCCTGTATGCCGTTGGCCTGCCCCATGCCCAGCGCCAGAGCGATGCAGGCCAGCACAAGCAGCGCTCCAATCCATGTGCCGCAGCCGATGGCGATATCCAGCAGGAAGTCTTCCACGCGCTGCCAGCGCCCGCCGATCAGTTCGCGCAGGCTGCCGCCGCTGCGGCGCACGCCCCACCACACGAACAAGGTCAGCAGCCATTCGTAGATCATCGTCGCCAGGTAGATGCGCACGTGTCCCTGCCCGCTCTTTGCGCCGTGGCCGCTGTGCGCGTTGCCCAGGCTCAGCACGGCCAGCACCAGCAGCAGCAGCGCCGTATGCCAATAGGGAATCTCTCCGGAGCGCGGTGCAACCGGCACGGAGTAAGCCGAGTCGCCCTCCGCGGCGGAGTCCAATGGCGGATTGATCGGCTCGATCTGGGGAGTCTCGTCGTCCATTCGTCTCCTCGGATGCTTCCCTGCTGCTGTGTTGATGAAAGAAGGTTGGGTCGGCAAATCCAGAGATGAAAGATAACGGCGAGACCATTGTCCCGCCGCATCTCACCATTCCTGTACGGCTGTTAGTCCACGCTCAGCACGCCTGCGCCGCCGCCCGAGGACTCGACTTCCTTCACCCGCTCCAGCACCTTGCGCGCAAAGGCGAAAAGGCTCTTGGCGTTGTTGGCCTGCTCGCCGCCCAGCACCACCGGATGCCCGCTGTCTCCGCCCTGGCGAATGGTGGGATCGAGCTCGATGCGGCCCAGGAAGGGCACGCCATACTGCTCGGCCGTGCGCTCGCCGCCGCCGGTGGAGAAGACGTCAATCTCATGGTTGCAGTGCGGACACACAAGGTAGCTCATGTTCTCCACAATGCCCAGGATCCCCACCCGAACCTGGTTGAACATCTCAATGGCCTTGCGCGCATCCTGCAGGCTCACGTCGCTCGGAGTTGTGACCACCACGGCGCCGGTCAGCGGTACGCTCTGCGTCAGGCTAATGACGACGTCGCCCGTGCCCGGAGGCAGGTCAATGAGGAGATAATCCAGCTCGCCCCACGCCACCTGGCCGAGGAACTGTTTGATGACCCCGTGCAGCATCGGTCCGCGCCACACAAGAGGCTTGTCGCCGGGGCTCAGGTAGCCCACGCTGATGACCTTCAACCCGAAACGCTCGGCCGGGATGATCAGGTTCTCCGGCGTCATCTGCGGCTCGCCGCTTGCGCCCAGCATTAGAGGAATGTTCGGGCCGTAAATGTCGGCGTCCAGCAATCCGACCTTGTGGCCCAGCCGCGCCAGGGCCAGTGCCAGGTTGACCGAAAGCGTGGTCTTGCCGACTCCACCCTTGCCGGAGCCGACTGCGATGATGGACTTGATTCCGGGAATGGCCTGCGGGCCCTCCGGCGGTGCGCCTGGATGTGCATGCATGTGCAACGGATGTACCCCTTCGCGTAAGACGATGTTGTAACTAACGATTATACGGGAAGGCGGCAGTTGCGGTTCAGGAGGGCGCTGGCCATCAAAACCAATGACCCAAACGTCAACGCACAGGACGTTTAAAGGACTTCACCAAATCCGTGGCGGAATGTACGCAGGTCACAACCAGTAATAGGATGACGGCCATGGTTCGCCAGTCCCGCCAGTGAATTCCGGGGAGTTGTACAACGCTGAACTCTCCCCCGGGATTCATGATCTCGGCAATAGGAACAGGGGCAAGCAAGAAAATACAGAATGGGATGCACAGCATTGCCGCACAAAAAGTGGCTGCTGCACATAGTCTTCTTGAAAATAGTGCCGCCACGAACGCCGCAATAAATAGCGTTACTCCATTTGAGCTCAACCGCAACAAAGGCCCTGTCACAATTCCGCCTTCGGCCTCGCTCCCGAACGCCCCGCCAACGAGGTACAGAAACACGCAGAGACAAAGCACACAGTTCAGGGCAAGAATCAACTGCGGCAGCTTCTTGACTTTCATCCGGGATTCTCCGCCGCCAGAGTAGCACCACTGAGTGCAATAAAAAACGCCCAGCCGAAGCCGGGCGTTTTGATTTTGCTCTTACCTCTGAAACATTCGAAACCTTCGAAACTTCCGAAACCCTATTCCTTCCCTGCGCTCAGGATTTCGCCTGCGGGCTCAGACGCCCGCAAAACGGCTCAATTTACAGGCTGCTCATGTTGGCCAGGAAGTCACCGTTGGCGCGCGTCTTGCTCAGCTTGTCAATGAGCAGTTCCATGGCCTCCACCGGAGACAGCGGGTTCAGCACGCGGCGCAGCACCCAGATGCGTTGCAGGTCTTCCTTGGTCTGCAGCAGCTCTTCCTTACGGGTGCCCGAGCGCTGGATGTCAATGGCCGGGAAGACGCGCTTGTCGCTCAGCTTCCGGTCCAGGATGACTTCCATGTTGCCCGTGCCCTTGAACTCTTCGAAGATGACATCGTCCATGCGGCTGCCGGTCTCGATCAGGGCCGTGGCGATGATCGTCAGGCTGCCGCCTTCCTCGATGTTGCGGGCCGCGCCGAAGAAGCGCTTGGGCCGCTGCAGGGCGTTGGAATCCACGCCGCCGCTGAGCACCTTGCCCGAGGGCGGAACGATGGTGTTGTAGGCGCGCGCCAGGCGGGTGATCGAATCCAGAAGGATGACCACGTCGCGTTTGTGCTCCACGAGACGCTTGGCCTTCTCGATGACCATCTCGGCCACCTGTACGTGGCGGGCGGCGGGCTCGTCAAAGGTCGAGCTGATGACCTCGCCCTTCACCGAACGCTGCATGTCCGTCACTTCTTCCGGACGCTCGTCAATCAGCAACACGATCAGCACGACTTCCGGATGGTTGGCCGTGATGGAGTTGGCGATGTTCTGCAGCAGCATGGTTTTGCCGGTGCGCGGCGGAGCGACGATCAGTCCGCGCTGGCCCTTGCCGATCGGGATCAGCATGTCCATGACGCGGGCGCTCATGTTGTCGCGCACGGTCTCCAGCTTCAACCGCTCCTGCGGATACAGCGGCGTCAGGTTGTCGAAGAGGATCTTGTTGCGCGCCTCGTCCGGCGACTCGAAGTTGACCGCCTCGATCTTGACCAGCGCGAAGTACTTTTCGCCCTCGTGCGGAGGCCGTACCTGGCCGCTCACAGTGTCGCCGGTCTTCAGGTCGAACTTGCGGATCTGCGAAGGCGAGACGTAAATGTCGTCCGGGCCGGGCAGGTAGTTGTAATCGGGTGAGCGCAAAAATCCATAGCCGTCGGGCAGGATTTCCAGCACGCCTTCGGCAAAGATGTGGCCCTCTTTTTCGCTCTGGGCCTGCAAAATCTTGAAGATGAGGTCCTGCTTGCGCAGGCCGCTCGCACCGGGGAGGTCGAGCTCGCGAGCGATTTTAGTCAGCTCGGTGATGTTCTTTTCTTTCAGTTCAGCGATCGTCATGTCCACCTACGGATTGCATCTTGAGGGGAGGATTGTCAGCGCCCGTGGGCGCCGGGAAGGGGCTGCGCACTGCGCTAGGCGCTTGGCAACCAGTGGGATGGGGACCGGCCGGGTCTGTTGTCTCAGGCCGGAAAGAGATGGCGTATGGCGGAAGTTGACTGTTACAAGGCTCTTCTGCGAACGGCCGGCTCTGTTCGGTTGATTCTACCCGGCTGCCGCGGCTGCCGCCAGTGCGGCTCTTCCGCGGAAAGCCGGAAAAACAAATACCTTACGCTGCTCGACGTTGTTTCTCATTGACGTTGATCGGATCGGCCATCACGTTGTCGCGCTCGTTGTCGCTGATGCGGTTCAACACGTCGTTGGTCGTGTCCTGGATGCGTGTGTTCGGCTTGTGGAACTTGCGGGTGGCCTTGGACGCAATCTGGCAGAGCAGGTAACGGTTCTGCAGAGTGTGCAAAGCTTCAAATACCTTGTCGGAACGCATAAAACTTCTCCTTCGTTGCCGCCGCCTGGGCCGCACGCAGATGCTCATGGCGCAGGGGGCGGGTCTGACTGTGGCTCTCCGGGCAAAGGCGTTGCTATTACGGAGTGCCGGAATTCTCTACGGATCAGGGCGTTATGAAAAGCACTTTTTACTGCCTGTATCTATAGATGTACTACTTATCGGGCTGGACGCTCAAACTGGGCATAACCCATGACAAATAAAGCGCCCCGCGGCTTCGGTTGTCTTCCACACCGGTCTGCCTTGCAAGCAAGACGCGACAAGATAACCATCCCCTGTAAACCGTAGTTTGTATTTAGGAGGAATCTGCCGCAACCCATTCGATTCGGGTTCGAAGTGAACTTTTCGCCCTATGGACAACCGTCCATAGGATTCTGCTGACTTCTGTACATTAAAGCTTTCGCCAGCCGAGGTCAACAGTATTTTTGTGACGCCTCTTATTGTAAGTTATTGATTCTTAAAGAACCTGTGAAAAAGTTAAGACAGATGAAACAATTTTTTACAATTGCCGTCCCCATCCTGATGCACAAAATGCGGTGCAGGGGCAAAAACCTGCGGAGAATCGCCCCGGATGGCTCAACCGAGCCCGGCCCAACGCCCCCTAAGGCCTTGTCTGCGAAGGGTCTGGCGTGCGCGCGGAGTTGAGGTCCAGGTGCAGGTGCCGGGCGGCGGCAATTCCAGGAGCCATGCAGTCGCCATCGCGGTTGTGCAGGGCCGGGCAGCCCTGGGAGACATTCTTCCGCAGGGGCGATTGCGCGTACTGCCAGACCTCGGCAAAGGGCGCGCCGCTGGCTTCCGGAGGCACCGGGGCCGCGGTGGTGCAGCCCGGCGAGGGTGGACAGGCATCGTTGGCCACCCAGTAGACCAGCCCGGAGCCCTCCGGAAGGTCATGCAGATGGCGGGCGGTGCTGATCACCGTGCCATCGCCCTCCGTCACCTCAATGCCGGAGCAGTAGATGCCCGCGCGGTACCCGGCGCGGCGCACGGCCTCGGCCCAGGCAAATACGTACTTCCGTTGCACCTCCAGCATCCGCCCACCCTCCTCCTGATCGAGGAAGAGGATGCTGCCCGGGCGAAAACCCTCCTCGCGGGCGGCGCGCGCGGCCTGCGCTCCGTCACCGGCGCCGGGGTTGGACTTCAGATTCTTGAGCAGGGCGTAGCTGCGCCCGTTGTAGAGCAGGAGGAATCCGAGGCCTTCGCGCTCCAGGCGTTCACGTTTTCCGCGCCAACTGTTGACGTGCTCGCCGGGAGGATTATTGAGCCAGTATCCGGTGAAGGCGAAGCTGCGATGCAACTCGGCCAGCAGGTCGTCACCGGGATAGTCATTGCGGTCGAATCCCAGATAGACCCTGGCGTGCGCGGCCTTGCCGGCCTTGTGCGCCGCGCTCTGGGCAACGCACGGGGACTGCAATGTCATCCCAAGCAGAAGCGCCACGAAGCCCGCACGGCTGTGGCGGAGCAGAGAAATCATGTAGAGAGTGTACGCCGCGCGCCGCGCGAATTTGGATGCGCGGCACTTCCGTGCCTATCCGGTTTCCAATCAAGGACGATCACAGCACACATCGCACCACGACGTGTGCAAGTTGGAAAACGCCGCGTGGAATCTAGCGTTGCGAGCCGTGCCACAGGGTTTTCCCCGTCCATTTCCACATTCGTGAGGAAAACCTATCGAGGATGGCGAAGATTCACTCTTGACACGCCGGAAAAATGGAGCATCGCCGGAGTGAGGCGTTGCCTGCGCGATCACCACGTCGCGGTTCACGGGCTGGAATTCCGTACCGCTCCCGTAACAGTTCTGTCATATCTGCTCGCAGATGGCGGATTAGGCCGCCGAGCGTTGCCCGCCGAGCGCGCCGCGATTTACACTTGGGCTCATGGATGGCATGTGCCAAGCCTTAAAGCATGGCGTGGCCGCACCTTACAAGTTCTTGAGGAGACGCTAGTTGCTGTACCTCCACGGCCTCGGACATTTTCACCCGGAAACGGTGCTGGATAACCACTTTCTCGCCTCGCTGGACATCGGCGTGGACGTAGCGTGGATTGAGGATCGCGTCGGCATAGTGGAGCGCCGCACGACCCTGCCGCTGGAGTACCTGAGCCGCACCCGCAACCAGGATCCGCGCGCCGCCAGCGAGGCCGCCCACACCACTCCCGTACAGATGAGCGTTGCCGCCACCACCCTGGCCCTGCAGCGCGCCGGGCTGGAAGCCAGCCAGATTGGAATGGTCGTCAGCGGCGGCTGTTCGCCGGAGATGCAGATTCCCGCCGACTCCAGCCGCGCCGCCAACGCCCTGGGACTGCGCGTGCCCTGCTTTGACCTGCACTCGGCCTGTTCGAGCTTCGCCTCGCAGATGCACTTCCTGAGCGGCATGAGGCCCGAAGCCCTGCCCGACTATGTGCTGGTGCTGAACTGCGAGACCTTTACCAGGGCCATCAATTACAACGACCGCCGCCAGGCCGTGCTCTTCGGCGATGCCGCCTCGGCGGCCATCGTCAGCGCCAGGGTGCCCGCGCCGGCCGTCATCACCGAGACAACCTTCAGCAGCGATCCCGGCGGACAGCACCAGATCGTCATCCCCACCGGCGGCCACTTCGCGCAGGAGGGCCACGCCGTGCAGGTCTTCGCCATCAAGACCACCACGGAGGTTCTGCGCAACCTGCAATCCACCCTGCCTCCGGGCGAGGCGCGGCCGAAGATCTTCATCGGCCACCAGGCCAACCTGCGCATGCTGGAAAGCGTCTGCAAGCGCACAGACACCGCGCTGGAAGATCACTACTCCAACGTGGCGAGCTTCGGCAACTGCGGAGCCGCGGGCGCGCCCAGCGTGCTCAGCCAGAACTGGGATGCGTTGCAGCACTCGGTGATCCACATGGCGGTCGTCGGCTCAGGACTCGCCTGGGGCGGAATGCGCATCACGCGCGAGTAGCGTTTTTTTCTGATCGGCAAACACGACGGTGACAGCGCTTAGAGCGTGCCACGCGGCAAAAAAAGAGTCCCAGGCCAGGCCTGGGACTTTTCAGTGTGCAATTCAGGAGGTTCGCGCGTTTTACAGATTTACAGTCGAAGTCGTCAGTTCCTGCGCCTGCTTGCGCAGGCCCTCAAACAGAATCGTGCTCAGGTAGCGCTCGCCGAAGTCCGGAACAATGGCAACGATGAGTTTGCCGGCGTTCTCCGGCCGCGCGGCCACCTTCAACGCCGCCGCCACCGCGGCTCCGCCGCTGATGCCCACAAAGATGCCTTCCTTCAGCGGCAGCTCGCGCGCCGTCGCGATGGCCTCGTCGTTGCTGACCTGGACGATCTCGTCAATCTGCTTGGTGTCCAGCACGGCGGGCACAAAGCCGGGTCCGATGCCCTGAATCTTGTGCGGGCCGGGCTTGCCGCCGCTGAGCACGGGACTCTCAATGGGTTCCACCGCAATGGCCTTGAAGGAGGGCTTGAGCGGCTTGATGTAGCGCGATACGCCGGTGATGGTGCCGCCGGTGCCGGTGCCGGAGATGAGTATGTCCACCTTGCCGTCGGTGTCTTCCCAAATCTCGGGGCCGGTCGTCGCCTGGTGGATGGCCGGGTTGGCCGGGTTCTCGAACTGCTGAAGGATGTAACCGTTCGGAGTCGTGGACAGGATCTCATTGGCCTTGGCGACGGCGCCCTTCATGCCGTTGGCGCCCGGAGTCAGCACGATCTCGGCTCCAAAGGCCAGCAGCAGCACGCGGCGCTCCAGGCTCATCGTGTCCGGCAGGGTCAGAATCAGTTTGTAGCCCTTGACGGCCGCCACGAAGGCCAGCGCAATGCCCGTATTTCCGCTGGTCGGCTCGATCAGGGTGGTGACGCCGGGCTTGATCTTGCCGTCCTTCTCGGCGGCTTCAATCAGCGCCAGGCCGATGCGGTCCTTCACGCTGGCTGCCGGGTTGCGGCTCTCCAGCTTGACGGCAACGCGCGCGGGACTTCCCTTGCCCAGGCGGTTCAGGTAGAGCAGAGGGGTCTTTCCAATCAATTCGGTAATGTTGTTGGCAATCGGCATGAAGCCTCCCAATGGCCGCCCGCGGGCGGACCGGCTGCGGCCCCGCCGCTGTGGCGGGAGCCAGATACCTATCAGATGCGCCTGAGCCGGAAAAGGAGGGGAAAACAGAAAACCCACCTGCCGGAGGCTCTGGCGGTGGGTGCGTGAACTGATGCGAAAAACTGAAACTAGCTCACGATCTCCTGGACGCCAGAGTGCGCACACCCGCAACAACAACAGCAGGCGGCAGCGCGAACGGTCTGGCAGCAGGACATCATGATGCTTCTATTTATAGTCCGGCGGGCGGCTTGCGGTCAATGCCGTACACCGCGGGAGGCAATTTCTGATAGTGTATGCCAATCGCGGTTGGCGTCTGCGCACAACGCTCCGCCACACACCACACAGGACACAGGAATGACCACAGCAAACCATGGCCGCATCAGCGCCAAGGCGGCGCAGTTTACAGAAAGCGTCATCCGCGAGATGACACGCGAGGCCTTGCGCCATAACGCCATCAATCTGGCGCAGGGCTTTCCCGACTTCCCCGCCCCGGCCGAAATCAAGCGGGCGGCGCAACAGGCCATTGCCGATGACATCAACCAGTACGCCATCACCTGGGGCGCGCGCGATCTGCGTCAGGCCATCGCCCGCAAGTTTCTGGAGTGGCAGGGCCTCGAGGTGGACCCCGAGCGCGAGATCACCGTCTGCTGCGGCGCCACCGAGGCCATGATCGCCGCCCTGCTCGCCGTGGCCGATCCCGGCGATGAGGTCATCGTCTTTGAGCCGTTTTACGAAAATTACGGCGCCGATGCCATCCTCAGCGGAGCCACGCCGCGCTACGTTGCGCTGCATCCGCCCACTGAGCCCGATGGCGAATGGGCCTTCGATCGCGACGAGTTGCGCGCGGCCTTCCACAAGAACACTCGCGCCATCATCCTGAACACGCCGAACAATCCCACGGGCAAGGTCTTTACCCGCCAGGAGCTGGAGTTCATCCGCGACCTTTGCGTGGAGTTCGACGCCCTGGCCATCACCGACGAAATCTACGAGCACATCCTCTACGACGGCGCGCGGCACATCTCCCCTGCGACGATTGACGGCATGCGCGAGCGCACCATCACCATCAACGGCATGAGCAAGACCTACAGCGTGACGGGCTGGCGCGTAGGCTGGCTGATTGCGCCGCCCGATCTGACTGCGGCCATACGCAAGGTGCATGACTTTTTGACCGTGGGCGCAGCGGCCCCGTTGCAGGCCGCCGGAGCCGTGGCGCTGAGCCTGCCGGAGGGCTATTACCAGCACCTCTCCACGGATTACCTTGCCCGCCGTGCAAAAAAGTTGCTTATAGCGACAAGCCGTAGGGCCAGCCTGGTCCAAAATAATGTGAGTATTTTTACGTTGCGCAATTATGTTGTATTCGTGTGCATGCTAAGTAATAAGTAAGTAACATTTTTAATGACGTCTGCAACACCTTTGCTATCATAAGACGACAAAGGGGGTTGTTATGGCTTGCTTCAATTCTCAGTTGGCCAATGTCTGCAAGAAGGCCTTGGATCGCCAGCGGCGCGAACAGGAAAAGACGTTCGCTCGGCTCTCGTCATCGCCGCTCGGCTCGCGAAGTTCGACGAGTTGGCGCTCGACCTCGAAGCTTTGGTCGGCGCCGCCCTGTCGATCGCAGCGGATTGCGCGCAGCCTGAGAAGCGTGAAGAGTTCCGGAAGGCGGGGGCGGCGATGCTCTCGGCGCTGATCCCGAGCGGCGAAGGGGCGAAGACCGAGCCGTTCGCGGAAAATGGCGCCGAAGGGACAGCGACGCCAGAAGAGGAGGTCGAAAAGCCGATCCCGGCGCCGGCTGCCGACATTCCTGCGAGGCAACCGGAGACGCTCGCCGATCTCCGGGACCTCGTCGCGATCGTGCCCCCACGGCTGTCGTTGGAGGCGGAAAGCGAGTTGGGCGCGCTGGGTATGACCTGCAATACCGATCGCCGGCGGAAGAATGTGCCTGCACATCTGGAACGGCCGCTCGACGCAGGGCGAGGTC
>CAVRDQ010000081.1:0-21991 GCA_963719655.1 uncultured Acidobacteriota bacterium | reverse complement strand
TCCGGTGGTGCGCGAATTTGTTGGGCAGACCAGCGCCAAGGAGACGGTGGAGTTGCGCGCGCGCGTCAGCGGCTTTCTGGAGAAGGTGGACTTCCAGGAGGGCGCGCACGTCCACACCGGCGAGATTCTCTTCCAGATTGAGCAGAGCACGTACCAGTCGGCGGTGGCTTCGGCGGAGGCGCAACTGGCCAAGGATCAGGCGAACCTGACGAAGGCCTCGCGCGATGTGGCCCGTCTGCGTCCACTGGCCGCGGCCAAGGCCGCCCCGGAGCAGGATCTGGATACGGCCGTTGCGGCCGAACAGTCTTACCAGGCGGCCATCAAGGCCGACCAGGCGGCGCTGGCCGATGCCCGCCTGAACCTGAGCTACACCATTGTGCGCTCGCCGATTGACGGCATCATCGGCAAGCTGGCGGTGACGCGCGGCAACCTTGTGGGCAAGGGAGACAACACTTTGCTGGCGACGGTCTCCAGCTACACGCCCATCTATGTGTACTTCAGCGTGCCGGAAGGCCAGGTGACGGAGTTCCTGCGCAAGCACGTAGTGGGCAAGCAGAAGGTGCCACAGTTGGATTTGCAGCTCTCCGACGGCAGCGTGTTCGAGCAGAAGGGAAGCATTGATTTTGCCGATCGCGCGGTGGATTCGACGACCGGAACGCTGTCACTGCGCGGCGCCTTTCCGAACCCGAAGGGCCTGCTGCGCCCGGGCCAGTTCGCCCGCGTCAAAGTGGGTGGCGAGGTGGTGGAGAACGCCGTGCTGGTGCCACAGAAAGCCGTCAGCGACCTGTTGAACCAGAAGGTTGTGATGAACGTGGATGCCACCAACAAGGTGGCCATGCAGCCGGTGGTCCTGGGCGGCGAGTATCAGGATAAGTTCATTGTGACCAGCGGTTTGAAGGGCGGCGAGCGGATCATTGTGGAAGGCCTGCAGAAGGTTCGCCCTGGTGTCACTGTTGCTCCGACCACGGAAGGGCGGTAGGCGGAATGGCAAAGTTCTTCATTCATCGCCCGGTGCTGGCCATCGTTGTATCGCTGGTCATCACCATCGCCGGAGGACTGTGCATCTTCATCCTGCCGGTGGCGCAGTACCCGCAGATTGCTCCTCCCACCGTGCAGGTGGTGGCCAACTACACGGGTGCCAACGCCGACACGGTGCAGCAGACGGTGGCCGCGCCCATTGAACAGGCCGTCAACGGCGTCGAGGGATTGCTGTACATGTCCTCCACCAGCGGCAACGACGGCACCTATAACCTGACGCTGACCTTCAAGGTGGGCACCGATGGCGACATCGCGGCCGTCAACACGCAGAACCGCATCAACCAGGCGCAGCCGTTCCTGCCCTCGGAGGTGGTGCAGTCCGGCATCAGCGTGCGAAAAGAGTCCACGAGCATCGTGCAGATTGTCACGCTGACCTCGCCGGACAGCCGTTACGATGCGACTTTCCTGAGCAACTACGCGACGGTGCATGTGCTGGACGAACTGGCGCGCGTGCCGGGAGTGGGCGGAGCCTCGCAGTTCGACAGTAAAGACTTCGCCATCCGCTTCTGGCTGCTGCCGGACAAGCTGGCGCAGTTGGGCATCACCACCAGCGACGTGCTGGCGGCCATCAAGGATCAGAACATCCAGGCCGCCGCCGGCAGCTTTGGAACCTCTCCGGCCAGCAAGGGGCAGAACTTTGAGTACTCGGCCAGCGTCCATGGCCGCCTGCTGACCGTAGCTGAGTTTGACAACATCATTCTGCGCAGCGGGCCCAACGGCGCCAGCGTACGCATGAAGGATGTGGCGCACACCGAGCTGGGCAGCCAGAGCTACAGCAGCCGCACCTATGACAATGGACAGCCCGCCGCTGCCTTCGCCATCTACCAGCTTCCGGAGGCGAATGCCCTGGACGTGGCGCATGGCGTGCAGAAGAAGATGCAGGAGCTGAGCAAGGACTTCCCGGCCGGGGTGAAGGCCGACGTGGTGATTGACACCACGAACTTCGTCACCGAGTCCATCAAGGAAGTCTTCATCACCTTCGCACTGGCGCTGGCCCTGGTGGTCTTCGTCGTATTCCTTTTCCTGGGCAACGTGCGTGCCACGGTGATTCCGGTGCTGGCCGTGCCAGTGTCGCTGATTGGAACCTTTGCCTCGTTCGTGGTGCTGGGCTTTTCCATCAACCTGTTGACGCTGTTCGCCATGATTCTGGCCATTGGCCTGGTGGTGGATGACGCCATCGTGGTGGTGGAGGCCGTTGAGCATCACATTGAAGAAGGGATGGCCCCGGTGGAAGCCACCGAGATGGCCATGCACGAGGTCGCCGCCCCGGTGGTGGGCATCGCGCTGGTGCTGGTCTCGGTCTTCGTCCCGGTGGCCTTCATGGGCGGCATCACCGGCCAGCTCTACAAGCAGTTCGCGCTGACCCTGGCGATTTCAGTGAGTTTGTCGGCCATCGTGGCCCTTACGCTGACGCCGGCTTTGTGCGCCATGATTCTGAAGCCGCGCGAAGCCGAGGGGCGCTTCCAGCGCTGGTTTAACGAGCGCTTTGAGAGCTTCACAGGACTCTACACGGGACTGGTGCGGCGGACGATCCGCTTTGCGCCTCTGGCCGTGCTGGCCCTGGTAGTGATCTACGCCGTGACCGGCGGACTGGTGAAGACGCAACCCACGGCCTTCCTGCCCGATGAGGATCAGGGTTTCATCTTCATCAACGTGCAGTTGCCGGATGCCTCCAGCCTGGAGCGCACCGAGGCCGTGACGCGACAGGTCGAGGCGATCATCCGCCAGGAGCCGACGGTGCGCGAATACATTTCGGTGACCGGCTTCAGCATTTTGACCATGGGGTCTTCGTCGAATTCGGCGTCGGTGTTTTTGCAGCTGAAGCCATGGGAACAGCGCAAGCTGCCGAATCAGCAGATTGGCGCCGTGATCGGTTCTTTGCAGGAGAAGATGGGCGCATTGCCTCAGGCATTCATCCTCTGCCTGAACCCCCCGCCCATCATGGGGCTGGGCAACGCCGGCGGCTTTCAGCTGGAGTTGCAGGACCGCGACGGCAAAGGGCCGGAGTACTTGCAGGGCGCTCTGGATCAGTTGACGGGCGCGGCGCGGCAGCGCAAGGAGCTGAACCCGATGACGGTATTCAGCGGATACAGCACCAGCGTGCCGCAGATTCGCATGGAAGTGGATCGCGAAAAGGCAAAGCAGTTGGGCGTGCCGCTGGACGATCTGTTCTCGACCATGCAGACCTACCTGGGCTCCTACTTTGTGAATCAGTTCAACCTGTACGGCCGCACCTGGCGCGTGTATGCGCAGGCCGATCCCAGCTACCGCATGTCCACCGAGTCGCTGAACTCGATTTACGTGCGTGGCGCCAGCCAGGGCACGCAAGCTACGGCCGGACTCAGCAACATGATTCCGCTGACGACCTTGGTTCATGCCGAGAGCGTGGCGGGGCCCTCCACTTACAAGCGCTACAACCTCTACACCACGGCGGAGGTGAATGGCGCGCCCGCCGCCGGCTTCAGTTCGGGTGACGCCATTCACGCCATGGAAGATATCCTGCGGCAGATGCCTCCGGGCATCGGCTACGAGTGGACGGGCACGGCCTACCAGGAGAAGGAATCCGGCGGCAAGCAGCTGCAGATTTTCGGAATGGCGCTGGTCTTCGTCTTCCTGGTGCTGGCCGCGCTGTATGAAAACTGGGCGATTCCGTTCAGCGTTCTGCTGGGCGTTCCGCTCGGCGTGCTGGGAGCCTTCACCGGCATCCGGCTGCTGCACCTGGATAACGACGTGTACGTGCAGATCGGACTGATCACGCTGATCGGCCTGGCGGCGAAGAACGCCATTCTGATTGTGGAGTTCGCCAAGATCGAGCACGAGCAGCATGGGCTCAACCTGGTGGAAGCGGCCATCAAGGCGGCGCGATTGCGCTTCCGTCCCATCCTGATGACCTCGTTCGCCTTCATCTTCGGCGTGGCGCCCATGGTGGTGGCCACCGGAGCCGGCGCCGCCAGCCGTCACTCGCTGGGCACGGCCGTCTGCTTCGGCATGATGTTTGCCACCGCGCTCGGAGTCTTCTTCATTCCGCTGCTGTATGTGCTGGTGGAAGGGTTGAAGGAGAAGTTCTTCGGGCTGCCGAAGGAGATGGTTGCATTGCAGGAGCAGAAAGGAACGGAACTCGCATGAAGAAAACTCTGATTGCCTTCAGTCTGGCGGGAGCTCTCATGCTGAGTTCCTGCACGGTGGGACCCAAGTACCAGCGTCCAACGGCCGATGTGCCGCAGGCCTTCCGCGGGGCGGTGCCGGACGCAGCCGCCGAGCAGAACAAGAGCCTGGCCGACCTGCCCTGGTGGGAGCTCTTCCGCGATCCCGCACTGCAGGACCTGATCCGCCAGGCTCTGAAGCAGAACTACGATCTGCAGATTGCGGCGGAGAAGGTCATCCAGGCCCGTGCGCAATTGGGCATCACGCGCGCGGCGCAGTATCCTTCGGTCACCCTCGGGGCCGGCCCAAGTGGCGGCAGCGACACCTCGCAGTACAACTACAATTTCTTTACCCTGTCGCCGGATGCAATCTTCCAGCTGGACTTGTTTGGCGGGCTGCGCAAGGCCACCGAGGCCAGCCGCGCCCAGTTGCTGGCCACCGAGGAGGCGCGGAAGAACGTCGTGCTCACCCTGGTCAGCGACGTGGCCGCCGACTACTTCCAGTTGCTGACGCTCGATGCCGAACTGGCGACGGCCAAAGAGACCGTGGCAAGCCAGGGCGAGTCCGTGCAGTTGACCGCGCTCAAGCTGGAGCATGGCGCCGTCTCACGCGTGGATGTATTGCAGGCGCAACAGGTGCTCGACCTGGCCAACGCCCAGATTCCGGATCTGGAGCGGCAGATCGCCCAGACGGAGAACGCGCTGAACATTCTGTGCGGCAAGCTGCCGGATTCCATCCAGCGGGGCCAGTTGCTGACCGAGCAGTATCTGCCGCCGCAGGTGCCCGCGGGGTTGCCCTCGGAGCTGTTGCAGCGGCGGCCGGACATCCGGCAGGCCGAAGATCAGTTGATTGCGGCCAACGCGCAGATCGGTGTGGCGCGCGCGGCCTACTTTCCTTCGATTTCTCTGAGCGGAGCGGTGGGGGCGAATTTTGGACGCGATGGCGCCTACACCTCCGCCATGGCCACGCACTTTGACACCTGGTCGTACGCGGCGCAGATGACGCAACCAATCTTTGACGCCGGCAAGTTGCGCAATAACATGCGCGCCACCAAGAGCCAGCAGCGCCAGGCGGTGCTCACCTACCGCCAGACCATCCAGAAGAGCTTTGGCGAGGCCAGCGATGCGCTGGTGGGCTACGACAAGCTCCGCCAGGTTCGGCTGCGCCAGGAGGCCAGCGTGCGCGATCTGAAGGAGAACGTGACGCTGAGCGACCAGCGCTACCGCGCCGGCATCACGGCCTACACCGAGGTGCTGGACGCGCAACGTTCACTGTTTGCCGCCGAGCAGAGCCTGGTGCAGTCCCGCGGCAATGAACTGCAGTCCCTGGTCACCCTCTACAAGGTGCTGGGCGGAGGCTGGAAACAATAGGGCGCCGGCCTGCTCACGTCGAATCCTCATCCGCTCTTTTCCTGCGGATTCGAAGTGAGCAGGTCAGCACAGTACCGGAACCCACCTCCGGGTACCATTCCCAAACGAATGAGCCCCCACTCATTCATCACTTCCTGTTGAGAAAAGTTTTTGTTCAACCGCCTGAAGTGAATATCTGAAAATTCTCACGGCAAACCAATTGACGACCAGTTTGGTCTTGATATCTAATTCCTTCACTCGTTGGACGGAAGTTTCGCAATCATTACTTATCTGTAAATAGTGGTCTATTCACTTCTTCCCGTTTGGCATTCCAGCACCGCGCAGGCATGCATTTACGCGGAAATACACCCCCTTTCCACCGTTTCGACGATTGCAGGAGCTTTGAGTATGAGGCCACGTATTCTCCCCCGGATGACATTCAGGACTTTGTTCCTCCTGGCACTGGCATTGCTATGCGCCACGGTTGCCTTTGCCCGAGTGAGCACCAATGCCACGCCCACAGTCCGCATCAAGGGCAAGATTGATGCCACCGACCGCGTTCAGATCCAGGGCCACGTGCCTCAAGTGGTCAAGAGCGGTGTCGCCAGGGACCTTGGCCGCCTGGCCGCCTCCACCCCGGCCGAACACCTGGTGATGGTGCTGAAGTCCAGCGATGAGCAGAAGCATGAGCTCCGCCGCGTGCTGGATACGATGCACGACAGGAAGGCTTCGAACTATCACCAGTGGATGACCCCCGACGAATTCGGACAGCATTTCGGCGTGCATGACGACGACATTGCCACCCTGAAGAGCTGGCTCACCAGCCAGGGCTTTACCGTGGAAGACGTCAGCAAGAGCAAGCGCGTCCTCCACTTCAGCGGCACCACCGGCCAGCTGGAAAACGCCTTCAACATGGAAATGCACCAGTACAGCGTGAACGGGGAATTGCACGTCTCCAACGACCGCGAACTGTCGGTGCCCAAGGCGATCAGCCCGGTTGTGGCCGGCGTGACCACGCACAACTTCTTCCGCAAAGCCCATATGGGCAACGTGACAAGGCTGAGCCAGGTCAAGACGGCTCCGAACTATACCGCCAGCTCCACCACGCACTATCTTTCGCCGGGCGATTTCGCAACCATCTACAACACGGCCCCGCTGCTGGCCGCCGGCGTCAACGGCTCCGGTTCGAGCATCGCGATTGTCGGCCGCTCTGACATTCTGCTGAGCGACGTGCAGACCTACCGCCAGATGTTCAACCTGCCGGCGAACGATCCCATCTTCATTCACGCCGGCCAGGACAACGGCATCAATCCCGGTGACGATGGCGAGAGCGATCTCGACGTTGAAATCTCCGGTGGTATCGCGCCTCTGGCCCAGGTCTACTTTGTCATCGGCACGCCCACCTTCCTGGTGGACGGCATCACCAACTCCATCGAGTACATCGTCGAGAATAACGTCGCAGACATCGTCAGCATCAGCTACGGCTCCTGCGAGGCGGTGGAAGGCACGGGCGGCAACGAGTTCAACCTGCAGGCCTTTGAGCAGGCCGCGGCGCAAGGCATGAGCGTCTTTGTGGCCGCGGGCGATAACGGCCCCGCGGGTTGCGACGATCAGGGCAGCCAGACCTACGAGGTTCTGGGTTACGCCACCGGCGCCGAGGCCTCCACCCCCTACAGCGTTTCCGTGGGCGGTACTACGCTCTACGGCGACGTCACCAGCCCGACCACCTATTGGAGCTCGACGAACGGCACCTATTTCAACTCGGCTCTCACTTACATCCCTGAGTCTCCGTGGAATGAGTCCAGGGTCGCCAGCTACATTCCCTCGGGCGATACCGGCACCGATCTCTGGTCGGGCAGCGGCGGCATCAGCGCCTACTATTTGAAGCCATCCTTCCAGTTCGGCCCCGGCGTGCCCACCTCCGATCCGGATCTGACCCAGACCGCCTACGGCGGCCAGTGGGTGAACAGCGTCACCATCACGAACGCCGGCAGCGGTTATACCACGGCCCCGGCCGTGACCTTTACCGGCGGCGGCTGCGTTTATGAGCCCGCGGCGACCTCCACGATCAGTGGCGGATCGGTGACCGGAATCACCTTCACCGGATATACGTCGCACTACCAGGGCGTAGGTTGCACATCGGCTCCGACCATCACCTTCGCGGCTCCCACCAGCGGCACCACGGCGACCGCGACGGCGACCATCGGCGCCATGCAGACTCCGCCCCCGCTCATCACCGGCGTGCCGCACCGCTACACCCCTGATCTGGCTCTGAACGCCGCTTCGGGGCATGACGCCACGCTGTTCTGCAGCGAGGGTGTTTGCGAATACAGCGGCTCCACGCTGCTGGACGCCGGTCTTGTCGGTGGCACCTCGGTGGCCGCGCCCAGCATGGCCGGCATCCAGGCTCTCATCAACCAGGCCAATGGCGGACGCCAGGGCATGCCAGCCTACATCTACTACTCGCTGGCCGCGGCGCAGAATACCGCGAACTGCAACTCGTCCACTCCTCCGCTGGCGGGCTCGAACTGCGCCTTCCAGGATGTGACGTATGGCGACAACCGCATCTGCGCCTCTGCTGGTTCAGCCTGCACGGCTACCTCCGGCACCAAGATCGGCTTCACGGCTGGCACGGGCTATGACCTGGCTTCGGGCCTCGGTTCGGTCAACGCCGCCAATCTCTCCAGCCAGTGGCCGAGCGTGACCTTCAACAGCTCGGATACCTCTCTGAATGTTTCGCAGACCACGAACATTCCTTTCGGTACTCCGGTCACGGTCTCCGGCTCGGTTGCCTCCGGCTCCGGCTCGGGTACACCCACGGGCGACGTGGCCTTCATCCTGAGCCAGGGCGCGCTTGGCCAGACGGTCAACGTGGATACCGGCGCATGGAACGGTCCCGGCGCCTTTGCGACCCTGAGCGGCGGCAACTACTCGGCCTCGGTCAGCAACCTGCCGGCGGGCACCTACACCCTGACGGCACGCTACGGCGGAGATGAGACCTTTGGCTCCAGCCTCTCCACCCCGGTCGTGGTCACAGTCCTGCCCGAGGTATCGAGCACGGTCACTCTGACGCCCCAGGCCATCAACCAGTCGTCCTGCACCATCAGCAACAGCTCAACGTTCGCTTACGGCGCACTTGTCTGGATTCAGGCAACGGCCACCGGCGCCACCGGCCAGGGAGTGCCCACAGGCACCATCGCCTTCACCGTGGATGGCACGGCCTACACCAGCGTCAAGCTGGATCCGAACGGCAACGGCTACCTGGTGGCGGGCACCGTGCCCACCTCCTCCTGCATCTACGATTACATCTTCGCGCAGGCTCCGACGCTTGCGGCTGGTACGCACACCATCGTCGCCAACTACTCGGGTGACTCGACGTTCCCGGCTTCTTCGGCAACGACGACCATCAGCGTCGGCCAGCTTGCGGTGACGCCGACCCTGACCACCGGAGCCACCTTCGTCAATGCCGGGGCCACGGTGAACCTGAACGCCTCGCTCACCACTACGGCGCTGACCGGTAACACCTCCACCAACGCGGGCCCGACCGGAACCGTCACCTTTACCGATACCACCACCAGCACGGTGCTGGGCACGGTTTCCGTGACACCTTCGGTTGCCTTCAGCGGCAACACCTATACCTACTCCGGTGCGGCGCTGCTCAGCACCACGGGCATCACGACAACCGGCGCGAACTCGATCACCGCGACCTACTCGGGTGATACAAACTTCGCCTCGGCCACTTCGACGGCCGTGACGGTCACGGTGGGCACCTACACGGCGACTTCGGTGGCGGTCACTTCGAGCGCCAATCCGACGACGCTGAATGGCCGTCCGACGTTTACGGCAACGCTGACTCCGACCACGGTCACCAGCGGCACCGCAACCTTCTACGACGGCACCACGGTGCTGGGCACCGGCACGGTGGGCAGCACACACACCGCTACCTTCCGTCCGGCCAGCGGCGCAGTCTTCTTTGGCGGCACGCACAGCATCACCGCGGAGTACGGAGGCACCTCGACGTACGCGGCCAGTGTCTCTCCGGTACTGACGCAAACCGTTACGCAGGGCACCGCCCCCATCACGCTGGATGGCAAGACAAATGGCGTTGTGGGCAGCACCTTTGCCTTCGCTGCCGTGCTCGCTCCCAGCCAGACCAACGCAACCTACGCTCCCAACCGGAGCCAGGTGAACTTCTACTCCGATGGCACGCTGATCGGAACTGCCACACCCCTGACCGTAACCAGTTCGCAGGGCGGATACGGCCTGTGGACGGCGACCCTGAACACGACGGCCTTGACGGTGGGAACCCATTCCATCACGGCCACGTACAGTGACGTCAACTACAGCCTGACTACTTCCAATGCCCTAAGCGTCACGGTCACCGCCGGAGCTGCGACGATCAGCTCTCCGACCAGTGGCAGCACGCTGACCGGAGCCAGCACGACGTTTACCTGGTCAGCCAATGGTTCAACCACCCCTGTGTATCTGTGGGTTGGAACGACTGCGGGCGGTACTGACCTGGCAAACATTGGACCGCTCACGGGCACCAGTACGACGGTGACTCTGCCGACCGCGGGTGCCAAGGCGTACGTCACGCTGTGGTCCACCGTGAACGGTACCCTGGCATCCAGCACGGCGACCTACACGGAAGCCACGCTGTTGCCTGCGACGATTACCTCGCCGACCAGCGGCAGCACGCTGAGCGCCAGCACGACGTTTACCTGGGCAGCGAACGGTTCGACCACGCCTGTGTATCTGTGGGTTGGTTCGACGGCCGGCGGTACTGACCTGGTGGACATTGGACCGCTCACGGGCACCAGCGCGACGGTGACCCTGCCGGCCAATGGCGCAACGGTTTACGTGACGCTGTGGTCAACACTGAACGGCACCCTGGTTTCCAAGAGCTACAGCTACACGGAACTGGACTCACCTGCGACGATCACCTCTCCGACCAACGGGAGCACTCTGAGCGGAGCGAGCACGACGTTTACCTGGGCAGCCAATGGTTCGACCACGCCTGTGTATCTGTGGGTTGGTTCAACGGTTGGCGGTACTGACCTGGTGAACATTGGACCGGTGAGTGGCACGAGCGCGACGGTGAACCTGCCAGTCAATGGCGCAACGGTTTACGTTACGCTGTGGTCGACTCTGAAAGGCACCCTGACGTCGACGAGTTACAGCTACACGGAGGCCACGCTGTCACCGGCGACGATCACCTCACCGACCAATGGCAGCACTCTGAGCGGCAGCAGCACGATGTTTACCTGGGCAGCCAACGGCTCGACCACGCCCGTGTATCTGTGGGTTGGTTCGACGGTTGGCGGTGCGAACCTGGTGAACATTGGACCGCTGAGTGGCACCAGCACGACGGTGAACCTGCCGACCAATGGCGCAATGGTTTACGTTACGCTGTGGTCGACCGTGAACGGCACCTTGGTTTCCAAGAGCTACACCTACACGGAAGCCTTGCCTGCAACGATCAGTTCTCCCACCAGCGGCAGCACGCTGAGCGGAGCGAGCACAACGATCACCTGGGCAGCCAACGCTTCGACCACTCCGGTGTATCTGTGGGTGGGTTCGACGGCTGGCGGTACTGACCTGGTGAACATTGGACCGCTGAGCGGCACGAGCGCGACGGTGAACCTGCCGACCAATGGCGCAACGGTTTACGTTACGCTGTGGTCGACACTGAACGGCACTCTGACGTCGTCAACGGCTAGCTACACGGAAGCAACATCTGCCCCGGCGCAGATGAGTTCGCCTGCGAACGGATCGCAGTTGGGTTCGACGCAGACGTTCACCTGGAACTACAACCAGTCCACGGACCCGGTTTACCTGTGGATTGGCTCGACCCCGAATGGCTATGACATTGCCAATCTGGGGCCGATTGCCGGCGGCACGACAACCGTAAGCCTGCCGACAGATGGCGCAGCGGTCTACGTGACGCTGTGGTCTACGTTGAACGGCAACCTGGTGTCGCAGTCGTATACCTACACCGATCCGACGAGTCAGTCCTCGTCGAACAACAGCCGCAATCCGAGTGCGACGCACGCAACTGGCGCATCGCAGACGGTAGCTCCGAAAGCAAAGAAGTAAGCTCTGGAAATAGGGATAGCCGAAGAGGCAATCCTAAACACCAAGGCCGAATTACGAGAGCCCTGTCGAGTCAAACTCGGCAGGGCTTTTGCTTGGCTGAAAACTCTTCCGTGCGGATTGCGTTCCAGAAGGATGCAGGTCACTCCCTGCGCCCATGAGGGATGCGGCGTGTTTGAATCTTTTCTGAGCGTAGCGGGGGAAGCGCACGAGGTTACTTAGCGCGACACTTACTTCGTACTCAGTGCGAGCGGCAACATCAGCGATACCGCGAGCTGTTGCGATACTCGCGCGCCACATCTTCCAGGAAGTCCTCGTCGGGGCCGTGCTGGGCGGTGAGATTGAGTTTTCCGGCCACGCGTGTGGCGATGATATAAGCCTGCTGCTGCCGGACCTCGGGCGCAAGGTCCAGGCGGCGGGCGAGAAATGCTTCGATGAGCTGAAACTCGGCGGCCGTGATGGACGCAGATACATTTCCGTGTGCGGCCGGAGTGCGCGAGGAGTTGGCGTACCACAGCACATCGTCGGCGTGTTCCGGCTCATGCACCACCACCGTGCCGGCCACCATGTCTCCCAGACGGCGGTTTTGGCGGCTCAACAGCGCCGTGACCACGGCGACGCCGTAGAGCAGTTGGCTATCCACGGCGCGCAGAAAGTTACGGGCCACGCTCTCAAAGGGTGTGATGGGACGGCCCGTGATGCTGATGACACGAATCTGGGCGTGGCGCTTGCCCGGCGTCTGGCCGCTCCAGAGGATTTCAAAGATGGCGAAGTATCCCCAGTACAGGCAGAAGAGGAGGAAGATGAAAGCGGCGGTCATCCAGTTGGAGGCCGAAAGCCAGTGGAGGCGCATGCTTCTTCCGTAGTAGGCTATGACCAGCGTGAGCGCGACCGCCACAATGACCTGGATCAGTGTGTCGTAGATCAGGGCAAGGGCGCGGCTGCCGATTCCCGCCAGCGAGAATTCCAGCGAAATCTGTTCCGGTGTCTGAACGTCGAGCTTTTCGTAAAGGTCACTCACGATGATCTCTGCCCACTGGTTGAAGCGTCGGCAGCCGCACTGGTCGCGGCTGGAAGCACTGCTGGCGGATGTCGAGCGCCTGGGCCTCGGCGGCCTGGGGCGTAACGAACTGCGCGAGCTGGGACTGCTGTACCGGCAGACGGCTACGGATCTTTCCGCCCTGCGCGCTGACCCGTCCTCGGCTCAGCAGGCGCGATATCTGAATCAACTGCTGGGACGCGTCCACAATATCATTTATTCCGGCCGGAAGACGACCGCCGGCGGCGTCTGGCATTTCTACACCACCGTGTATCCGCGCATCTTCCGCCGCCTGCTGCCCTACACTCTGGCGGCCACGGCCTTGCTGGTCTGTGGAGCCGTGCTGGGCGCGGGGCTCGCGCTCACCAACTCGGGGTTCATACGCCAGTTCCTGGGCCCCGGGATGGTGGCGACCATCGAGCGCCACGAGATGTGGACGCACTCGATCGTCGGAGTGGAGCCGCAGAGCTCGAGCGCCATCCTGACCAACAATCTCTCCGTGTCGTTTGTGGCCTACGCCTCCGGCATCGCCGCCGGGCTGGGCACGCTCTACATGATGTTCTACAACGGGCTGCTGCTGGGCGTGATTGGCGCGGCCTGCTGGCTGAACAGCATGAGCGACCAGCTGTGGAGCTTTGTGGCGCCGCACGGCGTGCTGGAGCTGCCGAGCATCTGCATTGCCGGTGGCGCCGGGTTGCGACTGGCCCGCGGATTGCTCTTTCCGGGCAACCTGTCGCGCAGGGATTCGCTGGCCGTGGCCGGGGCCGAATCCTCGCGGCTGATTGTCGGTGTGATTCCGATTCTGATATTGGCGGGCATCATCGAGGGCTTCTTCTCACCCTCGGGCGTGCATATATGGATCAAGTTCGCTTTTGCCGCCGCGCTCGGTGTGGGATTCTTCTTCTATCTCTTCGCCGCCGGGCGCAAGGGCGAGGAGTTGGGCGAGATCAAAAGTGTTGCGCAGGATTAACTGCTAACTCAATCCTATGTAATGTTTCGCTCTTTAATCTTCAAGTACTGGTTGAGCACCGTGGTGCTGAGCGCACCGGGCATGGTCTCCAGGGCCAGGGCGCCGCGCTCGCGCAGGCGGGCCAGCAGCAGCTCGCGGCGGGAGACCAGCTCCACGGCGGCGGCGCCTTCATACATCGGCACCACATCCTCCGGCACCGCGCGTGCCTTTTGTCCCAGCTCCGGCTGGCCCACGGCGATGAAGGCCAGCACATGGCGAGAGAGCAATTGCCCGGCCGATTCCACCACCTCGGGGATCATCGCAGTCTCGGCCAGGTCGGTAATCCAAAAGACCATTCCGCGCTGCGACTGCATGGAGAGCAGTGTGGAGGCGGCGCGCAAGTGATCGGCCTCCGGCCATTCGCCGCGCAGTGTTGCCAGCGATTCCACGACCTGCCGCATATGGGCCGCGCCGCGCCCGGGCAGGATGCGCAGCTTGATGTCGCGCCCGTAGGCCAGCAGTCCGAAACGGTCGCCGGAGTAGATGGCAAGCTGCGCCAGGCTGAGCGCCGCGTCCACGGCGCGGTCCAGCTTGCTGAAGTCTCCGGTGCGAGTGTTCATCAGGCGTCCGCAATCGAGCACGGCCCACACGGCCTGGCTGCGCTCCACCTGGTAGTTGCGCGTAACTGGCTTGCCGCGCCGCGCGGTGGCCGTCCAGCAGATGGCGCGCGGCTCGTCACCCTCGCGGTAATCGCGCAGGCTCTCGAACTCGCTGCCCTGGCCGCGCAGGCGCATCATGCGCATCTGCAATTCGATGCGGCGGCTGCGTGCCAGGTAAAGCTGGCTGCCGCGTGTCTGCTCAAAGTTGGGATACACCCGCAGCGGCTGCGTCACGTCGCAAACGGCCCAGCGCTCGGCCAGTCCCAGCAGGCTGCCATAGCGCAGGTAAAGTTTGCCGGCCTCGCAGTCACCGCGCTCGCGTGGACAAACGTCATATCGTGTGCTGGCCACGCCGGCGGCAGGCAATGTCAGCTCGCCGGTGGGATTGGTGGCCGCAACTTCGCGGGGAAGAAAGTCCGTCCACTGCACGCGCAACGGGCGTGCTGAGCGGTTGCGGAAGATGAGCTCCACTTGGCCGCCGATGCCGAGGCTGAGTGCGGAATCCCAGCGGCGCTCCACTTCGATGACGGCTGGCGCGGGCAAGGTGAGACGATCTACAAGCAAGCCGAGGACCAGCACTGCATCCCAGGCAACGATGGCCCATCGGTAGGTTGGCATCCACAGTGCAGGCACCGTCCAGGCCAGCCCCGCCAACAACAGCAGTAGGAAGCGTTGGCCAACACTTTCCCCAGGGCGTCCCTGGCGAGACGCGGTGGCCGCGGCGGCCGTTGGTGCGAGCTGATGCCAACCACTCACCGGGGCAGCTCCACGCTGGCGATGACGTCGGTGACGACGCGATCAGTGTCCATGCCTTCCAACTCGGCTTCCGGACGCAGCAACATGCGGTGGCGCAACGCAGGCAGTGCGGCAGCCTTCACATCATCTGGCAGCACAAAGTCGCGGCCGTCGAGAGCGGCCATTGCCTTGGATACCTGCATCAGGCTGATGGCCGCGCGCGGGCTGGCGCCGAGCGACACCGCCGGCCAGGTGCGAGTCTTGCGGACGATCTCCGTGATGTAGCGGAAGAGGGAATCCTCGACGCGGATGGATCTTAGCTGCTGCCGCGCCAGGCGAAGCGTCTCCGTGGGCAGGGTCTCAATCTCCACAGAGGTCGCGTTCTCGTAGCGGCCTGCGTGATGCGCCTCCAGCACTTTCAGCTCTTCGTCGCCCGTGGGGTAATCGAGTTTGATCTTGAGCAGGAAGCGGTCCACCTGCGCCTCCGGCAGTGGATAGGTGCCCTCGAACTCGACGGGATTCTGCGTGGCCAGCACGGTGAAGAACTCCGGCAGCGCATAGCGCACACCATCGAGCGTCACCTGGCGCTCTTCCATGGATTCCAGCAGCGCGGCCTGCGTGCGCGGCGGCATGCGGTTGATCTCATCCACCAGCAGCAGGTCGGTGAACATGGGACCCTTGTGCAGCGAGAACTGGCTGGTGGAGAGGTTCAATACGTTGGTGCCCAGCAGGTCGGAGGGCATCAGGTCGCTGGTGCACTGCACGCGGTGGAAGTCCACCTGCAGCATGCGTGCCAGGGTTTTGATGGCCAGCGTTTTGCCAAGGCCGGGGACGCCTTCCACCAGCGCGTGGCCGCCGCATACCAGCGCGATCAGTACGCCATCCACCAGTTTCTGCTGGCCCACAATGACCTTGGCCAACTCGCGCCGTCCGTGGGATACCAGTGCGGCGATTGCTTCGGTTTGCTTCTCCTGCTCGCCAGCCATTTACGTGTGCTCCCTTTCCAGAATCGCCAGTATCTTGTGCAAGGTGCCGGCGTATTTCACTGCTTCGTTGATCTTGATGCCGGGGTCGAGCGTGGCATCCTCCGCCGCGCGTAGAGCCTCGCGCAGTCCGTCGTTCACAGGATAGCCGCGCAGCTGCATGGCCGTGGCAATCTCTTCTACCGTAGCCGCCGGTGGAGTGGCCAGCCGCCGTGCGGCCACCTGGCGCAGGCGGGCCAGGGCAATCTCCAGCGGAGCGATGCGGGCATCGGCCTTGTGGAAGACGTTGCCCATGGTCTCGACAAATTCCAGCGGAGAAAGCCGCGAGGGCGTGGGCAAGGCCACCACGGGGCCCAGGCGGCGCGAGTAAGCCACCAGCATAAATAGTCCCAGCAGCGCCACCTGCGCCTCTGCCCAGTGCAGCACGCGAGCGTAATTGTTGGCGCGCGCCGTGTCGTGCCGCACGTGGAAGTATTCATCCCACAGAATGCGATGGCCGGGGCCAACGGAGTACAGCAGGAACTCCAGGTTTCCCTTGTCGCGCAGGCCGATGTTGGTGAGCGGCAGCGCGCTTGCCCACCAGATCACCTCTCCCTGGCCGAGCGGATAGGAGACGACGACGGGCTGGCCCTGCTTGTCGCGATAGTGCACCACCTGTCCGGGGATGTCGGCCACCCACTCGAGGTCGCCTTCCTGCGTGATGCTGCCCGCGCGTGAGAGCCCGGTAGGCGCCGCCGGCGGACACTCCTCGTAGCCGACGCGGGTGTTTCCATACTCGACGCCGCTTGCGAGCTCAGCCCAATCAATCGCGTTGCCGGTGATGATCAACCGTCCGCCGTTACGAACAAAACTCTTCAGCGCGGCGGATTGCCCGGCCGTGGGATAGTGCTCCGGCCCGGCCATGATGAGCGTGACGCCCGTGGGCCTGGCGGGCAATTGCTGCGGCTCACGTTCCCAGCGCTCCACCTTGTATCCGCTTTGCAGCAACAGCAGGTAGGCGGCCTTGCCTCCATACTTGCGCACACTGTAGCTGGAAGGCGAGCCCGGCGCATCGCTGGTCTGTTCGGTGAGCCAGGCTACCAGCACGGCTCCGCCCACAAACAGCAGCAGCGCAAGGATGGGGTAGCGCAGCGCGCGCAGCTTCAGCGGCATCCGAGTTTCTCCAGTGCGCTGAGGATCTGCGTGTAGTCGTCCTGGCTGGCCGGGCGTCCGCCATACCAGCAGCTCTCCAGCGAGCGCGTCAGCAGGTCGAAGGCCGGGCGCGAGGTATTCCACTCGGGGATGGCGCGCAGATATTCACGCGGTGTGCGCGCGCGGTTGGGCAGCCAGGCGCCTTCCGATTCCAACTTGCTGACCCCCGCCCAGAAGGCCAGATGAATGGCGGCGCGCCAGTCCGCCGCCGAGGCCGCCGTGCGGGCATCAGCCAGCCAGCCACTCCAACCCCTGGCTCCGGGAGCAAAGGGAATGACCTCGCGCACGGCGATCAACTCCTGCTGACGCGAGCGGCGGTAGAGCCAGATTCCAAGCGCGGCACAGACCATGGCGATGACGCACCAGGCGAAGACCGGACCAGCTTCGCTCGCCGAGGGCATGTGCGGAGAGAGCTTAATGAACTGCTTCTCCATGTAGCTGAGGATGCGCTGCCACAGCAGTTGCAACGCCGATGGCCCATGCATCTGGCGGAACTCGCGCGCGGCGAGGATTTGCTCCAGCCGCGGGTGCAGGCCGTTGGGCAGAGCAGGTGCGGCATCGTAAGCGGCGGCCTCGCTCTGCATAAGGTGGAGGCGTTCTTCGAGGGACTTCAGCGCGCCGGGCTTTGCCTTGGGTTCGGCCTTGAGAAAGCTCTCCACGCCGTTGCGCACTGGGTCGGAGGTGACCTCCATGCGGCTGCCGTTGGCCTCGACGATCCACTGCTTGGGGAGTCGAGCCGCAAGCTCCGGTCCCTTCTGCGGGTCGGACTCCAGCTCAGCGGCCTGCGTGCTCAACCTCTGCATCTCGCCGGCGAACTCGGCGGGCGTCATAACAGGAGATGTGGCGGCCGCCGTGGCGACCGGCGAGACCGGCGGAGGTTCTGCGGCCTCCGCCATCAGGATTCCCGCTCCGCTGCCCACCAGCAGCAGAAGCACGCAGAAGGACTTCATCCCAATGCCGGACCCGGCTCGGCCCCGGGAGTTGTCCCGGTTGGGCCGTCGAGGGTTTCCATCAGCAACTGCAGGTCGAAGGCCTCCTTGCGGACGCGCTCGTCGTAATACACCAGGCACATGGCCACGGTTGTAATGGGAGCAGTCAGCGCGCTGGTGATCAGAGAGAAGAGCTGGATCGCACTCTGCCGGAGAATAAAATGCCCGCCCGGAGTCATCACCGTGGCCAGTCCCTGGCCGACCGCGCCGAGGACGGCTGCAATGATGGCGCAGACGAAATACACGGTCACGATTCTGCTATAAGACCCCTGGGTCAGCACGCGCGAGCGCTTCATACTCTCCTTGCCGCCCAGACCTTCCACCACGCAGGCCTGTACGGTCAGCACGTAGCGCATGGCAAAGCGGAAGGCGACGATGATGCATACCACGAGGATGCAAACGCCCACCGCGCCGCCAATGAACTTTCCGGCTGTTCCCGGCAGTAACGTGATGCCGAGGGTAATCGCCACAACGCCCGCAATCACCAGCAGGTAGACGACAATTCCCACGATGAGCATGGAGCGTATGACCGCGCCGAGGACGCGTCCCAGGCAGCCACGAATGGAGGCATAGGCCTCGCCGATGGTGATGGGCCGGTCCAGGTAGCGGGCGGCCACGGCGCGGACAGAGGCCGCAGCCCCAATCGCACTCCCAATGAGAAACACGATGAGGCCAAAGGTGACGGTGACGACAATCGTCGCGGGGCTTTTTGCCAGGCCGGTCGCGCCCGCCGTGCCAATGCCGAGCACAAGCAGGACCACCGCGGTCAGCACAGAAAGAACCGGAGCCAACAAGGTTACGCCAATGAAGAGCCAGAAATTCTGACGATACAGCGTGAAGGTTCGATCCAGTAACTCGCCTGTGGACAGCGGCCGCAAAGGTGCGTTCATAATGGGCCTTCTCCTGATGAGATAACAGAAGGGGGAGAGGGCCAATATAACACGGCCCGCCGTGGCGAGGTCTGCCCTGGGCTACCTTCTGTTGGCCATGATGATTCCCATGGAATTCCAGAGCTAGTTACGGAGCGGGGAGCCCGCCGTTCTTTGGGTTAACGGTCCGCGCCCTTCACTTTCCACGTCATGAATGGAGTGCAGGCAGGTCATCCTCGCCGCACGGGGTCAAGGCGGAGCCCACGATCATCAGCACAACGCCGAGCGCCTGCACCATGGCGGCGTGGTCGCGGATCTGGCGGAGAACCGTCTCCGCGACTGGCAGTGTGCAGACGATGCGCTCCATGTGAATTCCCAGCAGCAGGAAGCCGGAGAATGTGCACCACTCCGCGCTCCGCAAAGCACGGCGCCGGGCTGTTGCCAGCAGGAAGGCCAGTACCGGCAAGGCCTGCACACCCACATAGGAGAAGACCAGCGACGGCGCGGAGAGCATCCACGGGGCATAACGCGCTAGCGTCTGCGGAGTCACGCGGCGGCTGCGGTCGCGCAGCAGTGCGATCAAGAAACTGGCGACGAGCAATTCCATCAGCAGCCAACTGGCTACTATCTCGCGGCGCGCGTCTCCGCCCAGAAAGGGCAACACCAGCGAGGCCGGTGCGATGGAGATCCCCCAGACGCGGCCTCCTCGAAATTGCAGCGCGTGATATGCCGTCAGCCACAGCTGGTAGAAGGGAAGCATCAGCACGCCGACGGTTGCCACCGTCAGGGCCGCCGCGCGCCACTGCCGCAGACGCAGCAGCACCGGCAGAAAAACCGCGGAATAGGCCTTGACGCCGATGCTGGCTCCCAGCGCAATGGCTCCGCCATCGCCGCGCGCGGTAAAGGCCACTACCAGCAGGCAAAGCATCAGCACGTCCAGGTTGCCCTCGCGCACGCTCTCCTGGGTGGAGAAGAAGATGGCCGCAGCCAGCAGCACGAGCGCCTGGTCGCGCAGCCTGAGCCCCAATGCGGCCGAGTAGCGGCGCAGCGCCCACGCCAGCAGCAGGATGTTCGCAGCCAGCAGCAGATGATCCACCAGCGGGCGGCTCCACGGCACCAGCGGCAGTGAGAAGAGCAGCGACGGCGGCGGCGTGACGAAGCCGTTCATCAGGTAGGGATTGCCGCCCATCAGCCATACCCGTGCTCCGTCGCGGAAGAAGGCAATGTCGGTGGGCTGCGCGAAGATCAATCCCGGGCGAACGCCAAGGTGGAAGAGGTGAGCGCCCAGCAGCAGGAGCATCTGCGCGCCGAGGACGGCAAACAGCGTCCACAGCATGCGGGCAGCGTCGCGGGATGGCCTTCCTGGCTGGATGAGCATGGGCCATCCCATTATGCCGCATCTTGTGCCGCACCCCACGGCTTGTGGCGGACGCGGTCAGAAGACTGTCTCGGGGATGAGTCGTCAGGCGTGTGGCAGCGCCTCTTCGATCTTTTCCAGCAGGGCGTTGCGCGAAAAGGGCTTCTGCAGGAAGCGAATGTTCGCGTCCAGCACGCCATGGTGCACAATGGCGTCGGGTGTGTAGCCGGACATAAATACCACGGGGAATCTGCAGCCCAGTTCCTCCAGCCGCTGTGCCAGTTGGCGGCCATTGCCGCCGCGCAGAACCACGTCCGTCAGCATCAGGTCAATTTCCGTGCCCTGTTGTGTCCCCAATTCGATGGCGCTGGTAACGTCATGCGCCCGCAGCACGCGGTGGCCGCCGCCGACCAGAAACTCCTTGATCACTTCGCTCAGGCTCTCATCGTCTTCCACCACCAGGATGGTGGCCTGGCGGCGGGCCGGAGCGGCGGTATCAGAATCCTCCGCGGAGCAGGCTTCTGCGGCGGATTCGGCGGCGGGAATGTGGATGCGGAAACTCGTGCCCATGCCGGGCTCGCTGTAAACGGTGATAAAGCCTCCAGCTTTCTTGACGATGCCGTAGACCATGCTGAGGCCGAGGCCGGTGCCCTTGCCTTCCGCCTTGGTGGTAAAGAACGGCTCGAAGAGGTGGCGCTTCACGGCATCGGTCATGCCGGAGCCGGTGTCGCAGACGTTGAGCACGGCGAATCTGCCGGCCGCCACCATCGGATACTTACGGACATAGGATTCGTCCAGCTCGCTGTTGGAGGCTTCGATGGTCAGGTGGCCGCCGCCGGGCATGGCGTCACGGGCGTTGACCACCAGGTTCATGATGACTTGCTCAAACTGGGAGCGGTCCACCAAAACAGGCCATGGCTCGGCACCGGCGATGATCTTTACCTCGACGTCCTCGCCCACCAGCCGCGGCAGCATATCGCTCATGCCGGTAACGATGTTATTGAGCGTGGTACGCACGGGCAGCGTAATCTGCTGTCGGCTGAAGGCCAGCAATTGGCCGGTCAAGTCGGCGGCACGCCGCGCGGACTTGTGAATCCGTTCGGCCTTTTCAAGCGATGTGCCCAGCAGTTCCTCGCGCAACATCTCGGAATAGGCGAGGATGACCATCAACAGGTTATTGAAGTCGTGTGCGATGCCGCCGGCCAGTCTCCCGATGGCTTCCATCTTCTGTGCCTGTTGCAGGTTGCTCTCCAGCTGCAGGCTGCGCTGCTGCTCTTCGGCAAGGGTCTCGCGGTTGCGCAGGCTCTCCAGGCCAAAGCCCAGGTCGGCGGCCAGTTCCGTCAGCATCGCCACCTCGCGCTCCTGGAAGGCATCGCGCCGCTCGTCATAGACGGTGAGCGCGCCAAAGACCTTGCCATGGACGACAATCGGCAGGGCCATGACCGAGACCAGTCCATGCTTTGTGGCGCGCTCGTGCCAAGGGGCGGCCAGTGGATTGTTTGCCAGATCCTGACTGGCAACCGGGTGGTTTTCGCGCAGCGCTGTGCCGGTTGGACCACGTCCGTGCACGTCATCGTTCCATGAGATTGGCGATTG
>CAVRDQ010000080.1:0-12132 GCA_963719655.1 uncultured Acidobacteriota bacterium | reverse complement strand
GCATGGTGGCCTGGTTATCGAAGCGGACGGTTTCGCGCAGCAGCCAGCCGAGTCCCTTCTGCACCATGAGGTCTTCGTCGTGGAGGAGCAGCTTGGTGATGCGGCGGACGTCGGGGTAGAAGAGTCCCAGGTTGGTGCCGCGCAGCAGGGCGACGGCCGAGGCTCGGCGGTGCCAGCGGCTGGGTGAGGCCGCCCACTGGTAGATGCGGCGGCGGCGCGAAGGCTCGAGGACGATCATGGGTCCGATGAGGTATTGCACGAGGCCGTCGTGATCTGCCCAGGTGCTGACGCGCTGGAGCCATGAGCAGAAGAGTTCGAAGTGCGCGGGCGTGCACTTGGCGGCAGAGGGCTGGAGGAGTAGGACGGCGAGGACTTTTTCTTCCAGCACATTGCCCTGGAAGAGTTGGTCGGCCACCTGGACGAGGTAGTCGAGCGAGGCATCGTGCAGGATGACCCGGCTGAAGCGGCGGGCGAGCTTGCGGAGCTCCGGGGTGCGCCAGCCGCGGGACTGGACTTCATTCTTAAAGAACCACTCGACCTCGGCGGTGTGCGGCGCGCTGGCTCCGTTGATGAGCACATGGCGGAGGTGGTCTGCGATGTAGGCGGCGGGCTTGGCCATGCCCGACATTGAAACACAGAGGCGGGCGAAGGGAAAGATGTTGGGTGGGGACAACTACCCCACTCAAGCAACTGCGGCTAGGATGGGGCATCCCGGGGGCTCTCTGATTGGTGACCTCGGACGGCGCTTGTTTTGCAGAATGGGTAGGGGTCCTTCGCTGCGCTCAGGATGACACGAAGAGCAAGAACAAGAGCAAAGTCAAGAGCCACTACCCCCACCCTAGCAACTGCTGGCTAGGATGGGCCACCCGCGGCAGTCTGATTGGTGACCCCGGGCTACATCTACATAACTGAATGTATAGGGGTCCTTCGCTGCGCTCGCTCAGGATGACACGAAGAACAAGAGCAAAGACAAAAACAAAATCATACAACTACCCCACTCAAGCAAAAGCGGGCTTGAATGGGGCACCCGGCTGGATGGGACACCTCGCGGCCATCCTTACGGTTTCCCACGTCTGGCCAAAGACGGGCCAGACATGGGGCACCAGTCGTTTCTTCTTATATGTAACGCGGCGATCCTCCCACCCTGTCGCAAAATACGCGGCTAGGATGGGGCATCCCGGTGAGTTGAACTGGGCTCCGATGGTAGAGCCGGGTCGCCGGCTAGTTTGCAGGCGTGGTCGAAAGTTTGTGCTGGATGTGCTCGAGGGTATCGGCGAGGAGATCGGTTTGGGCGCGGAGGGCGGCGCGGAGGCGTCCGGTGGGACGCAGGCCCCAGACGACTTCGTAAGCATCGTCGGCGGCGATGAGGCGAATGCAGGCGACGGGCTGGTGGGATTGCGCGTCCCACACCCAGGCGACGACCTGGCTGCGCCACTCGCGCGCGGGAGCCATGCTGACGGCGAGGCCGGGAATGCCGGAGGGATCGTTGACGATGGCGTCGGTGAGGTTAACGTCCACTTGCAGGGTTCCCGTGGCCGTGGATGGGGTGCCGAGGCGCGCCCTGGGCAGCTTCTTTTCCATCTGCGATTGGAGGAAGTCGGCGACGGTGGCGATCTGCTTGGGAGTGAGGTCAATCTCCGTGCCGGTGTAGCGGGCGAGGCCGGGCTGCACCTTGGAGTAGCGGCTCCAATCGGCGCCGGGGGCGAGGCTGACGACGAGGTTGCGGGCGCTGTGCAGCGTGCGCCAGTTGGAGGTGTCCGGCAGAGTGCCCTGCTCGGCGTTGTAGAACGGGCTCCAGACGGGCGGGACGTGATGGTGCGAATGCTTCTTGGTTCCGGTGGCCTCGGGGGCGGTGCCGTTCATGTCGGCGTAGGTCTTGGGCTTGCCGGGGCGCTGGACCTGGATGGTATCCGGCCAGGCGGACTGGGCGGTGGGCTTGGGCGCGGCGGCGGGAGTGGCGGCGGGCGCGGCGGCGGGAGTGGCGGCGGGCGCGGCGGCGGGCGCGGCGGGAGGCGCAGATTCAGGGGACGCGGCGGGAGTTTGCGCGGCGGGCGTCTGAGCGGGCGAGTCGAGGCCGAGCGAGAGGCAAAGGGTGGCGGCGAGGATGGCGGAACGCATGGGACGAATCATAAATGGCCGCTCCTTATTCATGACACTTCTTATCGGTAGAAAGTTTACGCGTAAAACTGCTTGCTTATAAAACCTCTACTCGTAGAACTGGGCGATCTGCTGCTTGGGCGGCGGCGGCGTGAGCAGGCTGACCGCTACGAGCGCCACCAGGCTGACGATGAGCGCGGGGAAGATGGCGTCGCGCTCGCCGAGGATGCGCGGCAGGTAGAGCTTGATGGAATCCCATGCGACGGTGATGGCGGTGCCGCTGAGCAGGCAGGCTACGGCTCCCTGTTTTGTGGCACGCGGCCAGAAGAAGGCTGCCATGACGGTGGGCGTGATGGCCGCGGAATAAATCGTATAGGCGTACATGGCCTTGGCCAGAACGCTGGTCAACTGGATGGCCTGCAAAAGGGCCCAGGCTCCCAGGCCGACGACGAGGAAGCGCGAGACGAGCAGAACGTTCTTCTGCGTGGCCTGCGGGCGCAGGAAGCGGGTGTAGACGTCGTTGATGAGGTTCGTCGCGGGCGAAAACAGATAGTTGTTGGCCGTGCTGATGACCTTGGCGAAGACGGCGCCCATCAAGAGCGCTCCGACACCGGCGGGGAGGAAGTGACGAGCGGTGAAGGGGATGATCTCGCGCGGTGCGAAGTCGGCGGTGGCGAGCGGCGAATGGAAGTAGAGGGCCGAGCCGACGACGGCGAGCGAGACGATAAGCGTCTCCAGGACAACGGTGCCGAAGACCCAGCCGACGACGGCGACGCTGGCATCGCGCTCGGTTTTGGCGGAGAAGAACTTCTGGTACATGCTCTGGTTGCCGATCATGAGAAGAAAGGTCGGCAGGAAGTATTCCATGGCCTTGATGAGAGCCTCGTGGCGATTGCGTCCACATTGGCCGGGAGCGAGACCCCACTCGCCAAAGAGGGTGAAGTGCGAGGCGGGCAACGCCTGGTGCAACCCGCTCCAGCCGCCGACCTGATGGAAGATGGCGGGCAGGGCGATGAAGCCGGTGACGGTAATCAGCACGCCGATGAAGACATCCATGTACGCCACAGAGGCCATGCCGGCGAGGGCGGTGAAGACGACGACGAAGATGGCGATGATGATGGTGCCTTGCGCCTTGGCGACGGCCGGGAAGATGAGGTGGAGGATGTCTCCGCCGGCGCGGAACTGGTAGCTGGTGATGGCCGTGTAGGCAAAAAGAATTGCGATGGTGCCGAGGATGCGAGCCGCGGTGTTGTAGCGCGCCTCGAGCAGATCTGGAATGGTGAACTGGGCGAACTTGCGGGCGCGGGGCGCGACAAAAAAGATGATGAGCAGGCCGAGCCAGCCTCCGGCGGGCTGCCAGAGAGCGGCAAAGCCGTTGCGGAATGCGTTCTCCGCCCCGGCAAAGAGCGAGCCGGCACCGATCCAGGAGGACAAGAGAGTGAAGACCAGCACGTAGGCGGGCAGCGAGCGGCCGGCGACAAGGTAGTCCGCCTTGGTGTGCACCTTGCGCACCTGCCACAGGCTGACGGTGAGCAAGGCTACCACGATGACCGTGAGGACCACGGCGTAAAGATTCAACATCTGCGCTCCTGAAGAGGGCGAAAAGTGCGATGGGATTTAGTTTACAGGGAATCGCAGGGGGATGGGGTGAGGGGCGGGGTAACGGATTGTATAGGGGTCCTTCGCTGCGCTCAGGATGACAATACAAAAGCAATAGCAAAGGCAAGAGCAACTACCCCACCCTGGCAACTACGGCCAGGATGGGCACCCGCAGGTTTGTGATTGGTGACCTGGAGCGGCGCTGACGGTGTCAGCCGCGCGGGGGTCCTTCGCTGCGCTCAGGATGACACTTTAAGAACAAGAGCAACTGCAAGGTCAACTACCCCACCCTGGCAACTGCGGCTAGGATGGGGCACCCGGCTGACGGATAACGCTACGCTGCCGGCCGCGGGCGCTCGGCGCTCAGGATGACGCTCTGCAGTTTTGTGATTGGTGACCTGGAGTGACGCCGATGGCGTCAGCCGCGCGGGGGTCCTTCGCTGCGCTGACGGATAACGCTACGCTGCCGGCCGCGGGCGCTCGGCGTTCAGGATGACACTACAAAAACAAGAACAAGAACAAGAGCAAAGGCAAGAGCAACTGCAACGTCAACTACCCCACCCTAGCAACTACGGCTAGGATGGGGCACCCGGCGTAAGGCATCTGCCTCCACTCAAGCCAACGGAATACTTGAGATGGGGCGCCTAAAACTACTGCAGTGGCAAATCCGTTGAGGAGGCAAAGTTCGAGGTGTTGTAACGGATCACGCCCGAAGTATCGGTAAAGAAACTGCGTTGGCCTGTTTGGCCAACGGTAATTGGGTAAGCCATGACGAAGTAGGTGGGTACGGGTGGGGCGCCTGCGTAATAAGTACCAAAGGCAAAGTTGTAGCCGCTCTTGGTAGCGCCGGCCAGAACACTGTCAAGAATGCAGGCGTTCGCTGTACCTGGAGTCGTGCAAGTGCCTGTAGACCCTGGCCCAAGCGCGGCTAAAGGCATGAACCCCTGAGAAGGGTAGGTTGTGTTATAGAGAATTTCAGCTGAGTTAATGGTGCGTAGCGATCCCACGGCCGAGGCCTCATTTGCCGCGATTCGTGAGCGCAGCAAGTTTGGGATTGCAATAGCGGCGATCACCAAAATGATAGCCACCACAATCAAAAGCTCAATGAGAGAAAAGCCCTTCTGTATACGCATGAATGCGTATCTCCTGTGGGGCCCTATCGGGGGGAGAATGGGCGGGTGACGTTAACGACAGCCCAGTTTACAGGATTAAGCCTTCCGTGCAAGCTTCCTGGAACCACGTTAGTATCTCGGACTTACTAAACTACTTAAGAAAAAGCACTTAGAACTGTGACACTTCATAATAAATTCTAAGTAATATGAAAGTTCGCAGAAGTCGCCGTAACGATGACCGTTTGAGTCAGTTGTCCCTGCCGCAAATTTTCACTTAGATCGAAATGGCGAATCAAAGACTGATAGGAGTCTTGAATGCTCCGCGCCAAGTACCCAACTACCCACCAGCCCCAACTCAGACTCCGAGGGCGTGGCGCGCCTGCTCGAGGGTGATGCCGCGGATGCGGACGAGCTTGTTGCGGCCGGTTTCTCCGCTGACGATTTCTACCGCCGACTTACTGACGCCGAAGAGTTTGGCGAAGAACTCCACCACCGCCTGGTTGGCCTTGCCTTCGACGGGCGGAGCGGTGATGGCCAGCTTGATGGCCTCGCCCATGGTGCCCGCGAGAGCGGTGCGGCTGGCGCGGGGCTGCACGCGCAGCGCGAACTGCACGCCGTCCTTTGTGGCACGAAGATCAACGGGCATGGTGGGCACTCGTCATACGAAAATCGTTATTCGGAAAATACATCCCGCAAAAAGCAACGCGATGATTTGCACTTTCCGCACGAAGATCAACGGGCATGGTGGGCGCTCGTCATCGTTGGCAAATCGTATTGGCAAACCTTCTCGTATTGGAAAATCTTCACAGGCAACTCGTCATGCACATAAATCGTCATTCGTGAATCAATGCGATGGTCAGAGCTCGCGGGATGTGTATCAACGGGCATGGTCAGCCTTTGTCCTGTGGCGTGGGCGGCGCGGCGGTTGGCGAAGAATAGTCCCGCTGGCCGAAGATGGCGGTGCCGACCCTAACGCAGGTGGAGCCTTCCTGGATGGCGATTTCGAAGTCGTGCGACATGCCCATGGAAAGCTCGGGCAGGGGCAGTCCGGTGCGCTGGCGGAGCTGGTCTCGGAGTTGGCGGAGCTGCGCGAAGTAAGGGCGCGCGCCGCTGGGGTCCGGGGTGAATGGCGGCACGGTCATTAGTCCGGCGAGGCGCAGGTGCGGGAGGCGCGGTGCGGCGTCGAAGAGCGAGAGGAGCTCGGGCGCAGTGGGCGCGAGGCCGGCCTTGCTGAGTTCTCCGCCGACGTTGACCTCGACGAGAACGTCGAGCTGTTTGTTGAGGCGCTCGGCGGATTGGTTGAGGCGCTCGGCGAGGCGCAGGCTGTCGAGGCTGTCAATGGCGTCAAAGAGCTCGGCGGCCCGGGCGGCTTTGTTCGATTGCAGGTGGCCGATGAGGTGCATCTGGACTTTGGGCGAGATTAAGTTGGGCGAGATTGCCGGGGCCGGGGCGTCGGCGGGCAGGACGGTGAGAGCGGGCGCGGCGAGAGCGTTTGAGGCGATCAACACCTCATCGCGCTTGGACTCCCACTCCTGCACGCGGTTTTCTCCAAAGAGGAGCTGGCCACTGGCCATGGCCTGGAGGATGGCCGCGGCCGGGTGCGTCTTGCTGACGGCCATCAGAGAGACCTCTTCCGGCGGGCGACTGGCGCGGCGGGCGGCCTGGGCGACGCGCTCCTTTACCTCGGCGAGTTGCTGGGTGATGCTCATGCAGAGGATTGTAATCGAGCGGGCGGGCGCTTTGAGAACCGGCTCCGGAATAAGGAATGGTGCGGTGGGGAATTTTCGCGGCGCGCGGCGGATGGGTTGCAGCCAGCGACGGGCGTGACAGAATAGAGGGCGGCGCGGCGGCGGCCGATAGAACTGACAGCCGCCGAGAGGACGCAGTCTGGTACGGCGCTGGGCAGGACGAGGATGCCGGAGTGCATGAGCGTGAGGAAGATGCTGGACTCGGCGAATAGGATGATGAGTACATCGAATGTTGCTCAGTTATCTATCGGCATGGTAGCCACCACAGCATCTGCTGAAAATGGTGACACGGGTCAGGCGACACCGGGGTATGGCAAAGCCGCGCTTACTGTTATAGGCCACGACTTCTTGCCAGGCATTCAAGTCGTTCCGATGATTGGCAATGCAATTTCTGGGGTTCAGTTCATCACTGGCGTATTCGGAAACAATGGGCTAATGCAGACGTATAGCAATTGCTTGAACCAGAGTTGAGCGACAACAGGGGACAAGTATGCAGAAACAAGGAATCGGCAATAAAGCCGATTACACGGGAGTGTTGGCTTTCTTGATGGCACTGCCGATATATTTTGTCGCCCTCTACTTTGTAGATTCAGAGGTTGCAAAATACATTGGGATGTGTGCGGCAGTTCACATTATCGTGATTAAGATTAACTGGGAATTGAGACACCGCTTTTGGTTCTGGGGTGCGATTGTTGTACTGTTCGGTCTTCATCTACCTGTCATTATGAGCATCCATTGGCCAAAACACTGGACCCCTGCCTACAGCCTGATACCGCTGGCTCTGGCCGACTTCGGAATCGCCCAGGGAATAATTGTGCTTCTGGCAAAATTAATGAAGAAAAGATATGTGGCTCAAGGGATGGACTAGTGCCCCAATTAGAGCCGGACAAGGATGGACGTATGTGCCGTTCTCTGCGCCGCTGCGTGCTGGCCGCGCTGATGATGACGCTCGCGCTGCCCGCGCTGGCGCAGCAGGGCGAGGGGCCGATCCGCTATGTGCCGCCGAATAAGATCAGCGTGGAGGAGCTCGTCCAGCGCTTTGCGGCCAAGGAAAAAGAGTTCAGCATTGCGCGCGAGCAATACACCTGGACGCAGACCGTGAAGGTGCAGACCCTGGAAGGCCACACCGTGGACGGCGAGTACGTGCAGGTGAGCGACGTGGTGTTCGACGAGCGCGGACGGCGCATCAACCTGGTGAAGTACGCTCCGCAGAACACGCTGACGCGGCTGGAGATGACCGAAGAGGACTTCCAGGACATCGAGAAGCGCATGCCGTTCACGATGACCAGTGACGATCTTCCCTTTTACGACGTGCGCTACGTGGGCCAGCAACAGGAGGACGAGTTGAACTGCTACGTCTTTGAGCTGTCGCCCAAGAAGATGGAAAAGGGCAAGCGCTACTTCGAGGGGCGCATCTGGGTGGACGATGGCGACTACCAGATTGTGAAGACCTTCGGCAAGAACGTTCCTGACGTGGTGCAGCACAAGCGCGGCCGGGAGAATCTGTTTCCGCGTTTTACGACGTGGCGCGAGCAGATTGACGGCAAGTACTGGTTCCCCACCTACACCAAGGTGGACGACAACCTGCACTTCCAGTTGGGCGACGTGCACCTGCGGCAGATTGTGAAGTACGAGAACTACAAGAGGTTCGGCAGCAAGACGCGCATTACTTACCAGGGCGAAGAGCTGCCGGATGAGACGCCTAAGAAGGGCAGCAGTTCGCAGAAGGACACGATGCCGAAGAAGCCGTAGCGCGGACTCATCTGTAAAAAGCGAGGGCGCCCGAACTGGGCGCCCATTTGCTTTCCGGAAAAAGATCGGCGGAGAAAAACACCGGTGCGAAGCGGGTCGAGACGAATAGACCGAATCTAATAAAACCGAACCTGGTAAAACCGAACCTAATAAAACAGATACTTACGCCACTTGGCGTCGCTGCGACCCATCATGCGCATCAGGTGGCGGCTGGTGTGCATGGAGAAAGGCTTGGGCTCCTTGGCGGGCTTCATGCCGCACTCATGCGGCAGGGCGTTGCCCTTGCGGCGATTGCACTCGTGGCAGCAGGCGACGAGGTTTTCCCAGGTGGAGGCTCCGCCGCGGGAGCGCGGGATGACGTGGTCGAGGGTCATCTCACCCGAAGGCAGGCTGACGCCGCAGTACTGGCAGGTGTTGCGGTCACGCATCAGGATGTTCTTGCGCGAGAGGGCGCGCGTCTGGTGCGGGATGCGGCGGTATTCCAGCAGGCGAATGACCGAGGGGACGCGCACGGAGTTGCGCGAGCTGTGCAGCATGAAGCCGTTGATCTCCTCGGTGGAGGCGACGCCTTTGAGCACGAGCACGATGGCGCGGCGCGCGGCGCAGATGTTGATGGGCTCGTAGCTGGCGTTGAGCACCAGCACGGGCGCATGCATGGCGGCGTAACCCCGTTCGGTGAATTCACCGTGATAGCGGAATTTTCTGTGACTCTCCATGGGAATATCCCTCTTATTGCAGACGGGCACCCTCTGCTTGCCCGCCGGTTTCAGTGTTGCTGGTGGTACGAACGGAGCCGGAGGCGGACGGCGACTGCGGCGAACCTCCGGCGGAATCAAAACCATGCACCAGGCCCTCGCGAACGGGGTCAACCTGTTCGGCCTGCTGACCGAGGGCGCGGGCGGGAGTGACGACCCAGACGCGCGCGGCGCCGGCATGGAGCAACTCGCGGGCACACTCGCCGGCGGTGGCGCCGGTGGTCAGTACGTCATCCACCAGCAGAACGTCGCGGCCTTTGACCGTAGAGCGCGATGCGACCTTGAAGGCTCCGCGAATCTGCTCGCGGCGCTCTTCGGCCGAGAAGGCGACTTGCGAGTCGGCAAAGCGCACGCGCAACAGAGATGTGGTCTCAAGCTCAAGAGTGCGGCCCATGTTTTGCGCCATCTCGCGCTGGGCGTGGCGGGCGATCAGCTCAGCCTGGTTGAAGCCGCGCGAGCGCAGGCGAATCTTGTGCACGGGCACGGGAACGAGCAGGAGCGAAGCGGCGTCAACGTCGCCTTCCAGTTGCAGGGCGGCCTGGGCGGCAAAGTGTCCGAGCAGGCGGGCGGCGACCTGAATGCGCTCATACTTGAGGAGGTGGATGAGCTGGCGCAGGGCTCCCGTGTAGGCTCCGTGACTGACGGCGCGGGCGAAGGTTGGCGGCTCGACGGCGCACTCCGGGCAGCAGGCATCGCCGTGGCGGGCGTCTTCACCCTGGAGAAGATCTCCACATAGGGTGCAGCGCGGCACGGTGAGGGGCTGGATGGATGCGAGGCAGGAGTTACAGACGGGAAGCCGGGAAAGCGTGAAGAGTGAGGCGTGGCAGAATCGGCAATCGGAGGGAAACAAGGCCGCAAGCAGGCTCCGTACCGCATCGCCCGCTATTCGGGGCGCCAGCGGTCTTCCTGTCGGCATGCTGTCCCAGCTACTGCTGAAGACTGGCCTCCTTTGGAAACGCCAGGGGCGGCGGATGCTTCGCGAGGGGGAGGGATTTCCCCACTGTGGATCCGCTGCCTTGTGAATTGAGTATATACCGCTCCGGCGTGAGATGCAGCGGCTTTTACAGGCTTTTCATGGAGATGGAGCGCGCGGGGATGGGCGGGGCGGCCATTAGAATCAAGGGCGTGGAGTCGTAGAGATGGAGCGCCGGATGGGCGAAGTCGGCGGCGAAAAAACTGAGAGTTCCCGAAGGCCGGCGGGTTTCAACCCGGTGAAGGTTCCAATTCCAAATTGAAGATACGAGGCGTGTAATCTACCGGGCGTGGATGGCGTCCAACGGTATGAGCAGGATGGAAGACCTTTTGAGGGCAGAGGCCACGGGCCGCACCGGATGGAGCGCCGAGGAGTTCGACGACCTGGTGCGCCTGCACCAGGCGCGCATCCACCGTGTGCTGTGGTACGAGCTGCGCAATGAAGATGCCGCGGCGACGCTGACCCAGGAGTGTTTTCTGAAGGCGTATCGCGCGCGGAATGACTTCCGCGGCGAGAGCAGCGTGGAGACCTGGCTGGTACGCATTGCGCTGAACCTGGCGCGGGACCACCAGCGCAACCGCCGGCAGGGCTTTTGGCGCAGGCTGATAGGCGGCTCGGCCGAAGAAGCGGAACGGGCGACGGAGCGGGCCGAGGACGGTGCTCCGCTGGCCGAGCAGGCTCTGCTGGCACGCGAGCGGCTGGAGCAGGTGATGAAGACGGTGGCGACGCTCTCTCCGCAACAGCAGACGGTGTTTCGTTTGCGCTTTGTGGAGGAGATGACGCTGGACGAGATTGCGCAGGCGATGGGCGTGGAGGTTGGAACGGTGAAGAGTCACCTCTCACGAGCGGTGAACGCCTTGCGGCAGATGGTGAAGTAGAGATGGCAGAGTCCAGGGATGGAGAAGCGATGAAGCACCTGAACGACGACGAGCTGGCGCAGTGGCTCTCCGGTGAGGCCAGCATGGAAGAGCGGGCACACGTGGACGAGTGCGCGCGGTGCCGGGCCGAGGCCATGGCGCTGGGCGACGGCATCTCGCGCTACGCGCTGGAGCTGCGCCGCCAGGCTTCGGAAGGGATGACGGCAAGGCCGCTGCGCGTGGGGCGCACGCTCTCCGCGCGGAGGCTGGGTTGGGCCGGCGTGGCATTGGCCGTGCTGCTGGTGGCTCCCACGGCGTGGGTGATGCGTCCGCACGCGGTACCGGCGGGGCAGACTGGCGCGGTGGCGCAGACGGCGCAGACGGATTCGCAGATTTCGCAGGTGGGGTCGCGGATGGGGTCACCTATGGGGTCACCTATGGGGTCTGCTATGAAGATGAGCGACGACGAGTTGCTGGATGCCGTCGGCAGGGATTTGGATCGCGATGTACCCGAGGCGCTGGCTCCGGTGAGCGCCCTGACCGTAGCCCGTAACCAGATGGCGGCCAGCGTTACGGCCGTGAAGAGCAACAACCAGCAGTAGACAGGCACGAAGGAGAAAGTTGTGATGATTCGTAAGGTTTTGATGGCAGCCGTTTTATGCACCACGTTTTTGTGCACTGCGGGGGCCGCAATGGCCCAGCCGCAGCCGCCGCAAGGTGGACCCGGCGGACCGCCTCCACGCCCCGGCGCGCGCTTTGAACCGCGTGGCGAAGGAATGCGTCCGCTGCTGCCGCACGGCCGCTGGTGGAAGAACGCAGAGATTGTGAAGTCCGTTGGCTTGAGCGACGCGCAGGTGCAGAAGATTGAAACGATCTTTTTGGACAGCCGCCTGAAGCTGGTGGACGCCCATGCCGCGCTCGAAAAGGAAGAGCTGCAACTGGAGCCGCTGCTGGAAGGCGACACTCCGGACGAAGCTGCGGTGCTGGGCGCGATTGACCGCATCACCGCCGCGCGCGCCAATGTGGAGAAATCCAACGCGCAGATGGCTTTTGCGATTCGCCGCGTGCTGACCCCCGAGCAGTGGAAGAAGCTGCGGGCGCTGCGCATGGAACATCATGGCTTTCCGCCTCCGGCCGGTGGCCCGCACGGACACAGGAAGACAGGGCCGCAGGGCGCGGGGCAAGCGCCTCCGCCGAGCGGGCCAGGCGGCGAAATCTAACAAGTTTGCTCCTCCCCGG
>CAVRDQ010000079.1:0-52175 GCA_963719655.1 uncultured Acidobacteriota bacterium | reverse complement strand
CCTGTGCTGGAACCAGTACGTATTGCTAGCGATCCGGTGCACCGGGGCCCCAAGCGGTCCGGGCGCGCATCGGCGCCACCAGCGCCTCCACGTAGCGGGACACACCGCCCTGGACGGTCCGCCATTCCGGCCGGTCGCGGAGCCGGAGCAGGCCGTGGCGATCGAAGAAGCGCGCCAGCGCGGCCGCGGGGAACTCGCCGAACCGGCTGGGGTCGGCCGACCAGATCGACGACCCGAGGGGGGTCACGTAGCGCTCGACGAAGTCGCTCGAGTAGCGGCCGGCGGCGAGGAAGCCGTCCAGTGAGGTGGTGACGTCCTCGCTCCGGAGCAGCCGGCGGGCATCCCTGTTGAAGCGCGTGATGTCCACCAGCATCCGCAGGAATCCGGGGTTCACCAGGTTGCGCCGCTGGGCGAAGAGGGTGTTGAAGTCGGTGGCCCGGTACTCGAGGCCGGTCTGCATGCAGGAGTAGCTGAAACTCATGTCGCTGGGCTGGCTGGCGATCCCCAGCCGCTCGAGGAGGCGGGTGAAGCGCGGGGTAGTTGGCCTCGTTGAAGACGATGAAGCCGGTGTCGATGGCGAGGTCGGGCGCGTCGCCGGCGGGGACCCGGACGGTGTCCACGTGGCCCCCCAGCCGGTCCTGGGCCTCGAAGAGGGTGATCTCGTGGAGGGGGTCACCAGCCGCGGCACCATGGCCAACCACGCATAGCTACCTAGGAGCCATTTTGCAATGGGAGTAGGAATCGAAGTCCGGGACCTGAACGCCTGGTTTGGCAAGGCGCAGATCCTCAAGGAAGTGAACATGACGGTGGGCGCCAACGCCGTCACGGCCGTCATCGGCCCCTCCGGCTGCGGCAAGAGCACGTTCATACGCTGCCTCAACCGCATGCATGAGACGAATCCCGACGCCAAGCTCACCGGCTCGGTCAAGGTCGGCGACGAGGAGATCTACGGGCAGGGCATTGACGCCGTGGACGTGCGCCGCAAGATCGGCATGGTCTTCCAGAAGCCGAATCCCTTTCCCACCATGTCCATTTATGACAACGTGGCGGCCGGCCTGCGGCTGAACGGCTTCAACAAACGCCGCGAGCTCGATGTCGCCGTCGAAGCCTCGCTGCAAATGGCCGCGCTCTGGGACGAGGTCAAGGACGTGCTCAAGAAGAAGAGCGGCTCCTCGCTCAGCGGCGGACAGCAGCAGCGCCTTTGCATTGCGCGCGCCCTGGCCGTGCAGCCCGAACTGCTGCTGATGGACGAGCCGGCCAGCGCCCTCGATCCGATCTCGACGGGAAAGATCGAGGAACTGATCTTTCAACTCAAGACGCAGTACACGGTCGTCATCGTGACGCACAACATGCAGCAGGCGGCGCGCGTGGCGGACTACACCGGCTTCTTCCTGATGGGCAAACTCATCGAATTCGACAAGACCGAAAAAATCTTCACCACACCCTCCGACAAACGTACGGAGGATTACATTACGGGCAGGTTTGGATGATGCGTACTCGCTTTCAACTCGGTTTGGATGAACTGAAGGAGCGGCTGCTGGAGATGGGCGGCATGGCCGAAGCCGCCATCGAGCTGGCCGCCGACGCCTATCGCAAGCGCGATGGACAATTGGCGCAGCAGGTCTTTGAGCGCGAGAAGCTCATCAACCAGAGCCAGCGCACCATTGACGAGCTGGCGGTGGACCTGCTGGCCATGCAGCAGCCCCTGGCCACCGATCTGCGCTTCGTGCTCGCCGTGCTCAAGATCAACAATGACCTGGAGCGCGTCGGCGACCTGGCGGTGAACATCGCGCAGCGCTCGGTCAACCTGGCGCAGGAGCCGGAGATCGAAGTGCCGGTGGACATCACCCGCATGACCACGGCGGTCTCCACCATGGTGCGGCGCGCGCTGGAAAGTTTCCTCAGCGCCAAGAGCGAAGTCGCGCAGGCCGTGCTGGAGATGGATTCCATCGTGGACCGCATGAAGGACGAGGCCTTCATCAGCCTGGTCGCGCAGATGAAGGCGCACCCGGATCGCATCCGCTCCTACCTGGACGTGCTGCTCATCTCGCGCAGCCTGGAGCGCATCGCCGACCACGCCACCAACATCGCAGAAGACGTGATCTTCTGGGTCAGCGGCGCCGACGTGCGCCACAACTTCCGCCTCAGCCAGGAGCCGGACCCGGACGCCACGCCCAGCCGCTAAACGCGCATCCGCAGAAACAACAGAGGAGGCCACCAGGCCTCCTCTTTGTTTTGCTGCTTGCATGATTGCCGCGGTAATTGCGATGACCCGCCTACTGCGCGCCGTTGGCCAGCAGAGCCTTCAGGTTGCCGCACTGGGCTGCGGCGCGGTACACCGGGCAGTGATAGCAATCCTGGGGGTTGCAGCAACTGGCGGCCATCCAGCAGGGATTGATCACACCTTCAAGGTTGCTGCACTCGCGGCGGGAGTGGCCCTGGCAGCCGCGCAGATCCCAGCAGGGCAAAAGCGCCAGCAGGCGCCGGATGCCGGCAAAGTTCAACCCATGGTCGCGCACCAGGCACATCAGCATGCTGATCCACGGATAGTCGTCTTCGGTGAAGTAGCGGGTGCCCTTGGCGGACTTCAAGGGGATCAGCAGGCCCTCGCGCTCGTACAGGCGCAGCAGGTCCACGCTGATGCAAAAATGGTTGGCCACTTCGCCGATCTTGATTCGCTTGGCCTTGGACTTCTGCGCGCCTGGCCCCGCAGCCAGATTTTCTTCGGCGCGAATGACACGGAGTTCACTCATAACGCTTTTCCATCTCCCAATGAGTACGGATACTGAATGAAGAGCAAGCCATGGGCCACTTTCCGCCGCCCGCGCCCGTGTCTGTAAATATAGGATTCACAGCAGGTTACAGGTCATGGTGGAATAAGTTTATATCTTGAGCATCAATGCGAGATATCGTGATATCCCCCAGCAACGGGCGATATGCCTCACCTTGGTGCCATCCTGTCCCACGGCCGGGTGATGCGGCGCACAGACGGAATCGGCCGCCTGGGGCAAGCTAAACGGTTTCCTGGGAAGGACATCCTGATGGGCGAAACGCAGCTTGTTCCTGCCGTCCAGAGCTTTGCCCGGTTGCGCGAAGCGGCCCGCAGCCTGGGTGCGCGGCGCGTGGCCATCCTCTGCGCCGAAGACGAAGTGGCTTTGACGGCGGCCTCCGACGCACTGCTTGCGGGAATTGCGCTTCCGCAACTGGTGGGCGAGGAGGAGGCGATTGTGCGCCGCCTGCGCGCGCTCGGCCTGGACGAGCTGCTGCGCGAGGCCGACTTTGTGCCCGCGCGCACCCCGGAAGAGGCCGCGCAAAAGGCCTGCCGCATGGCCGCCCGCGGCGAAAGTGACATCCTGCTGAAGGGTCATCTGCGCACCGACGAACTGTTGCACGCCGTGCTCAGCCGCGACGCCGGACTGCGCACCGGCCGACTGCTGAGCGACGTGCTGCTCTACGAGGACACCCTCAGCGGCGCGCGGCGGCTGGTCGCCATCACCGATGGCGGACTGAACGTGCTGCCCACCCTCGACCAGAAGCGCCAGATCATCCTGAACGCCGTGGACGTGATGCACTGCATTGGCCTCGCCAGGCCGAAGATTGCGCTAATGAGCGCCACCGAGGTGGTCAGCGAGGGCCTGCCCAGCACCATGGACGCCCTTCAGCTCACCCAGATGGCCGCGCGCGGAGAGTTCGGCGAAGCCGCCGTCTTTGGACCCTTGGCGCTCGATAACGCCCTGCTGCAGAGTGCCGCCCTGGCCAAGGGCATTCAGCACGAGGTGGCCGGCCACGCCGACTGCCTCGTCGCGCCCTCGATTGAGGCGGGCAATCTGCTGGGCAAGGCCGTCAAGTACCTGGGCGGATCGCAGTGCGCGCATGTTGTGGTGGGCGCCATGGTGCCGGTGCTGATTCCGTCGCGGGTGGAGTCGGCCGATGACAAGGTGAATTCGATGGCGCTGGGAGTGCTGTATCACGCATACACCCAGCGCATGCAGAAGGAGGTGCGGCCGTGAACGTCACAGTGAAGGCTCCCAACATTCTGGCCATTGATCCGGGCTCGTCCTCAACCAAGATTGCACTCTTCCACGATGACGAAGAGTTGATGACCTCGACCCTGCGGCACGACCGCCAGGAGCTGGCGGCCTGCGGCTCGGGAATGCTCTCGCAGCTCGGGCTGCGGCTGGCCGCGGTGGATGAGGCGCTGGAGTCGAGTGGCCTGCGCCTCAGCGGTCTGCGCGCGGTGGTCGGCCGCGGAGGCCTGCTGCACCCACTGCCGGGGGGCGTCTACCAGGTCTGCGACCTCATGCTGGAGGAGTTGCGGCGGGCCGAGCGTGGCGATCACGCGGCGAACCTGGGAGCGTTTCTCGCCATCTCGGTTGCCGAGCGCATTGGCGCGCCGGCCTACATTGTGGATCCCGTCTCGATGGACGAATGGCTGGCGATTGCGCGCCTCAGCGGCTGCGCCCAGCTGGAGCGTCCCTGCCTGTCGCACGCATTGAACAGCAAGGCCACGGCGCGGCGCTACGCCGCGGAGAGCGGTGCGCGTTACGAAGACCTGTTGCTGGTGGTGGCGCACCTGGGCAGCGGACACACCATCAGCGCGCACGCCGGCGGACGCATGATTGACGCCACCAACTCGCGCGAGGAGGGAGCCTTCAGCAGCGAGCGCGCCGGTTCGGTTCCGGCCATGGAGCTGGTGCGCCTCTGCTTCAGCGGCCGTTACACGCAGAAGGAAATCGAGACCATGCTCATCCGCCAGGGCGGACTGCAAAGCTATTTGGGCACCGGCGAACTGGCCGAGGTGGAGCGCCGCATGGACCAGGGCGATGAGCGTGCCGGGCTGGTCTTCCGCGCCATGGCCTACCAGATTGCCAAGGAGATTGGCGCCATGGCCACGGTGCTGAACGGACGGGTAGGGGCCATCCTGCTGACCGGAGGCATGGCGCGCAGTCAGCGCCTCTCGGCGGCCATCGCCGAGCGCGTGCGGTGGATCGCCCCGGTGAAAATCTATCCCGGCGAAGAGGAACTGCGTGCGCTGGCCGCCGGAGCCCTGCGCGTGCTGCGCGGCGAGGAAGTGGCGCGGGAGTTCGCCGCCCTCGACCTGGCCAACGCGTAGCAGCGCCCGCTCCCTGCCCCACCGGCGCCAAACCCCCGCCAATCCCACCTGGGAACCAGGGGCCGGCCGTCTGCGTACCATCTGGCGGTGACGTTTCCGCCGGAGCGCGGCCAACAACCGCACCCGGCGCCACCTGAGGGAGCGAGCTATGTTTTGCGATGGATGTGGAGTCACCGTGGATGCGGGGCAGCCCTTCTGCAGCCGTTGCGGCAAACAACTGGCCGCCGCGCCGCAGGCCTGGCCCGCGCGCAGCCGGGTGCGGAGCAATCTGCAACCCCTGGGCATTCTGTGGATCGTCTATTCAGCCTTCCAGGCCGGAGCCGTCTTGATCGGAGCCACCATCGGCACAGCCATGCTCCGGCACATAACGCTTCCCTTCGATGCTCACATCCTGGCGAAATTCATCGCCATGGTCGGCGTCCTGGCGGTCATCAAGTCACTGTGCGGAGTGGTGGTGGGTTGGGGATTGCTGCGCCGTGAGCCCTGGGCGCGCGTCTTTGCCCTGGTCATGGCCTTCATCTCGCTGCTTCATCTGCCCTTCGGTACGGCGCTGGGCATCTACACCCTGGTGGTGCTGATGCCGTCCGAGTCTGCGCGTGAGTACGAGGCGATCTGCTCCGGACACTAACCGGGCAGCCATCTGTGATACAGCTAAAAGGGTGACCAGCGGCCATCCGAAGACGCCGAAGGGCCTTGCCTCCGCCAACTGCTTTGCCTCGCAGGCGGCGGCGGAGCGTTATGCCCGGGTGCGTCCGCAATATCATCCCCAGGCCGTGCGCTGGATCTGTGAGGCCGCGGGTGTCGAGAATCTGGGCCGCGTGTTGGATGTGGGCTGCGGCACGGGTCACTCCACCATGGCGCTGGCCGGGGCGGCCACCAGCGTTCTCGGCGTGGATGCCTCATCGGAGATGCTGGCCTTGGCGTCCAAGGCTGGGAACGTCCGCTACCTGCAATGCCAGGCCGAGGCCGTGGACTTTGCTCCCGCGTCGTTTGACCTGGTGGTGGCCGCCTCGGCGATGCACTGGCTGAAGCCGAAGGCGTTTCTGGAGCGCGTCCGCAAGATTCTTGCCCCCGGCGGGCATCTCGCCATCTACAACGACCACTTCACGGCCACTATGCTGGCGAATCCCGAGTGCAAGCTCTGGCTGCGTACGCGGCTTGCCAGGCGTTTCCCGCCCCTCAGGGGGCTGCGAGACCTTGACGAGGCCGCGGCGGCCGCAGAGGGCTTTTCTGTGGCGGCGCGGGGCAGTTTTAACCACACCGTGGCCTACTCTCGCCAGGAGTTTGCCGACTTCCTGCTGACCCGCAGCAACACGCTGGCGAAAATCTCTGACAGTCAGGAAAGTGCCAGCTTGGCGGAGCGGTGGATTTTGGACGAGCTGGCGGCCTTCCTGCCGGTCGAGGGCGGCGAGTTCCTCTTCAAGTGCAATCTGTGGCTGCTGTCACAAAGCGAGCAGTCCACCAGGTGAGAGAGGCACCAGCAAACGCCTCCGATCCCGGACAATCTATTTAATTTGTTCAAAAGATCACTTCTCACCCGGAAGCAAGTTTGCTAGGCTGTCCCGCGTTGAAGATGTACATCCTGAAGCGGCCTGTTTCCTATCGGTGCCGCGTAGCGCTCCGGTGGCTTCTGCCGGAGGGTGTTAATTTCCTTCGGAGTCAGAAGCGGGGGAAGTTGCAAGCCGTCTGTGCGCGCCCATCCGTTGCGCCAGCCGGAAGTCTCCGCGGCAGGTGCCGCCACGAAAATTCTCATGCAGTTGGTTCTCTAGTCTGGGCCCAGGCGTTGCAATCAAAATCCCCATCCGGGGTGCGTTGTTGCGTAAGGAGTCTCCCATGCGTCGGATCAGCTTCCTCGTCACATTCCTCTCGTTTGTCCTTCTTGCCATGCTGGCCGCCTGCGGCGGCGGTTCGTCCATCGCGGTGACGATTGCCCCGCCCGCCTCGACTACGCTTGATGCGGGTGCTGCCGCCATCTCGCTGACCGTCAGCGTCAGCAATGACTCCAAGAATGCCGGCGTCACCTGGAGCCTGAGCCCCGCCGGCGGCTGCGGCAGCCTGAGCAACATCACCACGACGAGTGTGACCTACACGCCTCCCGCCGACACCCTGACCGCCAACTGCACGGCCACCATTACGGCCACCTCGGCGACGAATACGAGCAAGACGAACGCGGTCGCGCTGACGATTAAAGCCATCACCGTGGGTGTCGTCTCCAGCGCCGGCACCACCACCAGCTTCGGCGCGGGCGCGGGAGCCATCACCCTGACGGCGACCCTGAGCAACGAGGCCACCAATACCGACACCGTGAATTGGACGCTGACGCCCACAAACAGCGGCATCGTGGCCCCGGCCCGGCGTGGCGCACACCCGGCCCTGGTTCCCGCCGGTTGCGGCACCCTGGGCACGCCGGTGGTCAGCGGCAACACTTCGGCGGTGGTGTACACGCCGCCCACGGATGTGTACTACACCACGTGCACGGCCACCATCACGGCGGCCAGCAACATCAACGGCAACCTCTCCACCGTGGCCTACACCATCAGCGCCATCACGGTGACCCTGACGGCGCCCACCGCCGCGGTGACCGAGTACGCCAACCAGGGCAACGTTACGCTCTCGGCGACCATCGCCAACGACGGCGCTAACGGCGGACTGAGCTGGGCGCTGTCGCCAACCAGTTGCGGTTCGTTAAGCGCCAACACGGGCAACAGTATCAATTACATTCCGCCCACTAACCCGGGTGCACAGTGCACGGCGGTGGTCACCGTTAGTTCTGTGACGGATGGAACGAAGTTCATCACCGCTCCCACCATCACCATCAACCCGAACGTCACCATCGCGTGGAACCCCACGCCCACATCGCCGGTCAGTGAAGGCGCACCGTCCACGCTGACGGTGGCCGTCACCAATGACGTGACCAACAGCGGCCTGGTGAACTGGACGATCAGTTCGGGCTGCGGCTCGCTGAGCGCCGCAACCGGGGCCTCTGTGAACTTCATTTCGACTCCGGTAGCCGCCAATTGCACGGCCACCATCACGGCCACCTCGGCGGCCGACCTGAAGCCCTCGGTGAACACTCAGATCACGGTCAACGCGACTACGGTTGGCATCACGCCGAACACAACACAAAGCGTGAACAACAGTGCGCAGGTGCCGTTTACAGCCAGCATCGCCAACGATGGCAGCGGCGCCGGCATCTCCTGGTCGCTGACCGCGGGCACGGGCTGCGGCGCGAATTACGGCTCGCTGAGCGCGAACACGGGAACCAGCACCACCTACACGGCACCCACCGAGGCCAACCTGCCCACGGCCTGCACGGTGATGGTGAAGGCCTACTCGACGAGCGACCCCACAAAGTCCGCATCAGACACCGTGACGGCCAATCCAATTACGCTGGGCGCCCTGACGGCGACGGTCGGCCTAAGTGCACAGACCTTGCCCGCCACGGTGGGCCAGAGCTCCGGGGCCATCACTCTGTATGAGGTTCCGAGCTTCGATCCGAACGGTGCGGCGGACATCGCATGGTCGAACTCCAACACTACCTGCGGCACGCTGGGCGCATCCTTCGTCAGCGGCACCAATTCGGAGGTGGTCTTCACACCGGCCGCCACCGTGACGGCAAGCTGCCAGACGACGATCACGGCCACTTCGCAGCTTGATACCACGAAGACCATCACCACAACCATCACCGTGGTGCCGTTGACGGTGACCATCACCACGCCGTCCAGCTCGCCGACGACCGTGCAGGAGGGCGCAACCCAGAACCTGGTTGCTACCGTGCTGGGCGACGTGCAAAACAAAGGCGTGAACTGGACGATCAGCCCGGCCTCGGGATGCGGCTCGCTGCCGCCAACCACGACTGCGGCCAGCGGCGTGGCGGTCATCTACACGGCTCCGGCGCCGCCGGTGGCCGCGTGCCAGGTGATCGCCACCGCGACCTCGCTCTCCGATAACACGAAGTCGGCCAGCACAACTTTAAACATCACGCCTCCGGCCATCTCCGTGAGCTGGACGAGCCCGCCGGCCGCGAACCTGGACGCCAGCAACGGTGAGGGCAATAGCCAGACGCCGTATGCCGTCACGCTGACGAACGACTACGCCAGCGCCGGGGTGAACTGGTCGAGCAGCAACAGCCAGTGCGGCAGCAGCAACGGGACCTCGGGTACCACCTCGATGACCTTCACGGCCACCTTGGACAGCAACCTGACGACGGGGGTCAACTGCGTCACCACCATCACGGCGACCTCGGTGACCGATCCCACGAAGAAGATCACGGCCACCTTGAACGTGCTTCCCATCTCCGTTGCACTGACGCCGAGCGGCAGCCAGAACTACACGGCCGGCGCGGCGGCGCAGAGCTTCAGCGCATCGGTCAACAACGACGCGCTGAGCACCACCGGCTCGGGCGGCTACGGCGTTACCTGGAGCCTGAGCAACACCAGCGGCTGCGGCTCTCTGAGTAACAACTCCCTCACCGGCGTCACCTACACGCCTCCGGACTCGCTCTCCAGCTCCTGCACCACGGAGGTGATCGCGACCTCGGTGGCCGATACCACGAAGTCGAACTTTGACACCATCACGGTCAACCCTCCGGGTGGCACGCTGACGATTGACCCCACGAACGGAGGCGAGACCACCAGCACCTATGGCGTGGTTGGCGAGATCTACGAGCTTTCTCTGGATACGCAGGGCGGCTCCGGCACCTACACCAGCTACATCACGGCCTCGGGCGCCATTCCGCCGGGCCTCGCCTACTCCACCACACTGAACGCGCTGGTCGGCACTCCCACCTCGGCAGCGGCCGGCAACAGCTACACCTTCACCGTCAAGGTGACGGATTCGAGCAACAACACGGCCACCAGCACAACCCCGGTGACCGTCTACATAGCGGCCGCGCCCAACCATCAGCACGACAGCTACATGAACGGCACCTACACCTGCCTGACCAAGGGCTTCGTGGATAACTCCGGCTCGCCGTTTGGCAACGCGACAGTCTCCAGCCAGCCGTTTACCGGCATCAGCACCTTCACCGGCGGCACGTATGACATGTCGTTCACGGCTGGAACCTACCAGGGCGTGGTCGTCAGCGGCAGCACTTCGGGCACGGTGAACATCGGCGCGGACAACCACGGCATCATCACCTTCACCACCACACCCAGCGTCGGCACCCCCAGCACGTCAACCTGGGCGGTCAGCCTGAACGGCCTGGCCGGCACCACGGCAACGCAGCTCAGCGGCATTGAGATTGACGACCTGGGCACGGCGCCCTCCGGGACGCGCGGCAGCGCCGTCTGCTACCAGGACACGACCTCGGCCTTTGCGCCGGGCACGGTGCAAAGCCAGGGCTACGTCTTTGCGCTCACCGGCGTTGGCGACAACGGCAGCTCCAAGGCAACCATTGGCGTCTTAAACCTGGGCGCCAGCACCGGCATCAGCGGCGGTGAGACGGACACGATCAAGTCCGACGGAACGGTGAGCAACAACAGCTCGATCTCCGGCACCTTCACCACGCCGAACACGACCACGGGACGGTGGACGATCACCGCCGCCGGCGGCGGCAGCACGGCCAATCTCATCGTCTACCAGATTGACGCGAAGCGGGCCGTGGCCATCACGACCGACGGCGAGGGGTCTATGCAGAGCGGCAACGTGCGCAAGCAGTTGGAGGGCACGTTCTCCAACTCCGCCAGCCTGAACAGCAACTTCGTGGTCTACTTCCACGCCACGGAGTTTGACTCCACGCCCGCGGTCAACGGTTACAAATCCCAGTTGCTGCAGGGGACCGGGAATGGGACCACGGGCGTGACCATCAACTACCACATGACTGACCAGGTGAGCGTGACCGACGGCGTCAAGGGCAGCCCCACGCTGGCCCCGGACACCACCGGCGCGCAGACCGTGAGCGTGGCCAGCAACGGCCGCGCCCTGCTGACGCCGAGCGGCTCCACCAGCTCGGTGTACTTCTACTTCTATGACACCAACTCGGCGCTGATGAGCGACGCCACCAGCGGTGTAAACGTCGGCTGGATGGAGGCGCAGACGGCCACCGGCAGCACCAACATCTCCGGCGATTACATCCTGTACAAGATGTACAACTCCGAACCCACGGCAGGAGACACCGTCGGCCAGATGACCCTGAGCGGCGGCACCATCGTCGGCCATCAGGACTCGGCAGGCCAGGGATACTACTACTGGGAGGAGCCGATGCAACCCAATGGCAGCAGCAATCCGACCTACCCGTCCTTCGGCAGCTATGAGCAGTTCACTTTGGGCAATACCGGCAGCAACACCACCATTGACTGCGTGGCCATCACGGCCACCAAGCTGGTCTGCATCAGCAACGATGACAGCCCGAATATCAACATTCTTTTGCAGTAACTTCAGGAGATTCGACGGGGGCCTGCCTGCGGGCGGGCTCCCTTTTTTTGCCCGCGTGCAGCCATGGCCCGGCTTGACTTAGAATAGTAGGAGATGACGTTTCCTCTTCACATAGTCTCCCTGGTCACTTCGATCCTTGGCGCCGTGGCGGTCATGATCTGGCGTGTGCGCGAGGCGCGCACGGCGGTCACCGCGCGCAAGATCATCATTCCGCCACTGGGCATGTCCACCGGCTTCTGCATGTTCCTGGTGCCCATGTTCCGCGTGCCCTGGACCTGGGCGCTGGGAACCTTCCTGGCCGGAGCCGTGGTGCTGGCCTGGCCCCTTCTGCGCACATCAAGGCTGGTGCGTGAGGGCGACCAGGTGATGGCGCAGCGCTCCCACGCCTTCTTTGCCGTGGTCATTCTTCTGGCCGGCATTCGCGTGGCCGCCCGCGGATATCTCGACCACATCCTGACCGTGCAGCAGACCGCCGGACTCTTCTTCATCCTCGCCTTCGGCATGATCCTGCGCTGGAGGGGGCATATGTATCTGCAATACCGCCGGCTGGTGGCCGGGCGTGTACCGCCCATGGCCACCACAGGCCCGGAAGGCGACGCCGCCTGAGGTGTTCGCGCCGCGCGCACAAGACTCCGCCCGTGGGCGGGGTTTTCTTTTTGCTTTGGTGAAAATGCTACAGGAGAGAGGTTGGAGGCGCGGACCGGAGTCGAACCGGTGATGGAGGTTTTGCAGACCTCTGCCTTACCACTTGGCTACCGCGCCGCCGGGCCGGGAGGAGGACTTCCGGCGTGACCGGTGCGGCCTCCCTGCATGGCAAACCCTCGCACGTGGGCGAGGGCTTAAGAATCTCTGGAGCGGGAGACGGGATTTGAACCCGCGACTTCGACCTTGGCAAGGTCGCACTCTACCACTGAGTTACTCCCGCTCGACTTTTCAATCCTAGATGATGGGCCGCGTGGGTGTCAAACCACGGCCACCAAAGCCTGTGGAATCCTACGCCGGGGTATGCGCCGCGCCGGTCCACTGTGGATCCAGCTCCGGGGTCACGATCTGGCCGTCGCGGAAGTGCAGGATGCGGTTGCCATACTGCGCGGCCTCGGGGTTATGGGTAATCATCAGCACGGTCTGGCCCAGCTCGCGGTTGCTGCGCTGCAACATTTCCAGCACGGCGCGGCTGTTCTCGGTGTCCAGGTTGCCGGTGGGCTCGTCGGCCAGCACAATGGCCGGGCGGTTGACCAGGGCGCGGGCCAGCGCGACGCGCTGCTGCTCGCCGCCGCTCAGCTCGCTGGGGCGGTGGTCCAGGCGCTTGTCAATGCCCAGCAGCTCGGTGATCTGGCGGAGGTGTTCCGGGTCGCCGTTGGCGGCGTCGCCGGCGATCTCCTGCGCAATGCGGATGTTGTCGCGCGCGCTCAGCGTGGGCAGCAGGTTGAACTTCTGGAAGACGAAGCCGATCTTGCGGCGGCGCAGGTGGGTACGCTGGCTGTCGCTGATGGCGGAAAAGTCCGTGCCGTCAATCAGCACGCGGCCGCTATCGGCCTGCGCCAGCCCGCCCAAAATGTAGAAAAGAGTGCTTTTGCCGCTGCCGGAGGGGCCGACGACGCTGAGAAACTCGCCGCGCTCCACCGTGAAGCTGACACCGCGTACCGCCCGCACGTCCACCTTGCCGATGCGGTAGGTCTTGCTGACGTTTTCAACCTGAATAATCGCTGCCATGGGGATGCTTTTATCTTACACGATCGGGCAGTTGGACGGCCCCGGCGGGCGGTTCCAGCAGGCGGAGATCAGCAGGCGGCACTCTTGCCATCCCCGGCCGGCAGCGAGCGGCGTGGCCCGCGGCGTTTCACCAGCAGTTGGCGAATGCTCTCCAGCAGCTGTGCCGGCGGCACGGCTCCGCGCTTTACCAGCAGGTCGGCCGGAGCGTCGGTGTGGAAGTGGTGCGCCCGCCCGCTGATGAGCACGACAGGCACCCAGGGCGCCAACTGCTTGATGTGCCCGGCCAGTGCGCCGGAGGCCGCATCCGGCAGCTCGGCGCTGCCCAGAACCAGGTCCACCCGTGCGGGATCAAACAGCTTGAGCGCCGCGTCGGAACTCACGGCGGTCAGCACGCGGTAGCCGCGCGTCTCCAGCATCAACCGGTGGATGGACAAACTGTGTTCGTCATCCACGCACAGGATGGTTTTCTTATGCGTCATCGTTGAGAGTTCAAGATTGCGCTCCGGCTCCGTGGGTGATGGCAAGTCAGGGAAGAAGCAAGAGACGAAACAATCTGATGGAGCATAGTAAGATTCGCCGGACGGGATGACAAGTGTCCATTTCGCAAAATTTCGCGCGGCAAAATGTCACACATTCTGTGCAGCGGGAATTGATTGACAGCCCCGCCGGCAAGGGGTAAGGCGACTGGCGATTATGGCAGCAGATACTCGCCGCGCGCCGTCTCCACCACGCCGCCGCCCACGCGCACATCGGTCACTTCGTCCGCGGTGCGGCGGGCGCGGATGTGCAGAAAACTGGGCCGCGCAATCTCCAACCCCTGCTCGATCAGTCCGCGCGCCTCACTGGCGAGCAGGCCGTGGCGCACCGCCCAGGCCGTGCAGCAGCCCGCGGCAGAGCCCGTCGCCGGATCCTCGCCGTTGTAGAACTGCATGCGCGCATGCAGCGTGGCGCCATTGGTTACAACCTCCCGGGTGACAAAGTAGAAGAACTTGCCGCCATGCGTCTGCGCAAACTCCATTGCGCCGCGCGCGTCCACCTGCAAACGGCCAATGGCCTCCAGCGAGCGCAAGGGCACCATGGTGAAGGCCATCCCGGTGGAGACCGTCTGAATGGGCAGCGACGTATCCACATCCGCCAGCGGCACGCCCACCGCGCGCGCGACTTCCTCCGCCGCGTGTACGGCGCCGAACTCGGGATCGCGCTGCCGCATCTCGCCCATCAGCCGTCCGTTGCGCTCGGTGAACTCGACTGGAATCCGGCCTACCTTGAGGTCGAGCACCACGCGCTGGCCGCCGCGCTGCTGGTGCAGCAGCCAGGCCGTGCCCAGCGTCGGATGCCCGGCAAACGGCAGCTCCTCCTGCACGGTGAAGATGCGCACCTCGACCCCATGTTCGGCTTCGACCTCGGCCGCGCGCGGCACGATGAAGGTCGTCTCCGAGAGGTTGGTCTCGCGGGCCAGGCGCTGCATCTCCTCGGTGGTCAGGCCGCGGGCGTCGGGGAAGACCGCCAGCTGGTTGCCTTCGAGCGGTGTGTGGGTGAAGACGTCAAGCTGCACAAATGGATAGCGGCGCATAGCGGTTTGCCTCGTGGTCACTCGTAAAGAGGAATGCTCTCGTCCTGGCGGGAGATGACGATCTCTCCGGGCGAGCCGGCGGGGAGTTTGCGGGCAGGCTCCACGCGCGGATCTTCCGTGTAGCCCTGGCCGTCCCACGGCACGGCCGACTCGTAACCAGCCTCCGTGCCCGCTTCGTTCCACACGCCCAGGTCGAGCCATCCGTGCGCGTAGGTGGGCAGCACGCGGATGGGAGTGCGCACGTTGTAGACCCAGCCCAGCACCTTGTAGCTGCGTCCGTGCGGCTCCAGGATGACGAGCGCGCAGCCGCCGCGGGCGCACCAGGTGTTGCCGTCCAGAAACACCAGCACCTGGCGTGAGCCGTCGCCGCGCAGGTCCACCTTGACCGCGCGGAAGCAGGTGCTGTGGTCCTTCTGATTGTCGAACTGCGCGATGTAGGTTGCCAGGTAGCTTTTGAGGCGCAGCACCTCGGGTGCGTCCATGCGCTTGCGGGCCTCGGCCTGTGTCGTGGCGGCCGAAGCCAGCAGCAGGGCCAGTGCGGCCATGCGCAACAGCGAACGTGAAAATTGGCAATGCAGACTCATGCAGAAAGATTACACAATCTGCCGCCGCCTCACCAAAGGGCGGGGAAGTGGGCGAGCAATTCCGGAACCAGGCGACAGATTTTCTCCAGCGCAGCCGCGGCCGCCGGCGTTAACTCGGCGTCAAACTCCTCGGACGAATTGGTGGAGCTCTCCGGCTCCTCCGGCTCATGCGAGGCGATGGATGGCGCCTGCGGTGAGAAGGACTCACCGACGCCGGTGATGAGATACGCGCGCGGCGAGTGGCCGTAGAGGCTCTGCGCCAGCTCCAGCAGCGCCTGCGGAGAGACCTGATGCGTAAGGCTGGCCGCGGAAGGCTGTGGCGCCAGCCGCGTGACCGAGACCGTGCCCGGAGTGCCCATGGCGGCGGCGTCCAGAAAAACGGCCGCGTCGCTTTGTGAGAGCACCGCAGCCAGCTCCGGCGTCAGTTGATGGCTGGTGAGGATCTCGGCTTCCGGCAAGAGCGCGCGCAGACGTTCGGCGGCCAGCACCCCCAGCGCGTCGTCTCCGCGCAGGGGGTTGCCGTAGCCGAGAATCAGTGCGCGCGTCATCTTGATTTAACGCATCAGCCGGTCCACCATCTGGCCGTCGGCATCCAGCAACTGGATGTCGAGCGGCATCATGCCGGCGGCGTGCGTGCTGCAACTCAGGCAGGGGTCGAAGGCGCGCACCACGGCCTCCACGCGGTTCAGCATCCCCTGCTCCAGCTTGTTGCCCTTGATGAACTGGCGCGCCACCTGCAGCACTCCATGATTGATGGCCTGGTTGTTGTGCCCGGTGGCGATGATCATGTTCGCCGACTCGATCAGCCCGTTCTGGTCAATCTTGTAATGGTGGATGAGCGTGCCGCGCGGCGCTTCCAGGTAGCCGACGCCCTCGTATTGGTTGGGCGCGGCGTGGGCGCGCACGTTGTGGCCCAGAATCTCGGGATCGTGCAACAGTGTCTGCATGCGCTCCACCGAGAAGAGAATCTCAATCAGCCGCGCGTAGTGGTAGTAGAACGAGCTGAGCACGCTGTGGCGCTCCAGTTCGCGGAACTCGGCCAGCTCCTCGTCGGCCTGCGGCGTGCCGGCGGACTGGCACATATTCAAACGCGCCAGCGGCCCCACGCGATAGACGCCATCCTTCAACCCCAGGGGCTTGAAGTAGGTGGACTTCAGGTAGCTGTCGTCATTGCAGCTTTCGCCAATGTAGTTCAGGTAGTCGGTGCCGGTGATGTGGTCGGCCACGATGTTCAGGTTGGCGTCAATAAAGCGCAGCCAGCCGTTGTAGGCGCTGAACTCATTCGTGTCATTGGCCATGGCCAGGAACATGGAGGGGAAGTTGGCGAACGACCGCACCTCGACGCGGAACTTCTCAATCTGCCCCTTGAACCATTGCAGTGCCGCGCGCGTAATGCGCAGCGCCTCCGGAATTTCGGCCAGGATGAGGTCGCGCTGTGCGGCCTCCAGGGGATGGCTGACGCCGCCGGGTACGATCCATCCGGGATGCACGCGCTTGCCGCCCAGGGTCTCCAACACGCGCTGCCCGAACTGGCGCAGCTTGATGCCGTCGCGCGCCATCTGCGGATACTTGCGCACCACGCCCATGATGTTGCGCTCCTCCGGGTCGGCGTCCATGCCGAGCAGGAAGTCCGGCGACGAGAGGTAGAAGAAGCTGAGGGCGTGCGACTGCGTGATCTGCGCCAGGTTCATGATGCGGCGCAGTTTTTCCGCGGTCTCCGGAATGTGCACGGCCATGATGTCATCACAGGCCTTGCTGCTGGCCAGCAGATGGCTGGTGGGACAGATGCCGCAGATGCGCGCCATCAGCGCGGGCATCTCCGTAAAGGGACGCCCTTCGCAGAGCTTTTCGAAGCCGCGCACCTGGGTCACGTGGAAGCGCGCATCCTGCACCTGGCCGTCGCCGTCGAGCTGAATCGTGATCTTCGAGTGGCCTTCGATGCGGGTTACGGGATCAATGATGATGGTTGGCATGGCGTTCTAGGCTCCAAAGCGCGTGGTCTGGGTCAGGTCCGGCACGCGCCCTTCCAGCAGCTCGCTGACGGCGAGGAAGATATTGTCGGCCGAAGGCGGACAGCCGGGGATGAAGACATCCACGTCCACCACCTCATGCAGCGGCATCACGCGCTCCAGCAACGCAGGCACAATCTTCGAAGGCACCTGCTTGTTGATGTCGGCGTTCTCGTCGTAGATGCGCTCCATCACCTCTGACAGCGGAAACACCGTGCGCATGCTGGGGATGTTGCCGGTGACGGAGCAATCGCCCAGCGCCACCAGCACGCGGGTGTTCTTGCGGATCAGCTTGATCTTGTGCAGATCCTCTTCGCTGCTGATGGAGCCTTCGACGAGCGCCACGTCCACGTTCTCGGGGTAGTCCTTGGCGTCCACCAGCGGGCTGTACACCAGTTCAATCTTCTCTTCCAGCAGGATGAGGCGCTCGTCAATATCCAACAGGGACATGTGGCAGCCCGAGCAGCCATCCAGCCAAACGGTGGCCACGCGGGCCTTGGAATTCTTCGCCTTCGTCATCGTCCCACCTCTCGCATCATGTTCAGGTAGGGCAGGAACTGGCGGCGCTTGCGCATCTCGCCGGCGGCCTGGCCTTTTTCACTGAGCGCGCCGGTGGGGCACACCTGCACGCACTTGCCGCAGCCGGTGCAGCTTTCGCTCTCACCCCACGGACGGTTCAGATCGGTGATTACCTTGACGTTGGTGCCGCGGCCCATCAGGTCCCAGGTATGCGCGCCCTCCACCTCCTGGCAGACGCGCACGCAGCGCGTGCACAGGATGCAGCGGTTGTGGTCGGCGAGGAAGCGCGGGTGCGAGGCATCCACCTTTTGGCGCGGGTGGATGTACGGCATGGGGATGTGGTTGACGCCCAGCTTCTGCCCGAGCGCCTGAAGGTCGCAGTGCCCGTTGGTGACGCACACCGAGCAGATGTGATTGCGCTCGCTGAACAGCAGCTCCAGGGCCAGCTTGCGGTACTCGGCCAGCTTCGGCGAGTTGACCGTGACCTCCATGCCCTCCTGCACCTTGGTGACGCAGGCGGGCAACAGCTTGTTGCTGCCCTTCACCTCCACCAGGCACATGCGGCAGGCGCCAATGTTGCTGAGCCCGTTGAGGCGGCAGAGCGTGGGAATGAAGATGCCGTACTCCTCGGCCACCTCCAGGATCGTCTGATCGCTGCGTCCGCCGCATTCGCGGTTCTCAATCAGCAGGGTGCAGATTTCGACTCCGGGCTTGTTCATACGCCCACCTCCGCCTTTGCCTTCACCGGCTGACAGATGCCGGCCGGACAGCGGCCTTCTTCAATGTGTGCGCGATACTCGTCCATAAAGTAACGCAGGGTGGTCAGCGTGGGGTTGGGAGCGGTCTGCCCCAGTCCGCACAGGCTGGCCTCCTTGACCATGCTGGTCAGCCGCTTCAGCAGTTCCAGGTCGTGAGCCTCGGCCTGGCCCAGGCTGATGCGCTCCAGGATGTTGTGCATCTGGGTGGTGCCCACGCGGCAGGGAACGCATTTGCCGCAGCTCTCCGACATGCAGAAGTCCATGAAGAACTTGGCCACGTCCACCATGCAACTGGTCTCGTCCATCACGATCATGCCGCCGGAGCCCATGATGGAGCCGACGCTGGCCAGCGAGTCGTAGTCCACCGGGATGTCCAGGAACTGCTCCGGCACGCAGCCGCCCGAGGGTCCGCCACTCTGCACGGCCTTGAACTTGCGTCCCTCCGGAATGCCGCCGCCGAGCTTGAAGATGATGTCGCGCAGGGTCATGCCCATGGGCACTTCGATGAGGCCCGTGTTGTTGACCCGTCCGGCCAGGGCGAAGACCTTGGTTCCCTTGCTCTTCTCCGTGCCGATGGAGGCATACCACTCGCCGCCGCGGCGGATGATGGGTGGAATGTTGGCGAAGGTCTCCACGTTGTTGATCAGCGTGGGAGCGTTCCACAGTCCGCTCTGTGCCGGGAACGGCGGCCGCGGGCGCGGTGTGCCGCGTCCACCCTCAATGGAGGCGATCAGCGCCGTCTCCTCGCCGCAGACGAAGGCTCCGGCGCCGAGGCGTATCTCGATCTTGAAGTCGAAGTGCGTGTCGCCGATGTTGTTGCCCAGCAGGCCGCTGCTCTCCGCCTGGCGGATGGCCGTGCGCAGGCGCTTGACCGCCAGCGGATATTCCGCGCGGCAGTAAATGAAGCCCTTGTTGGCGCCCACCGCGTAGCCGGCAATGGCCATTCCCTCCAGCACCCGGTGCGGGTCGCTTTCGAGCACGCTGCGGTCCATGAACGCGCCCGGATCGCCCTCGTCGGCGTTGCAGATGACGTACTTCTGCGCTCCGGCGGCCTTGTAAACCGTCGTCCACTTCAGTCCCGTCGGGAAGCCGGCGCCGCCACGTCCGCGCAGTCCGCTCCGCGTGACCTGCTCGATGACGCCCAGCGGCTTGAGCTTGGTGATGACGTGGAAGAGCGCCTCGTAGCCCTCGTTGGAGATGTAGTCTTCAATGTGCTCGGGGTCAATTTCGCCGGAGTTCTCCAGCACAATCTTTTTCTGTTGCGTGAAGAAGTCCAGGTGGCTGTCCAGGACGAGAGCCTCCGGGGCGGGCTTGTTGTCCACCACCGCGTCCAGCACGGCTGTGGCATCGGCCGGCGTCACGTTCTGGAACATCTTTTCGTTGGCGTCGGCCGAGACCAGCGGGCCGGCGGCACACAGGCCCATGCAGCCCACGCCCTTCACCTTGCAGCAGGTCTCCAGGCCGCGCTGCTTCACTTCGCTTTCCAGCTGGGTCTTTACCTGCTCGGCGTTGGCCGAAAGGCAACCGGCGGCGACGCAGACCTTGATGACGTGGTCGTAGCGGTTCTCGGACTGCTTGGTTTGCGCGGAAATGTTTGCCAGATCGTCCTGGTTCATCTGTGTTCCTCCACCGCCAGGCCTTCGCCCTCGTGGTCGTCCACGCCCAGGTAAGCCATTACCCGGTGCTTGATGCCCTCCGTGGTGATCTTGCCGGCCACCTGGCCGTCAAAAACGACCGCCGGAGCCAGTCCGCAGCTACCCAGGCAGCGTGCCGTCAGCAGGCTCAGGCTGCCGTCCGGAGTGGTCTCGCCCGCCTTGATCCTGGCGGCCTCCTGCACGGCATTCAGCAGCATGGGCGCGCCCTTGATGTGGCACGCCGTGCCGGTGCACACCACGCAGGTGTGTTTGCCGGGGGGCTTCATGGTGAAAAAGTGATAGAAGGTGGCCACGCCGTACACCTTGCTGTAGGGCACCTTCAAGCTGGCGGCCACGTAGCGCAAAGCGTCGTCGTTGAGGAACCCGAAGGTCTCCTGCACGGTGTGCAGCACCTCAATCAGGGCATAGGGTTCGTGGCCATGCCGGCGCATCATGCCGTCCACGATCTTCCAGCGCTTGTCGTCGGAGGGCGGTGAAATGGTCTTTGCCGTGGGGAGCATCCCTGTTGCACCTCAAACTTTCCCGTTCGCGGCTCGACGGCGCCCCGCGGCCTGTGGCCGTCCGGATGGCTCCGGGGATGGGGGCAAAGCCGAGCTCATCAGCTCAACAAAAAAACGGCAGCGCCCGGAGCTTTTCAATGGGCCGGGTGTCTGCCAAGGTCGGTCGCATCATTGCCTGTGCGCGGGTGGAATGTATGTGTGAATGAATCACCCGCGCCGGGCGGGGAATGGACCCCAGCCCGTCCCAGAAGTCTATGCGCGTAGAGGCCTTCCGGATGTGATTTAACTCACCGCGAGATGTGCGTAAGCCCACAACGGGGCCCCCGATGAAAAGCATTGACCCAAAAGGAAAAGGCCGGACGGGAGCACCCCATCCGGCCCAAACAAAGACGAACGTTACGCTTCAGCAGATGCGCGGCAACTGCTCTCCGCTCAGCATGTCCAGTACCCGGGTGGTGCCAATCCGGCTTTTCAGCCGCACCACGCCTCCGCCCTCGGTGACGCGCCCAATGGCCACCGCACCGCTGGTGTTCGGGCTTTTGCGCAGCAGGTCGAGCGCCTTGGCGGCCTCGGCCTCCGGCAGAATGGCGATCATGCGGCCTTCATTGGCCAGGTACAGGGGATCGAAGCCCAGCACCTCGCACGCTCCGGCCACGTCCTCGCGCACCGGAATCGCCGTCTCCTCGATGGTGATCTGCAATCCGGTGGCCTCGGCAATTTCGATCAGGGTTGTGCCCAGGCCGCCGCGAGTCAGGTCGCGCAGGCAGTGCACATTCACGCCTGCTTCCATCAGGCTCAGCACGGCGTGGTTCAGCGGAGCGCAGTCGCTCTCAATCTTCGATTCGAACTCCAACCCTTGCCGCATGGCCATGATGGCGATGCCGTGGCGGCCGATGTCACCGCTCAAAAGCACCACGTCTCCGGCGCGCACCGCGCTGGGTGCGATGACCAGCCCATGCTCGATGACTCCGACGCCCGCCGTGTTGATGAAGACTCCGTCGCCTTTGCCGCGGTCCACGACCTTGGTGTCACCGGTGACCAGTTGCACGCCGGCCACCTCCGCCGACTGCTTCAGGCTCTGCACCACGGCCCACAGGGTCTCCATCGGCAGGCCTTCTTCCAGAATCAGTCCGCAGCTCAGGTACATGGGCCGCGCGCCGCACATGGAAAGATCGTTGACCGTGCCGTTGATGGCCAGCGAGCCGATGTCTCCGCCGGGGAAGAAGAGCGGATGCACCACGTAGCTGTCGGTGGTAAAGGCCAGCCGCGCGCCGCCCAGGTTGAAGACCGCGCCGTCGTGACGCTCCTCCAGCAGCGGGCTCTGGAAGGCCGGCAGAATCATGCGTTCAATCAGCTGATGCATCAGCTTGCCGCCGCCGCCATGCGCCAGCGTTACCGTGGGATAGTCCGAGATAGGCAGCGGACAGTTCAGGGTGAAGTCCTTGATCTCACTCAATTTCGATTACACCTTTCCCGTGGAGGCCAGCTCGGCACGGCGATAGCGATAATAAGCGGCGCAGGCGCCTTCGTTGCTCACCATGGGCGCGCCCAATGGTTTTTCCGGCGTGCACTGTTTGCCAAAGGCGGAGCACTCATGCGGCTTCTTCAAGCCCTGCATGATCAGTCCGCTGATGCACAGCGGGCTCTCTTCGGCCGTGTAGCCGCCCACGTCAAAGCGCAACTCGGCGTCGAACTCACTGTACTCCGGTCGCAGGCCCAGGCCGCTATGCCCGATCTCTCCTATGCCGCGCCACTTGCGGTTCACCACCTGGAAGACTTCTTTCACGTAGTGCTGCGCCGCGCGGTTGCCACCCTCGGGAACGGCGCGCGTGTACTGGTTCTCCACCTGGTAGCGGCCTTCCTCCAGTTGCTTCACGCACATGGCGATGCCCTGCAAAATGTCCAATGGCTCAAAGCCGGTGACGACGATGGGCACCTTGTACTTGGCAGCAATGGGGATGTACTCCTCGTAGCCCATGATGGCGCAGACGTGCCCGGCCGCGAGAAAGCCCTGCACCCGGTTCGCCGACGAGCCCAGAATGGCCTCCATGGCGGGCGGCACCAGCACGTGCGAGACGAGAATCGAAAAGTTGTGGATGCCCTGCTGCTTGGCCTGGTAAACCACCATGGCGTGCGCCGGGGCCGTCGTCTCAAAGCCCACGGCGAAGAAGACCACCTGCTTCGTGGGATTCTCCTTGGCAATCTTCAGGCAATCCAGCGGCGAGTACAGGATGCGCACGTCTCCGCCCTTGGCCTTGATGCCGAACAGATCCACCTCGCTGCCGGGAACGCGCAGCATGTCTCCAAAGCTGCAGAAGATGACCTCCGGGCGGGCGGCAATGTGCACCGCCTTGTCAATCAGCTCCAGCGGAGTGACGCACACCGGGCAGCCCGGCCCGTGCACCAGCTCAATCTGTTTCGGCAGCAGCTCATCCAGTCCGAACTTGACGATGGCGTGCGTCTGGCCGCCGCAGATCTCCATCAGCGTCCAGGGGCGCGTGGTGATGCGGTGAATCTCCTGCGAGAGGCTCTGCGCGGCTCCCGCGTCGCGATATTCGCTGGAATACTTCACTGCTTCGCCCCTCCATCGGGCGAGAGCTGGCCCAACTCGCCCAGCTCGTCCATCTCCTTCAGGTAGCCAAACACTTTGGCCGCCTCTTCTTCATCCACAATGCTGATGGCAAAGCCGACGTGCACCAGCACGTACTCGCCCACCTTGGCCTCCGGCACATAGGCCAGGTTGACCTCCTTGAGCACGCCGCCGAAGTCCACCTTGGCCTGGCGCACCAGGTCCTCACCGTGAATGCTGACAATCTTGCCCGGAACCGCTAGACACATCTGTCTTCCCTCGCCTTCTGTTGCAGCCGTAGCTGCCGCGCCGCGGCCACAACCTGGCCCAGCGCAATGCCGCCATCATTGGGGGGAACCCTCTGATGCCAATATACCTTGCCACCCGCGGGCGTCAGCCGCGCAATCGCCAGCTCGGTCAGCAACCGGTTCTGGAAGCAGCCGCCCGTCAGCAGCACGCTTAATCCGGTGTGCTCGCCGGCCACGCTGGCCATCATCTCCACCAGAGTGTTGTGGAAGCGACGGGCCATCACCTTTTGCTCGATACGGGCGGCCACGTCGCCAAGCAACCCGCGAATCATGGGACGCCAGTCCAGCTCGGCCACATGGTTCTCGTCCGCGCCATCCACTGCCGGGGCCAATACAAAATCGTACACTTCCCGGTCAGCGGATTGCTCGGCCAGCCACTCCAACTCCATCGCCGCCTGGCCCTCGTGGCGCACCTGCTGGCGCAATCCGATGATGGAGGCCACGGCGTCAAACAACCGCCCGGCGCTTGAGGTCCACGGCGAGTTCAGCCCCTGGCGCAGCATCTGACTCACTATGCGCCGGTTGGCGTCGCTAAAGGCTGCCACCGGAGCAAGATCAACGCGCTCGAATGCCGCATCGCCCAACGTCTGCCACACGGCGCTCAAGCCGCAGCGGCGAGGCTCACGCACCGCGCGCTCGCTGCCCGCCAGCTGCATGGGGCGCAGCCGCGCCACCCGCACATATCCACATTCGTCAATCTTCAGGAACTCGCCGCCCCACACCGTGCCATCCGGCCCAAAGCCGCTGCCATCCCAGGTGATGGCCAACGCCGGCGCCGCGACCTCGTTTTCCGCCATGCAACTGAGCGCGTGCGCGTAATGGTGCTGCACCGGAATCGGCTTCGCACCGGTCTTTGCCGCCTCACGCCCGGCCCACACCGTGGACACATAATTGGGATGCAGATCGCAGGCCAAGGCCACGGGCTTCGCCTCGTAGAGCGTTTCCAGGCTCTCGATCACCCGCTCGAAGGCCGCGCCGGATTCCACGGTCTCGAGGTCTCCAATGTGTTGGCTGAGAAATACCTGGCGGCCCACGCTGAGCGCGACGGTGTTCTTCTGGTGCGCGCCCACGCCGAGTATCTGCGGCAACTCGTCGTTCATGATGGAAGGCGGCACCATCACCGGCAGCGGGGCGAATCCCCGGGCGCGGCGCATCACCATCTCGCGATGGGCCATCACCCGCACCACGGAGTCATCCACATGGCGCAGGATGGGGCGGTCGTGCACCAGCCATAGGTCGGCGATCTTGCCCAGCCGCGCCAGCGCTTCGTGCTCGTCGGTGCAGATCGGTTCGTCGCTCAGGTTGCCGCTGGTGGCCACCACGGCAAAGCCCACCGCGCCGAGCAGCAGATGATGCAAAGGCGTGTAGGGCAGCATGGCCCCCAGCATTGGATTGGGGTTGGGATTCCCCGGCGCGACGTTATTCGCTATTTGCGAAATTGCATCGGCCTTCCGCCGCAGCAGCACAATCGGAGCCTCCGGCGAGCGCAGCATGCGCTCCTCCAAGGGGCTCACCTCACACTCGGCTGCAATGGCTGCAAGCGACGGCATCATCAGCGCGAAGGGTTTCTCCTCGCGGCGCTTGCGCTCGCGCAGGGTGCGCACGCCACTCTCACTGCGCGCATCCACCATCAGGTGGAAGCCGCCGAGCCCCTTGACGGCCACGATTTTTCCCGCCCGCAACGCCTCGGCCGCCTGCTCCAGCGCGTCATTGCGCGTGGCCAGCACCTTGCCCGCCACGTCCCACAGCGCAAGCTGCGGACCGCACTCCGGACAGGCATTCGGTTGGGCGTGAAAGCGCCGGTTCGCCGGGTCTTTGTACTCCCTGGCGCAGGCCGCGCACATCTGGAACTTCTTCATCGTGGTCCGCGGACGGTCGTAGGGAAGCGATTCGATGATGGTGTAGCGCGGGCCGCAGTTGGTGCAGTTGGTAAAGGGATACTGATAGCGCCGGTTCGCCGGGTCCATCACCTCGGCCAGGCACTCGGGACAGGTGGCCACGTCGGGCATCACCAGCGCGGTCTTCTCGCCGCCTTCGCTCTCGCGAATTTCAAAGCCGCGGTAGCCGCAGGGGTCGGCCCAAACGCTCTCCAGACTTTGAATGAAGCTGATGGCGGGCTTCTCGCGCTCCACGCGCAGCAGGAAACTTTCCAGAGCCTCGCGCGGGCCTTCCACCTCCAGCAGTACGCCGCGGGCGGTGTTGCTGACCCAGCCGTTCAGGTGGAGCGTGGTCGCCAAACGATAGATGAATGGACGGAAGCCGACGCCCTGCACGGCGCCGCGAATGGTCATCTTCAGGCGCAGGAGCTTGGTGCGCACTTCGTGAGATGCCATGGTCTCTGCCGTCACGCTCTGGTCTGCCGTCGCCAAAATCAGGACCGCCTCACCCGTTTCCGCGCCGCGGGCATGTTGGTTGCCCAACCCCGGGCCGGGTGTGCTCCGGGAGGCGATATCACAGCCTTCTGTGATGATAACTCACATCCTCCCACTGCCCCGGCGGATGTTAAAATCATCATGGAGGCCGCAGCGGCACAGCGCGGTAACTTATTTCATGACAATGACTTCCCCCACGCCCGTGACGCCCGTTCCCATGCTCGACCTGAAGCGCCAGTACGCCACCCTGCGGGAGGAGGTGCGCGCGGCCATTGACCAGGTCTGCGAGTCGCAGTCGCTGGTGCTGGGCGAGGAGGTCGCCAGTCTGGAGCGGGAGATCTCCGCCATGCTGGGCGCCCGGGCCACCGTCGGCTGCTCCAGCGGCACGGACGCCCTGTGGCTGGCTCTCGCCGGCGTTGGCGTTGGCGCGGGAGACAGTTTCCTGACCACGCCGTTTACCTTCTTCGCCTCGGCCAGCTCCATTACGCGCTGCGGCGCGCGGCCCTATTTTGCGGACATTGATCCGGAGACCTTCAACCTTTCGCCGCAGGCCACCCAGAACGCCATCGCCACGCAGCGCCCCGCGCACCTGAAGGGCATCATGCCCGTGCACCTTTACGGACAGTGCGTGGACGCCGATGCATTTGACGCCCTGGCCAAGGCGCACAAACTGGTCATTGTGGAAGACGCAGCGCAGGCCTTTGGAGCCACCTGGAATGGCCGCCACGCCGGAGCACTTGGACTCTCCGCGGCCTTCAGCTTTTATCCCACCAAGAACCTGAGCGCCTTTGGCGACGCCGGCGCGGCCACCACCACCGATCCGGAAGTGGGCGAACACATGAAGCGCCTGCGCAATCACGGCTCGGCCGTCCGCTACTATCACCAGGAGATCGGCTGGAACGCCCGCATGGACGCCATTCAGGGCGCGGTGCTGCGCATCAAGCTGCGCCACATCGCCCAGTGGAACCATCGGCGCGCGGAGGTGGCCGCCAAGTACGACGAGCTGCTGCAAAAGGCCGGACTCACCGGCGCCCGCGGCGGCACGACCACGGTGAGCGCCGCCCAGCCCGTCGCCCTGCCCGCCACGCGCCCCCAGGCCACGCACATCTTCCATCAGTACGTGCTGCGGGCAGAGAAGCGCGACCAGCTGCGCGACTTCCTGGCCGCCCGCAAGATCGGCTGTGAGATTTACTATCCCGTGCCGCTGCATTTGCAGGAGTGCTTCGCCTACATCGGCTACAAGCCGGGAGACTTCCCGGAGGCCGAACGCGCCTGCCGCGAGGTCATCGCCCTGCCCATCTTCCCCGAGCTGACCCTGGCCGAGCAGGAGACGGTCGTCGCGGCAATCGCGGAGTTCTATTCGAAGTAGTTTGCGACTACAAACAAGAAGGCGCTGCGTGGGATGATCCCGGCAGCGCCTTCGTCTTTATGTCGAACTGCGCTTAGTGCTTGTGCGCCTTGCCTTTGGCTTTTCCCGCCTTGGACTTTCCCGCCTTCTCCCTGGCCGACTTTTCTGGAGCCGTAGTGGCGGCCTTCGGAGTGTTCTGCGCCGTCTCGCCGGGGCCGTACACCTGGCGCGCCACGTTGCCCATCAGGCGATACTTGCGCTGGGTCGTCGTGCCGTCGGTGTTCTGCTTGCGCAGGGTGAAGACCGGCATGCGGCCTTCCTTGCCGAAGTCCTCGTTGCCGACCGTGGCCGGCAGGAATCCGATGATGAAGTGCTCGCGATAACCCGTCTCGTAGCGATGCTTCTTCAGGTTCCAGGTGAAGACCCGTACCTGGTTGAAGTCGCAGGGCAGCCCATCCTTGTTCTCGTTCAGCAGGACGAGGTACTGCGGAATCTCCTTGTCGTCGTCGTGCACGGTGTTCAGCACAAAGGCCGCCTGGATGCGTTGCCCCTCGGCGTACTGCGCCACGTCGAGCGGAATCTCCAGGTCCACCATGCGTGCCAGCACCCAGCCGACGTGGCCTTGCGCGTCGCGCACCAGCCACCAGTCGTCCATTGGATGCGGCTTGTCTTCCGTGTTTTCTTCCGGCTTGGCGGCCGATGAATTGATGTTGCCGGTCGCCTTGGGAGGCTCGGCTGGCTTCGCGTCGCCGGGCTTGGATTCACCGGGCTTGGCCGCCGCAGCTTTGGACGCCGCCGCGGGCGGGGCGGTCACCGGCTTCACCGGCTTTCTTGCCGACTTCGGCGCCGTCTTGTTCTGCTCGCCGGTCAACTTGGCCAGCTCGGCGGAGCGGTGTGCCGCAATCTCCTCCGGAGTGGCGCGCAGGGTCGTGGAGCGCCGCAGCACCTCCACCTTGCTGGCTTCCGCCAACTGGAAGAGCGTATCGGTCTCGCGCCCGGGACTGGCGTGCATGTTCAGCTCCGCGCGGGTAATGCCCTTGCCCTGCACCGGAGCCTTCTGGTTCTCCCGTGCCATGCTCGCAAACTGCTCGAAGATCTCGCCCGGCACCAGCGAGCGCATCTCGATCCAGCCTTCCTGCTTCTGGTCGGTGCGGACGCGGGCAAAGCGCTTCTGGCGCTCCAGTATCTCCACCCGCTCGCCGTTCTTGACCGTGCCCACGCGGTTGTACACCGTGGCCACGTGGTCGCGCAGGTTGGCCTGCGGCGCGGAAACGTACATGTACTCGCCCGTGCCCGGCAGTTTGCCGTGCTTGCATCCGGCTGTCAAAGCGAGCAGCAAAAGGACCGCCATCCGCAGTAGCTGCGGGGCGCGAAGACGGCGGAGACTGGCTAGGAGGAATGGCAAAGGAATCTCATCTCGTACTTGTGTCCACTATACCGCAAGGTTTCCGCCAGGCGGGCGCCGGGCCGACGGCGCGCATCTGAATAGCAAACCGGAAGTGATGCCCCTGGTTGCCCTGCGGTACATGGGATGGAAAGCCCTGCGGTACATGGCAACCGCCAGCGCGCGGCAAAACAAATGGCCCTCCAGCGCGCAGCCGGAGGGCCAGACGGCTTTCCGCCCGGCCTACTCGTCGCCGAAGTGGATGCCGACGGCGCGTGCCGTGCTCACCATCTCGCCTGCGGGGTCCACGGCCTTCATCTTGCCAATGGCGTCGGCAATGTTGACGGAGACGATCCGGTCGCCGCGCAATCCGACCATCTTGCTGAAGCCCTTGCGCGCGATCAGGTCCACGGCGGCCACGCCGAAGCGTGTGCTCAGGATGCGGTCATAGGGCGAGGGCGAACCGCCGCGCTGGGTGTGCCCCAGCACCGTGACGCGCACCTCCTTATGGGAGCCCTCGGCCACGGCTTCGCCGATCAGGTTGCCCACGCTGATGCCCTTGGGGATGGAGCCGTAGCGCGCAATGCAGTCACGGCGAATCTGCTCCGGAACCTTCACGCCTTCGGCCAGGCTGATGATGGTGAACTTCTTGCCGAAGATCTGGCGCTGGTTGATGTAGTTGCACACGCTCTCGATGCTGAACTCGATCTCCGGGATGAGGATGATGTGGGCTCCGCCGGCGATGCCCGCGTGCAGTGCGATCCAGCCCGCGTCGCGTCCCATCACCTCCACGATCATGATGCGGTGGTGCGATTCCGCCGTGGTGTGGATGCGGTCAATGGCGTCGGTGGCCACGTGCAGAGCGCTGTCAAAGCCAAAGGTCACGTCGGTGGAAGACAGATCGTTGTCAATCGTCTTGGGCACGCCCACCACGGGCAGTCCCTTGGCCGCCAAATCCAGGCCAATCTTCTGCGTGCCGTCGCCGCCGATGACGATCAGCGCGTCCAGTCCGAGAATGTGGGCGTTCTTGATGACCTCGTCGGAGAGGTCGCGCACCGTCTCTTCGCCGTCGTTGTTGCTGATGCGATAGGCGAAGGGATTGCCGCGATTCGTGGTGCCCAGGATGGTGCCGCCGCGCGGCAGAATGCCGCTGACGTCGTTGAGCGTGAGCGGGCGGCTCTTCTCCGGCCAGATCAGGCCGTCAAAGCCGTCGCGGATGCCGATGACGTCATAGCGGTACTTGAGGATGGCGGTTTTGACCGCGCCGCGGATGACCGCGTTGAGTCCGGGGCAGTCTCCGCCGCCGGTGCAGATGCCGATTTTACGAATGTCAGACATGGTGTGGCCTTCCGTATGAGTGCCGATATCCACTAAGAATGCAGGAAAATTGTACCGCAGCGCCACGGGCCACGGCATCTGGACCCATCCAGGCGGGCCGATGTGGAACCCGCGTCGAAACAGAAACGGCGCCACCGGGGCGCCATCTCTACCAATAATCTCCTGCCGGAAACCCGCCTATTCGATGGTGAAGCTCGTCGAAGTGGCCGTGATGGTGCTGGACGATGCCGAGGAGCCGAGGTAGGCGGTGGCCGTGATGGTGAAGCTGCCCGCCGTGCTCAGGGTGGTCACCTCGCCGGTGGAGCTCACCGTGGCCAATGAGGTCGAGCTGCTCGTCCATACGACGTAGTTGGTGATGTTCTCCGTGGTGTTGCCGTTGATGTCCGCCGTGGCCGTCAGTTGAAAGCTGGTGGCCGTTGGAACCGCCGTGGGCGTGATGTTGCCGGGCACGTTGATGGACATGGTGGTGGGCGCCGTGCCGGTGTAGGTGTAAACGCTGGTGCTCACCGTGTAACCGCCATCGGTGACCGAGATGGTGGCCGTCTGGGCGCCGCTGGTGGTCTCGGCCGTGACCACTCCGGCGCTGACCGTGGCGACGGCGGCGGCGCTGGTCTTCCAGGTGGCGGTCGAGGTCACGGTCTCCGAGGTGCCGCCCTCGGTGACGGCCGTGGCCACCAGGTCGTAGGTGTCTCCGCTGGTGGTGGCGCTGGGAGCGGCGGCCAGCAACACCGCGCCTGGGCTCACCGAGAGCGACGCCACCGCGTTCTGTGAGACCCAGAAGCCGTTGCACGACGCGCACAGCAAAAACAGTGCCATGGCCGGCGCGGCAACCACCGCGCGGCGTATAAAATTACGGCCCATCGGGAACATGACGATCTCCATCCACACATTGTAAGGGCAAGTCACGCGCGGCACCCGCTCTTTCCTCTGCGGCGCGGAAAATCTCAACCGGGAACAATGATCCTTGCGGGATGACAGGCGATCAGGGGAAATTTCCCGGCGGCGTGCCTAGGCGATGGCGTTTTCGGTGCAGGCGGCGGGCTCGGGCTCGGCAATGGACTCGGCCAGGTGCCAGCCGTCGCGGCCATTCTGCTTGACCGAATACATGGCGGCGTCGGCGCGTGCCATGGTCGCCTCCCATGGTTCCTCGTGCTGTGCCGGGGCGTACAGCGCCACGCCAATGGAGACCGTGAGGTGGAAGATGTCGCCCCTGGTGAGCCGTACCGGGTTGTTCTTCAGGCGCTCCCGTATGCGTTCCAGCACGCGCGGCGCGTCGGCCGGCGCGCACTGCGGACATACGATCAGGAACTCCTCGCCGCCCCAGCGCGCCACCACGTCACTGGTGCGCATGGAGTTGCGCAGGGTCTCGGCGAACTGGCGCAGAGCCTCGTCGCCGGCCTCGTGCCCCCAGCGGTCGTTGATGCGCTTGAAGAAGTCAATATCGGCCATCAGCAGCAGGGCAGACATGCCATTGCGCTTCAGCCGCGCCCCTTCATGCTCCATGTATGAGTCGAGGAAGCGGCGGTTCTTCAGCCCTGTCAGGGGATCTTCCAATGCCTGGTGGCGCCGCTCCAGGCTGATGCGCCACAGCGACCAGGCCAGCGCCACGGCCAGTGCCAGGCACACCATCAGGGTCAGGGTCAGCAGGTTCTTCATGCGGCTGCGGTGGGTCAGGTAATCCAACTGCATCTGCTGGTTGCGCTGGTTTTCCATCAGGCGCTGCTGCAGCTTCTCGCTTTCAATCAGCTTGCTCTGGGCACGTAGAGCCTCCACCCGCTGCTCGGCGCGCCGGCGCTCGGCTTCGGCGGAGTTCAACTGCTCGCGGTGCAACGGGTCGAGCGCCCGTCCGGAGGCTGCGCTGCCGGCGGCGTGCTCCAGGGCTTCTCCCAGCTCGGCGTACACCACCTGCGTGGTGCCGGGGTCGGCCATCTCTCCGGCCAGCGCAAGAATCTGCGCGCTCTCGGCGCGGATGGCGGCATTCTCGTGAGCGTCCACGGCGCGCTCCAGCCGCACAAAGCGCAGGTAAATCTCATGATTTCGGTCGGGGTGCAGGGCGAGGCGCGAATCCAGCTCGGCGGCCGGGAGCCCTGCGTAGGCATCCATGCCGCGCGTGAGTGTCTCCCGGCTGGCGATCTGCGCGCTGGCCAGCGCCGTCTGCAGCGTCAACGCCAGCAGCATCCAGCGCAATAGCGGCGACCAATGTGGGGAGATCGGTCTCAGGCGGCACCTCGCAAACTTGCGTCCGGCAACAGCGGCTGTTGCTGCATCGGTCATCAGATGAAGCTGAGTATAGGTTGGCAGTTACCGGGGATTGAAGCGAAATCCACCACGGGCACAGTAACCAAAGATGCACCGGGCCGCTCCGTTCAGCGCACCCCCTGCGTGTCCGGCTGGAAAAGAATCCCCGCCGCGCGGGCGGGGATCAGTTGCCGGGCGGGGCCTCCGGTCAGAACTGCGTCTTAATCAGTGCTGCATCTCAGGGCTGCGTCTCAGGGCCGCAGTTCAGGGCTGCATCCGGCCGGTCTTCATAAAGCGCTGGTGGAAGTCATGTGCCTCGCCCAGGATGTGCGGCGTCTGCTGGCCGTTGCCGGAGTTCCTGGCGCGCTCGAAGTAATCCGTCAGCAGCGGCTGGAACTCAGGATGCGCGCACTTTTCGATGATGAGCCTGGCCCTCTGCTTGGGTGACAGTCCGCGCAGGTCGGCCAATCCGCGGTCGGTCACCAGCACCTGGGTGTCGTGCTCGGTGTGGTCCACGTGGCTGACCATGGGCACAATGGTGGAGATGGCTCCCTTGGCGGCCTCCGACGGCGCCATGAAGATGGAGAGATACGCGTTGCGCGCGAAGTCTCCGCTGCCGCCGATGCCGTTCATGATCTTGCTGCCCATGATGTGCGTGGAGTTCACGTTGCCGTAGATGTCGGCCTCGATCATGCCGTTCATGCTGATGACGCCCAGGCGGCGGATGATGCCCGGGTTGTTGCTGATGTCCTGCGTGCGCAGCACGATGCTGCGGCGATAGTTGCGCAGGTTGCCGTACACCTCTTTGATCATGTCGGGACCGAGCGAGAACGAGGTGGCCGAGGCCGAGATCAGTTTGCCGCTCTTGATCAGCGAGATCATGCCGTCCTGGATGACCTCGGTGTAGGCCGTCAGGTTGTGGAACTTGCCCTGCTCCAGCCCGAAGAGCACGGCGTTGGCAATGTTGCCCACGCCGCTCTGGATGGGCAGCAGGTCGGCCGGCATGCGGCCCTTTTTGACCTCCCACTCCAGGAACTCCAGAATGTGGCCCGCGATCTGCATGGAGGCCTTGTCGGGCTCCTTGAAGGCCGTGTTGCGGTCCGGCGAGTTGGTCTCAATGACGGCGACAACTTTTTCGAGCGGTATGTTCAGGTACGGGCTGCCGATGCGCTGCCCGGCGCGGGTGAGCGGAATGGGCTCGCGGCGCGGCGGCAGGTCGAGTCCGTAATAGATGTCGTGCATGCCTTCCAGGTCAATGGACTGCCAGGAGTTGACCTCCAGGATGATGCGCTCGGCGCTCTCAATCCAGCTCTTGTTGTTGCCCAGCGAAGTGGAGGGAATGGCGCGGCCATCCTCGTACACGGCCGCCACTTCGATCACCGCCATGTCCAGCTTGCCCAGGAAGCCGTAATCCATGAACTGCGACAGGTGGCTCAGGTGCATGTCCACGTATTCCATGTCGCCGTCGTTGATGCGCTTGCGCACCGCCGGGTCGGACTGGTAGGGCATGCGGATATCAATGCCGTTGGCCTTGGCCAGTGCTCCGTCCAGCTCGGGTCCGGTGCTGGCTCCGGTCAAAACGCCCACGCGCAGCGGCGTTCCTTCGGCACGCTGCCGCTCCATGCGGCGGGCCAGGGCCGGCGGAAATTCCTTTGGGTAGCCGGAGCCGGTAAAGCCGCTCATGCCAATCTGATCGCCGTTGCGAATCAGCGCCGCAGCCTCGTCGGCGCTCATGATGCGTTGCCGCAGTTCCGTGTTCAACACGCGGTCGCTCGCGGATGAATGGATAGCCATAGGATCCCTCGCCAGGAAGACAAAAAACTATGAATTCAGACTTCGAAGTTCTGACAATTTAAGCTAGGACCTGCGCCGGGCGAAGTCAACGACAGAATGCGGGGGATGGCTTGGACAGGGCAGCGTGGAGCAGGATGGCGTAGATGGCCGCAGCTTCGTGCCGATACTTCCCCTACTCCTTCTATTTCTTTTCCTTCAAGGGCTTTTCCAGCCGCAGTGAGGCCGAGTTGATGCAGTAGCGCTGGCCCGTCGGCTCCGGCCCATCCGGAAAGACGTGGCCGAGGTGACCGCCGCAGCGCGCGCAGGTCACTTCCGTGCGCACCATCAGGTGGCTGCGATCCTCAATCTGCTCCACGTGCCCCTCCGCCAGCGGCTGGTAAAAGCTGGGCCAGCCGCAGCCGGCGTCGAACTTCGCGTCGCTGGCAAACAGCTCCAGCCCGCAGCCGGCGCAGCGATAGACGCCCGGCACCGTGGTATCGGCGTACTGACCCGTGAAGGGCCGCTCGGTGCCTTTTTCGCGCAGAATGCGGTACTGCTCCGGCGTCAACTCGCGCCGCCACTGCTCGTTGCTCTTCTGAATCTTCTCCATCGAGTCTTTCTCCGGATTAATGCTTTGCCGCCTCTGCCGGTTCGGCTGGCCGGGTGAAGCGGCTGTCGTCAATCGTGCTGTGGCCGTCACTGGCCGTGATCTGGTAGCGCGCCCGGGAATCCGGCCGCGTCACAATCCACTCACTGGGAAGCTTCACACCATCCTGCACGAGCCAGCCGGTAAAGTCCACGCGTACGGGATTGCGGCCCAGCGGCGTTTCCACCATGTAGGCGGCGCGGGCGAGCAGATGGGTCTCGGCGTCAAAGTATAACCGCACGGGCGGTTCGCCCTGCCGCGTGGCCGTCAGCACGTTCATCGCGCGCCCGGCAACCGTCTCCGGATGCCCCGGGCGGAACTGCGTGTAGCGCGACTTGAGGTTGGCGGGGAATTCGAGATCGGCCTCCACGCGCGTGGCCTCTTTTTCGCCCACACTCATCTGCCGCGCATGGCGTCCGGGATAGACCAGCCAGCCGGTATGGCCATCAAAAGCGCTGGTGGCCGCGCCGTTGGGCAGCGTAATCACCGTTGTGCGTTCGCCCGTCGCGCGCGTGTAGCTCTCATAGGCCGCCGGAGGATAGCTACCAAAGGCGACCGTACCCTTCAGCGTGCGCGAGTGCAGCTCGGCCGCCGCCTCACCGCCAATCGCCCGGTAGAACTCATCCAGATACTCGGTGGACGAGGCGAGCTTCGGCGCTTCGTGTCCGCCATGGTGCTCCACGGCCTCCGGGATCGCCGCGTCCAACTCGGCCAGCGCCGGTGCTGCCGCTGGATGTCCGTGCCCGTTGTGGCAACTGTTGCAGGTGACCTCGCGCTTGCCCTTGAAGTGGGTGCGGTTGATCTCCGCCTGCATGGTGATCATCTCGCGCGCCGTGCGCTTCTCGTCCTTGGTGTCCTTGTCAAAGGCGTCGTGCTCGTGGCAAAACTCGCAGCCCACACCCAAAGAGTTGGACATGAAGACCATCTGCGGAATGACCTGGCTGGCCGGCTGCCCCTTCATGGACTTGATGTTCTTGTAAACCTCTTCGGCCGCCTTCTCTTTCGCCATGGGCGCGGCCGCGGGCTCCGCGGCAAACACCGCAAGCACGGCTATCAGGCAGAGCAACAAGGCAAACGGCAGGGCCAGGCGCAGGCCATGGCGGCGGACAGAAGTTGGCATGGATTTCCCCCACAGAAATCTCGGTGCAGACAATGTACAACACGGCAAGCGCGGCGGAAAAGGGAATCAAGGTGAAGAATGAATAACCAGCGGAGCGGCATCCTCTGCCGCCCCGCCCGTTGCGTCACTCGCCAGCGGAGTCGTCGTGCCAGGCGGCAAGCTGATTACCGCTGGGGTCGAGGAAGTGGAAGCGTGAGCCGCCCGGGAAGCTGAAGATCTCCTTGCAGATGCGGCCTCCTGCGGCGACCACCTTGTCGTAGGCGGCCTTCAAGTCGTCCACATGAATCACCACCAGCGGCCCGCCCGCCGTCGGAGTCCCTTCGCGGGTAAATCCTCCGGCGATGCGTCCGTCCTGAAAGCTGCTGTAATCCGGCCCGTAATCCACAAAGTTCCAGCCAAAGACCTTGCTGTAGAAGGCCTTGGTCGCGGCCATGTCGGTGGCGGGGAACTCGATGTAATCCATTGTGTTGTTGCGGGATAACGCGTTGTGGCGGGGTTCGGTCATGCAGTGTTCTCCTTTTGCGCGTGGCGGCTGAGCCTGAGCACACCACGAATGAGTGCTCGCAACTCCTCCGTCCGTGCTCTCTGCGAGAGGGGAGAACGCGGGTAGGGCCTCCTGGACGCCGTGCGGCGGAGGCCGCCGAGGTACCGACAGAAAATACCATGCCCGCGCCGCCGCGGCAACGCCCGGAAGAAGGACTTCCGCAAATCAAATGGTGATGGGATGCAGAGCGTTCGGCGGAGCTTACTTCAGCATCATCCACACGCCGGCAAAGTGGCACAGGGTTCCGCTCAGCACCCACAGATGCCATACGAAGTGTGCGTAGCGGCGCTTGCTGGCGTAGAAGGGAATTCCCAAGGAGTAGCAGACGCCGCCGGCCAGCAGCAGCGCAAACACCGGATGCGCCAGCAGCGCGTACATGGTGCGCACGGCGAACAGACATACCCAGCCCATGGCCAAATACATGGCGGTGGAGACGGCGTCCCAGCGCCCGGTGGCGAAGCTCTTCACCACCACGCCCACCGCGGCACATCCCCACACAATGCCGAACAGCGTCCAGCCCACCGGCCCGCGCAGTCCGATCAAGGTGAACGGCGTATAGGTCCCGGCGATCAGCAGGTAGATCGAGCTGTGGTCCAGCGAGCGCATGACCTTGTAGGCGCTGCTGCGGCTGAGCGAGTGGTACAGGGTGCTGCTGAGGTACAGCAGAATGGCCGAGGCGCCGAAGATGGAGACGCACACCACCGCCCGCGCCGAGCCCACCTGGTGCGCGCGCAGGGTCATCAGCACCAGCCCGGCAATGCTCAGGGCAATGCCCATGCCGTGTGAGACGCTGTTGGCAATCTCTTCGCCGCGTGTCTGGTCGGTCATCTCCATCTAGTGTTGATCCTACGCTGCACAGACGTATGGAATGTTGCAGAGCTGTTGCAGTGACAAAGAAATTACAAAGCTCGTGCCGTCGCGAACCGCGGCATCCTCCCGCAGGCAAAAAAAGTAGCGGACGCACCGAGGAGATGCGTCCGCCGGAGCGATACGACAAATTCGATTACTTCTTCAGCGCCAGTTCGTAGCGCTTATTCACCTCGGCCCAGTTCACCACGCTCCACCAGGACTTCAGGTACTCGGCGCGGCGGTTCTGGTACTTCAGGTAGTAGGCGTGTTCCCAAACGTCGTTCAGCAGGATGGGCTTCAACCCCTGCGAGACCGGGCTGTCCTGGTTGGCGGTGGAAAGTACCTGCAATCCGCCGGGGCCCAGTGCCAGCCACGCCCAGCCGCTGCCGAACTGCTTCAGGCCGGCGTCGTTGAACTTCTCCTGGAACTGCGCCTGGTCGCCGAAGGTGCTCTTGATGGCCTCGGCGATGGCGCCCGTGGGATGCCCGCCGTTCGGTCCCATGATGGACCAGAAGATCGAGTGATTGAAATGCCCGCCCACGTTGTTGCGGATGGCGGTGCGAACCGCTTCCGGCACGGCCGCGAGGTTCGTCAGCAGCTCTTCCGGAGTCTTGCCGGCCAGCTCGGGAGCCTTGGCGACGGCAGCGTTGGAGTTATCCACGTATGCCTGATGATGCTTGTCGTGATGAATGTGCATGGTCTGAGCGTCAATGTGGGGCTCAAGTGCCTCGTAGGCATAAGTTAGGGCGGGAAGTTCAAAAGCCATGATTCGTGATTCCTCCACTAAGGATGGATGAGGCCCGTCGGCCCCAGGTTGCAAAATGTCAGCCAAACCGGGCATGGAAGCGCCGGTCATCGCGTGGGCCGTGCTGGCAAGCGCCACACCGGCCGTACACAGTGAGGCGACTGCTGCGCCCGTGGTCTTCAGGAATTTACGTCGAGTGTGGGGCATGAAGCGTACCCTCCATGTGCATGGATGAGACAAAGTGCATGCACGGTGCAGAACTCTATCACTTCTTCTCATGGACTTCCGAATTGGGAAGCAGCGGGCCGGTTGCCACCCCGTCGGCGCCCGGCCTATCATGCTTGGCACTGGAGGTAGAGACCCATGACCCCATCCCGCCGGGATTTCCTGAAAACCTCAACCGTGGCCGCCGCCGGAGTGGTGGCCGCCTCGGTTGGCTCTCCGCACAAGGCCCACGCCCTGCCTGACAATCCGCTTACGGCCAGCGCCATGCCCACCCGCAACCTGGGCAAAACCGGGTACCGCACGGGAATCTTCTCGCTCGGCGGGCAGGCCTCCATCGAGCAGCCCAATAACGCCGCCGTCGCCGTGCCCATCGTGGAGCGTGCCCTGGACCTGGGCATCAACTACATTGACACCGCCGCCCAGTATGGCGGCACCGACCGCTGGAGCCAGCGCTACATCGGCGAGGTGATGAAGCGCCGCCGCCGTGAGACCTACCTGGCCAGCAAGACGCACGACCGCACCCGCGACGGCTCGCTCCGCCTGCTGGAAGAGAGCCTGAAGCTGCTGAACACCGATCACCTCGACGCCTGGCAGCTCCACCACGTCACCACGCAGGACGACGTGGACCGCATCTTCGCCAAGGGCGGAGCCATCGAGGCCCTGGTCGAAGCCCGCGATCAGAAGATGGTGCGCTTCCTCGGCGTCACCGGCCACGCCGATCCCGGCGTGCTGTTGCAGTGCATCCGCCGCTTCCCCTTTGACCAGATCCTGATGGCCGTCAACGCCGCCGACCCGCACCACCTCAGCTTCCAGCAGGAGCTTTTGCCCGTGGCCGTGGAAAAACAGATGGGCATCATCGGCATGAAGATTCCCGCGCGCGGCCGCATCCTCAGCAGTTGGAATCCACAGCATGGCAGCGAGCACAGCTGGGAGGGCGCGGCGCCCAAGCCCGGCACGCTCAACATGCGTGAGGCCATGTACTACACGCTCTCGCTGCCGGTCAGCACGGTCATCATCGGCTGCGATACCATCGCGCAATTGGAGGAGAACGTGAAGCTCGCCCGCGACTTCACCCCGCTCAACCACACGCAACTCGCCGGGCTGACCGAAAAAACCGAGCCCATTCACCGCCAGGCCTTGTTCTTCCGCACCTGGCCCAAGGAAGGGTAGAGACAGGTTTCAAAGTTTCAAGGTTTCAAAGGTTTCAAGGAGAAAAGCAAAGGCCGGAGCATCTGCGCTCCGGCCTTTTATTGCCTTTACATCCGAAACATCTGAAACCTGTGAAACGTCCGAAACCTTATCTCTTCAAGAACCACATGGCCCAGCCGGCCACGAACAGTCCGCCCATGAACCAGGCAAAGCAGTACAGTCCGTAGCGGACCATGTCTTTCGTCTCACTGCGCTGGGTGATGCCGAAGATCACCGAAGCGCAAACAGAGAACAGCAGTGCGGCCGTAAAGTGCGAAAGGTTCAGGTTCATTTCTTCTTCCCGATGGCGATGTGGTGCGCGTCAATGGCGGCGATAAAGTTCAGCAGCCCGCCGCACAGGATGAACTTGGTGCCGTAGTCGGCGGCGGCATGGTTGATGTTGCTGGCGCCCCAGTCCAGGGCCCCGGCGGCAAAGTAGAAGATGCCGTTGCCGAAGTCTCCGACGAAGCCCAGGATGTCCAGCAGTTGCCCAAGATTGAACGCGTACACCTTGCCCTGCATGCCGACGCCGGCAAAGAACATGATGCTGACGCTCAAAAAGATCAGTCCGCCGCGCGCCCAGCGCTTCAAAAGGATGTGGCCCAGCCCCGGCACCAGCCATCCGGCCAGCGGGGCCACAATGCCCATCGTGCCGGAGGTCTCCGCGGCTTTGGTTTTCGCTTCGTTCGCCATCTAGAAAATCACCAGTTCTTCCTGCTCGGCTCCGGTCACCTGCGCCCGTCCGTTGTGCACCAGCACGTCCACCTCGCTGCGCACGCCGAACTCCGGCAGGTAAATTCCGGGCTCTACTGAGAATAACGTATTCGGCAGCACTTGTCGGGTATCGCGCGTTTCAAGATTATCCATGTTGGCGCCGTTGCCGTGCACGCTGGTGCCAATGTTGTGCCCGGTGCGGTGGACAAACCACTCGCCGTAACCGCCTTTTTCAATGACGGCGCGGGTGGCTGCGTCCACCTCCCAGCCCTCCAGGCGTCCACCTGCGGCAATGCCTTCCACGGCCTTGGCCACGCCGGCCTTGCGTGCGTCGCGCGTCAGGCGGAAGACCTCCTGATGCTTCGCCGTTGGCTGGCCCAGCACGCCGGTCCAGGTGATGTCGTAATACACCGCGCCCGGCGTATCTTTCTTCGCCCACATGTCCAGCAGGACGAGGTCGCCCTCGTGAATTTCGCGGAAGTGATCCGCCGTCGGCTCGTAGTGCGGATTGCCGCTGTTCTCGTTGGCGCCCACGATGGGCAAATCGTCGGTGATCAGATGCTCGCGGGCGAAGGCTTCGCCCAGCCACTGGCGCACGCCCCACTCGTTCCATCCGCCGTGGCGCACGCGCTGGCCGATTTCTTTAAACGCCGCGGCCATGATCTTGTCCATCGCGTCGCGCGCCTCAAAGTGAGTGGCAATCTGCGCGTCGGTCAGCGTGGCCTCAAAGCGGCTGACCAGATCGGCACTGGTCGCAACCTCCACGCCAAAGCTGCGAACCAGCTCCAGCATGCCGCCATCCACCAGGCTCACGTACATGATGTCGTTGTTGGGCGAATACTGCATGGCCACGCGCTTGTAAGGCTTCAGCATGGCCGCCAGCTTCTGGTGCAGCTCCGGCCAGGGACCGTAGTGCTGCTGCACGCCGGGCAGGCTCTCCAAGTGCCGAGGCTCCACGCGATGATTCAGCTTCACCGGCTCGCCTGTGGCGGGAATCAGGTAGAACCAGCGCCGGGTGACGTGCATCTTCCCCAGCCCCAGGATGCTGTAGGCGATTTCGTCGCGTTGGTGGTGGTCGTAGAAGAGCCAGGCATCCAGCCCCTGCTCGCGCAAAGCACTCTGAATGGCTTCAAGTTTCATAGGCGATATTGTAACCCGGCGCGAGGCGCTTGCAGGGTCCACCACCTGCGCCCCGCAACCCACGGCCGCCGCGCGAGTTGCGTTTGGCGCGAAAAATTTACTTTCCTTCACCAGCGCAACTAAAGCGCGCAATCCCGGTTCATACCCGCATGAAACGCACAACGCTACTCTCAATCGCTACCCTGGCCCTAGGCGGAATGCTTTCCGTCCCGGGCTTCGCCCAAACCCCCAACACCCAGGCCGCCGGCCCTGGAGTCGTTGATCCCGGCCATCCGCGGGTAAATGAAGTGAACGCCCGCCAGCAGAACCAGCAGAACCGCATCGCCAACGGCGTCAAGAGCGGCGAGCTCACGCCCAAGGAGACCGTCAAGCTGGAAAAGCAGCAGCAGCACATTGATAACCAGGAGAAGCGCGACATGGCGGCCCACAACGGCCACCTCACCAAGGGCGAACAGGCAAAGCTCAATAAGGAGCAGAACCACGCCAGCAAGGACATCTACAAGGACAAGCACAACGCGGCCGTGCGTTAGGAGGCGCGCAACCCGCAGCGTGAAGGTCAACAAAAAGCCCGCCAGTGGACCGGCGGGCTTTTCCTTTTGCAGTTTTGCGAGCGCCTTACATGATCGCCGTCGGCGGAGCCGGTTCATCCGGGTGTCCCGCGTTACGCAGCGGCACCTGCACCATCAGGATGAACAGCAGCACCAGCGCCACCAGTCCGCTCAGGATGTGGGGATGCTCGAAGACCACCGGCAGATCGAAGTTGATCTTGTGGCTGGCCTTCAGCCCCTTGATGGCCGCCACGCCCAGTCCGCAGAGCGCTTCGCCGGCGATCAAGCCGCTGGCGGTCAGCACTCCCGCGTTGTCAATGCGAGCCTTCTGCGCGTCGTTGAAGACGCCACGGTCGCGCAGCAGGTCGGTGACCCAGCGGATGACGCCGCCGATGAAGATGGCGAAGGTCGTCTCCAGCGGAAGGTACATGCCCACGCTGAACAGCATCGGGCTCTTCACCTCCACCATGATCAGCGCGATGCCCATCAGCACGCCCACAATCACCAGCGGCCAGGCCATGTTGCCGCCCACAATGCCCTGCGCCAGTGAGGCCATCAGCCCGGCCTGCGGAGCCGGCAGGTCCTTGCTGCCAAAGTGGTAGGCCTGGTCCAGAATCATCAGCACCGGGAACAGCGCCAGCGAGCTGACGACCACGCCCATCAGGTCGCCAATCTGCATTCTGGACGGCGTGCCGCCCAGGATGTGACCGACCTTCAAGTCCTGCAACATCTCACCGGCCACCGCCGAGCTGACGCAGATGACGGCCGCCACGCCCAGCACGGCAATCACTCCGGCCGTGCCCTTCACGCCCATGGCGATCATCAGCAGCGCCGCAATCACCAGCGTGCAAAGCGTCAGTCCGCTCACGGGATTGTTCGAGCTGCCGATCATGCCCACCAGGTTGCCGCTGACGGCGGCAAAGAAGAAGCCGAGCACGATCATCACCACGGCCGCCACCACGGCTCCAACAATCACCTTGGTGAAGAAGAAGTACAAGGCGATCATCGCGCAGAAGACGATTGCGAGTCCCAGGAACACCACCTTGGCGCTCAGGTCCTTCTCATAGCGCAAGGTGGAAACCTTCGCCTGGCCCGTCTTCTTCAGGTCGCTGACCGCCCGCTGGATGCCGATGCCGAGCGACTTTCTCATGCGGAAGAGCGTGAAGCTGGCGCCCACCAGCATGCCGCCCACCGCGATGGGCCGCACAATGGAGAACCACACGCCGTTGCTCACCGAGGCCCAGTCCACCGTCGTTCCGGCCGCCGCGGCGTTCGCCTGTATCTGCGGGCCGAGGAAGTAGGTGAGCAGCGGAACCATCAGTCCCCAGGCCAGCAATCCGCCGGCAAAGTTCAGGGCCGCCAGCCGCGGTCCAATGATGTAGCCCACGCCCAAGTACGCCGGGCTTACCGCCGGAGCGCTGAATGTCGTTGCGCCGCCGGTGGCCACAATCGGAGCCGTCTTTGCCCGGCCCAGCTTCAAGCCGTAGCTCAAGGCCGGAATGTTGACGAAAAATTCCTTGCTGGCGTTGAAGATGTTCAACGCGCCGGCCAAAAAGATGGCCGCGCCCACGCCCATGTTGGCAAACAGGATCTTCGCCGCCCGCGAGCCCTGCTGCCCGGCCTTGTGAATCTCACTGGCCGCCACCGACTCCGGGAAAGGCAGCTCCGGGTCTTCCACCATCACGCGCCGCAGCAGCGTGACGAACAGAATGCCCAGCGTGCCGCCCACCATCATCAGGGCCACGCCCTGCCAGTAGTTTGCGGCGCCCAGGGCCGGCCACATGCCGCTGATGACAAACGCCGGAATGGTGAACGTGGCGCCCGCGGCAACCGACTCGCCAATGGAGCCGATGGTACGGGCCATGTTCTCTTCCAGCAGGCTGCCCTTCACCAGCTTCAGCAGGGCCATGCCGATGACGGCGGCCGGATAGGTGGCGGCAATGGTCATGCCGGCGCGCAGGCCAAGATACATATTGGCTGCGCCCAGTACCACGGTCATGATCAGTCCCAGCAACACGGCGCGCAAGGTGAACTCGCGCATCTCGCGGTCGGCGGGAACATAGGGGCGGAAGGGCTGTGAGCTCATCAGGAGTCCTCAATCGCAGGAAGTAGTGCCCATTGGGGTTGGCGCCCACCGGCACAAGGCCAGCCGGGCGCGCAAATGCAAACCTCACCATGATAAACGTCCGCGGCGAACTGCGGGAGACTTTGCCACGCGAATTGCGCTGGAGAACTTCTCCGCGCAAAAAACAACGCCGCCACCCGGCGGGGCAGCGGCGCTGTCGGTCAGGCGATCCGCCGGTTACAACCGGCAGATCAGAAGTTCGCGTTCGTACACCATCTCCTGCGGCAGGTGGGCGTGCAGCTTGATGAACAGCTCCTCGTGCCCGATGACCTCCTGCTTCCACACTTCGCGGTCCACTTCCTGCAGCTTGTTGAAGGTCTCCTTGGAGAAGTCCAACCCTGTCCAGTCAATGTCCTCGTAGCGCGGCAGCCAGCCGATCGGGGTTTCCTGTCCGCGGCGGCGTCCGTGCACGCGGTCAATCACCCACTTCAGCACCCGCATATTTTCACCGTAGCCCGGCCACAGGAACTTGCCGTCCTCGCCCTTGCGGAACCAGTTCACGTGGAAGATGCGCGGCGTCACGTCCAGATTGCGCCCCATCTGGATCCAGTGACGGAAGTAGTCGCCCATGTGATAGCCGCAGAAGGGCAGCATGGCCATGGGATCGCGGCGCACCTTGCCGATGGTTCCGGCGGCGGCTGCCGTCATCTCGCTGCCCATGGTCGCACCGGTGTACACGCCGGCGCTCCAGTTGAAGGCCTGGTACACCAGCGGCATCGTCGTCGGACGCCGTCCGCCGAAGATGAACGCGCTGATCGGCACTCCGTTCGGAGCCTCCCAGTCGGGATCAATCGTGGGACACTGCTTCGCCGGGGCCGTAAAGCGTGCGTTGGGGTGCGCCGCCGGCTTGCCCGTCTCCTTGCCAATCGCCGGAGTCCAATGCTTGCCCTGCCAGTCCGTGCACTCCGCAGGTGGCTCGTCCGTCATGCCTTCCCACCACACGCCGCCCTCGGGAGTCAGCGCCACGTTGGTGAAGATCGTGTTCTTCGCCAGGGCGATCATGGCATTGGGGTTGGTCTTCATGGACGTTCCCGGCGCCACGCCGAAGAAGCCGGCTTCGGGGTTGATCGCCCGCAGCTGGCCCTTGTCGTCGGGCTTGATCCAGGCAATGTCGTCGCCGATGGTCGTGATCTTCCAGCCCTTCATCCCCTCGGGAGGAATCAGCATGGCGAAGTTCGTCTTGCCGCAGGCGCTGGGGAAGGCCGCCGCGACGTACGTCTTTTCGCCCTTGGGACTCTCCGCGCCCAGGATGAGCATGTGCTCGGCCATCCAGCCCTCGTCGCGAGCCATGGTGCTGGCAATGCGCAGGGCAAAGCACTTCTTGCCCAGCAGCGCGTTGCCGCCGTAGCCCGAGCCGAACGACCAGATCTCGCGCGTTTCCGGGAAGTGGACGATGTACTTTTCCTTGTTGCAGGGCCAGCTCACGTCCTTTTCGCCCTCTGCCAGCGGCTTGCCCACGCTGTGGATGCAGGGCACGACGCGCTTCTCGTCCTTGTCAATCTCGGCGATGACGGGCAGTCCCATGCGCGTCATGATGCGCATGTTCACCACCACGTAGGGCGAGTCCGTCAGCTGCACGCCAATCTGAGACATGGGTGAGCCCACCGGGCCCATGCTGAACGGCAGCACGTACATCGTGCGTCCCACCATGCAGCCGTCGAACAGGCCGCGCAGCTTCTTGCGCATGCTGAACGGGTCTTCCCAGTTGTTGGTCGGCCCGGCGCTGTCTTTACTATGAGAGCAGATGAATGTACGGTCTTCCACGCGCGCCACGTCGCCGGGATCGCTTGTGGCGTAGTAGCAGCCTGGCCACAGCTTCTCGTTCAGTTTGCGGAAGGTGCCGCTGGCCACCAGTTGCGCGCACAGTTCGTCGTACTCTTCCTGGCTGCCGTCCACCCAGTGAATGGCGTCCGGCCGTGTCATGGCGGCCATCTTCTCCACCCAGCGCAGCAGGTGCTGGTTCTTGCTGAGCGGCGTGGAGTACTTGGTTGTGTTGGTTGCTTTCGTGCTCATAATCCCCCTGCATCGTCCGCCGGATCTATTTGATTTCCGCCGCCGGATCGTTCTGTTTTTTTAAGAACCCAAGGTCAAAACACTTCTTCGCAATTGATTCTGCCCGGGTGCTTGGCCCGGGCAGTCTTTATCTTCAGCGGGTGGCGGCCTCTTCCTCACACAACACGGCCTCCAAATGCTCCAGGGTCTCGGCCGTTGTCAGCGTGTACAGCTCGCGCCCGCTCTCCTCGCCGTTCTCCAGAATGCTGCGCAGGTAATGGCCCGCGGTCTCCACCGCCAGCGGGTCGGTGATTTCATGACCCGTCTTGGCCTTGTGCTCGGCCCACGCCGGCAGAGACAACGCAATCCACACCGTCCGGCCATTCACCAGGAACTTCACGTCCACCGCGTCGGCGTGACGCGTGGCAATGGCCATCACAATGCACTGGAAAACACAATGAACCGGCGTCCCGGCCCAACGCTCCACGGTATTGAATTCTTGATACATAGGCTAAAAATGTATTCTGCCCGGGCATCCAATGGCAACGCCCGCCGCTCGTTTCTGTTGAATTCAGCCCCGCTAGCTTACTGCAAATCGCCGGCCTTGGCACCAACTTCCGCCGGCAATCGCCGCCACGCCGCCCACAGGGCCGCCCGGAGCCGTCATCCAACCCCTTCGGCTACAATCAATAACTGTGAGTATGAAGAAAACCGGCATTCCCAAACAGAACTCCGCTGCCACCACCCGGAAGCCCGCCGCCACCCCGGCCGCCAAGTCCCCGGCCAAATCCGCGGCGAAATCCGCGCGCACAAAGCTGGCCGCCAAGCCCCTGGCGAAGCCCGTCGTGAACTCCTCAGCCAAGGCCGCCCGTAATTCCAAGTCGAAGCCCGCCGTGAACTTCCCGGCCAGGCCCGCTGCCAAGCCCGCCCGCACCAAGCCCGCAGCTAAGGATGCAGCTAAGCCCGCAGCTAAGCCCGCAGCTAAGGTTGCAACCCAGGCCATTGCGAAGTCCTCTGCCCGCGCCAAAGCCTCCGCCCGCCCCGCCGCCAGCACGCTGAAAACCCAGCGCGCCCTGCGCGACCGTGAGCGCGCCACCCGCCGTCCCAGCCGCACTCCGGGCGTCGAGGTGCTTACCGCTGAAGCACTTACCGCCATCCCCTGGCTCGCGCACGGCTTCAGCACCCGCACCGGAGGCGTCACCGAGGAGTACGGCTCGCACCAGCTCAACCTCGGCTTTACCGAGGGGGACACGCCCGCGAACGTCGAGCGCAATCGCAAAAAATTTATCGCCAAGGTCCTACTGACCAACTCCAAGGCCGCCACGCCCTCCGGCAAAGCCTTTCCCCTCGTCCTGCTCAACCAGGTGCACTCGGGAGTCATCCACCGCGTCTGGGGAGCGAATCCTCCCGCAGGCGCGCGCCTCACCCTGCGCGATGTCCGCCGCGGCATCGTCTTCCCCACCGCCGGAGACGGCCTCATCACCAACGCGCGCGGCATCCTGCTCGGAGTCAAAGTTGCGGACTGCTACCCGGTCATCCTTTCCGACCGCCGCAAGAAAGCCGTCGGCATCTTTCACGCCGGATGGCGCGGCACCGTCCAGCGCATCGTGGAAAAAGGTGTGGGAGAGATGCGCCGCCACTTCGGCTGCCGCCCGCAGGATCTGGTCGCCGTCATCGGCCCCGGCATCGGAAGCTGCTGCTACGAGATTGGCGAAGAGGTGGAGAGCCGCTTCGAGTCGCAGTTCGCCTACGCGCCCACGCTCTTCGAGGATGTCTTCGACAGTTGGAGCCTCAAGACCAAGTACCCCATGCTCTTCCTCAACCAGCGCGCCCCGGGCCATGGAGAGCCGGCGCTCAGCCGCCACCTCGACCTGGTCAAGGCCAACCGCCAGCAGTTGCTCGACGCCGGTTTGGCGGCGGAAAACATCCACGCCCTCGGCCTCTGCACCAGTTGCCGCACCGACATCTTCTTCAGCTACCGCAAGGAGCGCGTCACCGGCCGCATGCTGGCCGTCGTGGGGATACGGTAAGAAACGGGTGGCGTGGCTGTGCCAACTGAATGCGCCGAAGTACGTTCCCAGTCAGGCCGGCCCGCTCAACGATCATGGCTCGTAGCTCCATAGGTCGTTGAGATTTCCAGATTCTTCGGACTGGTCAGCACTGACCGAGGCGTAGCCTTGACCAGCAAAGAGCCAGAGCTTTCCCGAATGATCGGCCCAACTGAAAGAGCCCGCCCGTGATCCTGGAATATTGCCATCTGTCGTGTCATAGGTACCGTACACGTTTGCGGTGTTGCTACCAATTTTCCATGTCCAGGTCTTGTCCGCAGGACTGTATTCCCAAAGGTCATTGAGCAACCCATCTACCCCGGACGAATCCCAACCCGCGCCGCCGAAAAGTAGGAGGTGTCCGCTTGCATCTACCCAACCACCTGCGGCCCAGCGAGCTCCGGGAACATTGTTAACGGAGGCGGTCCCTAATGTGCCATAGGTACCAATAGCATTCGCCACATTGCTACCGCTCACCCAGTTCCAGGTCATATCCGCAGTGTTGTACTCCCACAGGTCATTGAGCTCGCCACCTGCAGCCCCTGTGGAATCAAAACCATTGCCACCGAAGAGCCACAAGTTTCCGCTGGCATCGGCCCAACCAACGGAACCCCAGCGCGATGATGGCATATTACTGCTGGATGCGACTCCCTTCACCCCGTAGACACCCTGTGCGTTGGCGAGATTGCTCCCGCCCACCCAAGTCCAAGTTTTTCCTGATGGGCTGTACTCCCACAGGTCATTGAGGTCGCCACCTGCACCGTTTGTGGAATCCATGCCGCTGCCGCCGAAGAGCCAAAAGTTCCCGTTGGCATCCGTCCAACTGACCGCTAACGACCGGGCCCCAGGTAGGCTATTGGAATCCGTCACGCCCCGGCTACCGTAGACGCCGATTGCGTTAGTGGCGCTGCTCCCGCTTACCCAAGTCCAAGTGTTGGCTGACGGACTGTACTCCCAGAGGTCGTTGAGCAAGCCGCACACAGGATTCGTTCCGACTATGGAACAGGTCTCGCCACCGAAAAGCCAGAAATTACCATTGGAATCGCTCCAACTGGCGGCGCGTGATCGTGATGGAGGAATGTTGCTGGTGGAGGGAACCCCCTGAGTGCCGTCGATGCCGACCGGGTATCCATAGTTACTGCCACCCACCCATGTCCAAGTTCCCGTGGTCAGGCTGTACTCCCAGAGATCGTTGAAGTTCCAGGCCGTCCAGGCTGTGGGCTCAACCTGAACGAGACCATTTCCGCCGAAGAGCCACAAGTCTCCCTTCGCATCAACCCAGTTGGCGCCGCTAGAACGCGATCCAGGAACATTGCCGGCAGCGGGAACACCCTCGGTGCCATAGCTTCCGACTTGGCTTGCATGGCTGCTGCCACTCACCCACGTCCATACCGGTGAAGTACCCGTGGAAGGGGTGCCCCCGCCGCCGCCGCAACCAGCCAGCAGAAGGAGCATCAAGAAAGAGAGAATCAACGCGGACGCCACAGATCTGACAGCATGACCACTGACTTGCATAGGATCACCTTCTGCAGATTAGACCGAATATTAACTTCTGAAGTGTAGGCTGCCGGAGACTCTGGCGAGCAGCCATAATTGTTAAGAAAAGCAAATGGCGCGCTCACGATTACAACAGTGAAGGCATTCATCTCCGATGTCCCAGCGCTGGCGCAGTTCTATCTCTGTACCCCGCCCGCGCAAAGAGGCCGGGCATCGCCCGGCCTCTCGCAACCTCCGCAACTTCCGCAACCTCCGCAACCGAAACTACCTCCGAACCTAGCTCCTACGCGTAAATCCCCCTCGTCCGAATCGTCAAAGCCACGCGATCAATCGCCAGCATGCAGGCCAACTAAGCGGTTCTGTTCTGGGATAGTGAGTGCCTTGGCGATGTATCAACAATCACGCCCCGGCCCTAAGTTAGGAGGGGGCATCGTTATCGTTATAGATTCCCGTAACTGAAATCTCGACTCTCTTGAAGAGAGACTCGGTAACATACCCTGAATGACTTCGGAGACTCCCAACTCGGCGAGAAGTTCTGTAACCGTGCTTGCAATCTTTCTCGGAGTAATGCTCTTTTTCATGTGCCGAGGTTGGTGGCTGGAATATTGGCTGGTCATGGACGGACAAACGGGAACAGCGTTTGTGACCGATATATACGACGGCACGCACGGCGGCAGCTTCAGTTACACGTATAGCGTTGGACAGAGGACATACACAGGGCATAGCAAACGGAACTGGCGTGATCCGCGTTATAGTGCGGTAGAACCTGGGGAGCATTGCCCTGTGTACTTCTCAGCATCACACCCTTGGCTCTCCCTGTTATACCCTCCAAATTCCGTTTTCACAGGATGGCCTGTTGTTCTGTTTCTGCTCATGATGGAGGCAATCGCCCTGACGACGATCATCAGCCCCAAGAGCCGCTGGGCATTCAATCCCGGCTCTGAACAGAGAGGCGGTCCAGTCGCTCCCAACGTGCGACGATAGCTGTTACATTCTCCGCCCACGCAAAGAGGCCGGGCATCGCCCGGCCTCTCGCAACCTCCGAAACTTCCGCAACCTCCGAAACTAGCTCTTACGCGTAAATCCCTCGCGTCCGAATCGTCGAAGCCACGCGATCAATCGCCAGCATGTAGGCCGCAATGCGGTTATTCACCTGGTGAGTTTCCGCGTAGTGCATCACCGCCTGGAAGCTGTCTACCATGATGTGCTCCAGCTCGGCGTTCACGTGAGCTTCCTTCCAGAAGTATCCCTGGCGATCCTGCACCCACTCGAAGTAGCTGGTCGTCACGCCTCCGGCGTTGGCCAAAATGTCCGGAATAATGAAGACCCCTTTATCCTGCAGGATGTCGTCGGCCGCGGCGGTCGTCGGACCGTTGGCGCCTTCGACGATGATCTTCGCCTTGATCTTCGCCGCGTTCAGCGTGGTGATCTGGTTTTCCATCGCCGCCGGAACCAGCACGTCGCAGTCGCTCACCAGCAGCTCGTGCGGATCGGCCGCTTCGGCTCCGGGGAATCCCTGAATGCCGCCCGTGGCTGCCTTGTGCTCAAACAGCTTTTTCACGTCAATGCCGTTTGGGTTGTGCAGTCCGCAGTTCCACTCGGCGATGCCCACCACCTTGAAGCCCTGCTCGTGCAGCAGCAGCGCCGCATAGCTGCCCACGTTGCCAAAGCCCTGCACCACCACCCGAGTGTCCCACGGCAGCCGTCCCAGCTTCTTCACCGCCTGCAAGGTCACCAGCATCACGCCGCGGCCCGTGGCCTCGCGACGCCCGCGCGAGCCGCCGATTTCAATCGGCTTGCCGGTCACCACGGCCGTCACCGTCTGGCGCATGTGCATGCTGTAGGTGTCCATCATCCACGCCATGGTCTGCTCGTTGGTGTTCATGTCGGGGGCGGGCACGTCTTTTTCGGGTCCGATCACTTCGATCAGCTCGGCCGTAAAGCGGCGGGTCATGCGCTCCAGCTCGTTGCGGCTCATCGTCTTCGGATCGCAGATGATTCCACCCTTGGCGCCGCCGAAGGGAATGTCCACCACGGCGCACTTCCAGGTCATCCACGCGGCCAGGGCGCGCACCTCGTCCAGGTTCACCTCCGGAGCGTAGCGTATGCCGCCTTTGGCCGGTCCGCGAGCCATGCTGTGCTGCACCCGGTATCCGGTAAACAGCTCGATGCGGCCGTCGTCCATCTGCACCGGAATGTGCACGGTGATCTCTCTTGCCGGCTGGCTGAGAATCTTCCACAGCCCTGGATCGAGGTTGAGTTTTCTTGCGGCCAGTTCAAAGCGGGCGGCCTGTGCCTCCCACGGATTGGTTTCAACGTGCGGATCGTGTACGACGGACATGCGGATGTTCCTTCCAATGCGGATCAGGTTCTGGTTGGGCCACAAGAGCAGGCGCAGAACTTTCCCACCTCTCCCGGGCCGTATGCAAACCGGGTAGTATATGCATCTCCAAGGCGGGGAAGCAAGCACTAGTGGTAACGATCGGTTGCGCCCGCTTGCCAATTCCGATTCTGCCCGCAATGAACCACGCCGTGCGGCAAAGCCTCGTGAAAAGCCGGTGAATTCCCAGCACAAAAAATCGCGCCCGCCGGAGAGAGAGCCGGCGGGCGCAGGAGTCATACCGTTCCATTTACGTCTTGTCTAGCAACTGCTACTGCATTTCTC
>CAVRDQ010000078.1:0-6550 GCA_963719655.1 uncultured Acidobacteriota bacterium | reverse complement strand
TTCTATCTGGCGCATCGCGCCGATGGGCAGTTCGAGCAGAAGGTGGCCATCAAGCTGATTGATCTGCCGCTGGCCACCGGCCTCTTTCGAGAGCGATTTCGCCAGGAGCGGCAGATTCTGGCCGGCTTGCAGCATCCCTACATTGCTCGGCTGCTGGATGGCGGCGTCACCGCGGCCGGCGATCTGTATCTGGTGATGGAGTATGTGGATGGCGTGCCGATCCATCGCTACTGCCAGGAGCATCAGCTCTCTGTGCGGCAGCGGCTGAAGCTTTTTCTGCGCGTCTGCGAGGCGGTGCAGTTTGCTCATCAGAACTTCGTCGTCCATCGCGATCTGAAGCCGGATAACATCCTGGTGGTCGAGGATGGAACGCCGCGCCTGCTGGACTTTGGAACCGCCAAGATGCTCTCTCCCTCGCAGACCGCGCCGGGCAGCGAAGCAGACGCGCGAGGGCTACCAGTCCTACACCCCGCTGTATGCCAGCCCGGAGCAGGTGCTGGGCAATCCGATCACCACGGCCAGCGACACCTATTCGCTGGGCGTGCTGCTGTATCTTCTGCTGACCGGTGAGCATCCCTACGAGTTCACGGAACTCACCACCGGCGAGATGCTGCGCGTGATCTGCACGCAGCCGCCGCGCAGGCCTTCCGCAGCGGCCGGCACGGGCAAGGCACTCGACGCCGATCTGGTGGCGATTCTGGACAAGGCTCTGCGCAAGGAAGCCAAGGATCGCTATCGGACCGCCGAGCAACTGGCCAACGACGTTCGCGCATTTCTGGAGGGGCGGCCGGTTGCGGCGCGGCAGGGAACGCTTCGCTATCTGGCCTGCAAATTTGCCCGCCGCCATCGCTTCGGCCTGTTGGCTGTCGGCCGTGCTGGCCGTGACGCTGTTTGCCGGCATCCTGGGCGTGCTGTGGCAGGCCAAGGTGGCCACTGAGCAGCGGCGCAAGGCCGAGGCGCGCTCGGCCGATCTGCGCCAGCTGAGCAACAGCCTGCTCTCCGAGCTGGATGAAGCGATCAAGGAGCTGCCCGGCTCGACCGGCGCGCAGAAGCTGCTGGTCACGCGCGTTCTGGAACATCTGGACCGCATGGCCAAGGACTCCGAGGGCGACCGCCAGACGCAGCTTGATCTGGTGGATGCGTATACCCGGCTGGCCAACCTTCAGGGCAACGATTATGACCAGAATCTGGGCGATGCCGCCGGCGCAATTGTCAGCATCAACAAGGCCATCGCCCTGGCCGCGCCGCTGGCGCCGAACGGCTCCAAAGATCGCGAGGCTCTGCGGGCGTTGGCCTATGCGCTTCAGTCCCGCAGCGAGATTCTCTTCGGAGACGCGCAAACCCAGGATTCCATTCCTGCCATGCGCAAAGCGATCGAGATCTACGACCGGCTGATTGCGACAGGCAATGCTCCACCCGCTCTGCATCTGTGATGTCGCCAGCGCAAACAGCGTTCTGGGAGACGAACTGGGCCAAAGCGGCATGGCCAATCTTGCCGACGCCTCCTCGGTTCTGGCGGCATATCGCAAGTCCGTTGCGTCTGGACGAAAGGGCATTGGTCATTGACCCCCACTTTTTCCGCGCGCAGCGTGGCTTTTCATTAACCGGGAAAAATCGGAAGCGTAGAGACGGAGACAGACCCGGCCCTGGCGTTGAAGGAATTTCAACAGGATTGCAGAGACTGGATTCTCTGCCTGCAAGACGAACAAAAAAACCTCTCGATGGTGCGCATGAGAGGCATCTTGCGGCGCAAGGAAGGGGCGGCTCTGGTTCAGTTGGGAGAGTACTCCAAGGCCGAGGATTCCTTTCATGAGGCTGTGGCGATCTACCAGAAGTTTGTCGCGGCCGACCCGCGGGATTTGCGCGCTCTTTGCAGACCTGAAAGTCGCTCTGAATTTTGAAGCGCTGGGCTTTGAAACCGCGGCCGATCCAGAGCTGAGGTACCGCCAAAGAGCGACCAGCGGCGGAATCTTGACAGAAGCGCAAAAACTCTGGATTCAGATCATCGGCATCATCGATCAGGCGATGAAGCTAGAGCCATCGATGTGGATTGGCTGCTCTCCAAAGTCAGATGCACAGGTGCACTTGGGAAGTATTCAGTATCAACTGCATTCCTCCCCGCGGCTCCGTGGCGATGGTCAAACAAGGCATCAACGGCATGAAAGAGTTAGCACGCAAGGATCAAGCCTCCGCTCTGATTCTCTGGATATGACGGCAAATGATTTGCTTGTCGTTCAGCCTGCCTCTCTACGGGATCCTCAGTTTGCTCTTGCCTGCGCCGAGCGCGCCGCCGCTCTGAGCCACCGAAAGAGACCATCTATGCTGCTGACGCTGGCCCAGGCCTATCGCGCCACTGGCCAGATCGAGAAGAGCCGCGCTACAGCCAATGAAGGGCTGGCGCTGCTGCCCACGCTGCAGCCAGGAAGCGTAAAGCCGCGCATCCGCAAGCTGCTGGAGATGCAGGCGCAGACGGAAACTAGCGCAGCAAATCTTCCAAAGCCGTGCTCAGGTCCGTCTTTTCGTCGCGATACTTGACGATCACCGGCGCGTAGAGGCTCAGGCCCCACTCCTGGCTCTTTGCATGGCCCTTGCCCTTGCTGACGGCGCGGGAGCCGGGGACGACCACCGCATTCTCCGGAATGATCAGCGGCGACTCGCCGCTGGGCGCGGAGAATTTCTCCGTTGACCAGATCGAAGACCGGCGTTCCACGCGTCAGAATGGTTCCGGCGGCCAGCACCGCGCCTTTGCGCACGATGGTGCCCTCGTAGACGCCGCAGTTGCCGCCCACCAGCACATCGTCCTCGATGACCACCGGGCTGGCGTTGATCGGCTCCAGCACGCCGCCGATCTGCGCCGCGGCGCTCAAATGGACGCGCTTGCCGACCTGGGCGCAGGAGCCGACCAGAGCGTGCGAATCCACCATCGTGCCCTCGTCCACCCAGGCGCCGGCGTTGATGTACATGGGCGGCATGCAGACGACGCTGCGGGCCACATAAGCGCCGCTGCGCACCGATGAGCCGCCGGGAACCACGCGCACCCCATCGGCCACCGTGAAGTGGCGCATCGGGAAGGTGCTCTTGTCCACAAACGAAAAGCCCGAGAGGGAAACTCCTGCAAGACGCCGAGGCGAAAGCCCAGCAGAATTCCTCGTTTGACCCAGGCGTTGACGCGCCAGCCGGTGGGCGCTGTCGGCGTCAGGCGAGGCGGCGCGGATCTCGCCGCTCTCCAGAGCCGCCCGGAGCAGAAGAAAGGCCGACATAGCGGTTGGATCGCCGATGGCGTTGGGGCCGTCGGCGAAGTGGCGTTCAATGGCGTTTTGCAGTTGTGTGCTGGTCATTCTGTTTTGAGTTTATCAAGACAGGGAACGAGGGGATGGAAGCAATCTTAAAGGCGCACGGCTTCCAGCGTGGAGCCGCAACGCGCCTCATCGAGGCTCTGCCGCGGACGCTGTGGAAGCGCCCGGACCGCGTCAGGCCGCGGCCACGGGCATCTTGCGTGGACTGCCCGTTCATGCGCACCGGCTGCAGACGGAAGCAGTTCTTGCCCTCCGGGATCATCGCCAGCGGCACGCTTGCCCGATCCACTTTGGCGTGCATATGACGGGATTCCAGCCAAGCGCAGAGGCGAGGATCAAAGATCTCCGGCTCACCCTGCCAAAAATCAGGCTTCAAGCCGCACTCGATCTGCAGATGATCCAATTGCAACTCGATGCTCGAAACCTGCTTGGGAAAATAGCGACGGACGTTATTCGCGCCCACATGAAGCCCGGTGACTCCGCGACCTTTGCTTTGTGTCTTGACCACCATATCAACCTGCCTAATCAATGCCGAATGAGGTCAGTCTAGGGAATCAGGTCAAGGAAAACCTACGCCGGTTCACGAAAACCGCAATACGGATTCCGCGTTTGGTACACGCCGGACAGCAGGCCAATTCGGGAAGATCATGCGCCTGAAAGAAGGACCAGTCCGACCTGATTCCCCCCAGGACTTCCTCAATTTCATTTTTAAGGCAACAACTGCAAGGGAATGATGAAAAGGCCAACAAATGACGATAAATAGCGCATAGGAAGCGGAGGAGGGCCAATCCAGACGATGCTTGGACGGGCGGTTCCTAACTTACTCTGAGAAACGGGCTGGCGCCCAACCCTCCGGCGCACGCGCGAGTTCAAATTTGGACTTGAAGCCTCTGGAATTATCGATGTAGCGGAAGAACTCCGGCTGTAAGACGTGTAAGACACTGTGCCGTGCGGCCAAACGAAGAACCCTTCCCAAATTGAATCGCACGCAATAGCTCTTCGTTATCGCTGCGCGGCGATGAGGCTCCTCGATGATGCTGACCGGCCCGCGCATCTGCACGCCGCGAATCTCCCGCCAGCTTTGGGCGGCGCAATAGACGGTAGCGGCGGCGCGCGGCATGTGCTGCAGGTTGCGGCTGTGCTGGCTGCCTACTGAGGAAAGCCAATAGAGTGAGAGGCTTTCATCCACAAGGTAAAAAATCGGCGCCACGCAAGGCTGGCCGTCCTCGCAGCTGGTTGCCAGCGAGAGGGTGGTATTGTTCGCGGAGGAGTTGGACAATGCATTCGAGCTGATTTTCTGTATTGTTCATCGCGTTCTTTGCGCCGGAATTGCATTCCGGCCTGAGTCCTTCATCTTACACTCCCGGTTTCTTCCGCATCGGGTAGGAGGCGGGATCACTCCCGCCGTCCTCCCACACCACAGGACGTGCCGTTCGGCATCCGGCGGTTCATGAAGCAGAAGTAAAGCGTTGCTGAGTTTCCAGCAACGAAACCAACCCCATACGGTCGAACCAGGACTTCGGATAGGCGGCATTCATGTGCGAAGCGCCGCCGTTCCACCACGGGCCTCGCTGGTTGGTGGCAGATCGCCACGCCCTTTTCTCGTCTATCCCCGCCCGCATCAGATTCTTTGCCCGCGCGTAGACCCGCTTCCACTGTCGCCACAGAACGGTTCGCAGCTTGCGCCTGATCCAGCCATCAAGGTCTTCCAGCACACCTTTGACTTCGGTGAGGCGGAAGTAGGCAGTCCATCCCCGCAAAATAGGGTTGAGCTGCTCGATGGTCTGTTTCAGACTCTTGCCACGCGCCTCCCGCATCGTCTTGCGGAGTCTTCTCCGCCAGACGCTTGCGACTTGCTTCGGCGATCTTCAGCTTTGGTTTCTTGTGCCACGTCATGCTGTAGCCAAGGAACTTCCGCTCCCACGGACGTGCCACCGCGCTCTTCGAGGCGTTGACCTTCAACTTCAAGTCTCCACTCCAGAAACGCTGTAACCTCCTGCATCACTCGCTCCCCTGCCCGCTTGCTGCCGACATAGATATTGCAGTCGTCCGCATAGCGGCAGAAGCTAAGCCCTCGCCGCTCCAGAACATCGGTCCAGATCGTCCAGCAGGATGTTCGACAGCAGCGGAGACAGCGGCCCGCCTTGCGGCGTGCCCTCCGTCCGCGCACTCGCCACCCCGCCTTCCATCAGACCCGCCTCAAGATAGCGCCGGATCAGCTTCAACACCCGTTCGTCCTCGACCTTGCGCGCCACACGCGCCATCAGCACGTCGTGATTCACCCGGTCGAAGAACTTCTCCAAGTCGAGGTCCACGACCCACCGCTTACCTGAGGCAACATATCCCCGCGCCGCTTCCACGGCTTGATGGGCGTTGCGTCCGGGACGGAAGCCGTAGCTCGACGAGGAAAACTCCGGATCGAACAGCGGTTGCAAAACCTGATTGAGCGCCTGCTGAATCAGACGGTCCAGCACCGTCGGGATGCCCAGAGTGCGTACCCCGCCTTGCGGCTTCGGTATCTCCACCTTGCGCACCGCCTCCGGTTGATATACGCCCGTCAACAGGTCCTGTCGTACCCGCATCCAGTGCCGCTGAAGCCATGGCTTGAACTCCGAGACCGTAAGTCCATCGACTCCCGGCGCTCCTGCGTTCTTCACCACGCGCTCATAGGCCCTCAACAGGTTGTTGCGTTCCACCACGGCTTCCATCAGCCGCAGCGCCTCCAGTTTCGGCAACCCAGCAGCCGCCGTGCGCGACTCCGCACCAGAACCGGCCCCGGACAGGTTCCGCCCATCCGCCTCCGCTCTGGCCGCACTTGCGTGCGCTTCTGCTTCATCGACGCGCATCGAGGTCTGCTCTCCTACTCCCGTACTTCACGTTTGGCCCTTCGTCCCGTTCGCGCGGAACTACTATGGCCGCTGCTGACTTCTGGCGATTCATCCCAGCGCCTCTCGACGCCGGTAGCCCAAGGCAAACCGCCAGACCTCCCCGGGTATTACGCACCCACCTTCACGCTTATGCCTGTCGGATATACGTCATGGCGTTCCGTGCAAGTATCGGGCTTTGCAGATATTGGCCTGCTCACCCCGCCATGCCGCCTCGATCCGCTCGCTGTTCGTCAGGCCAGCGCTTTGCCTACAGCTTCCTCCAGATTCCGCCTCGCGACGGACACCCTTGCCGTTCAGCTAACACTTCCCCTTGCCGGGTGTGTAGGGGACTTGCACCCCCAAGTGAGTGCGCCCTGCCGGGCGCAC
>CAVRDQ010000077.1:0-22164 GCA_963719655.1 uncultured Acidobacteriota bacterium | reverse complement strand
GTGGATGTGGCGAAGGTCATCGGCCGATCCGATATCGTTCTGGAAAAACCGAATCTGGAGCCGGATCAGGCAATGCCATTGGGAAATGGCAGCCTCGGCGTCGCGGTCTGGTCGGCCGAAGGGCTTACCGCGCAACTGAATCGAAGCGACACCATGCCGGATCGTTTGTCGCCGGGGCAGATAGTCATTCCCGGTCTCGCGGCCCTCACGCACGCCAAGGACTACTCGGGCCGCCTGGACCTGTACCGCGGAGAGTTTACGGAGCGGGCGGAGGCATGATCGCTACGGCCTGGGTCGAGCCGGATATCGATACGCTGGTTGTGGATGTTACTGGCGCAAATCCAGGCGAAACAGAAACCGTTCAACTGAAGGGCTGTGGGCGCCGCGCACCCCGCGTGCGGCAACCGAAGGCCGTGTAGGCTGGCTCTCGGGAGGCCTGGTTGGACAACAAGAATCCCGGAGCGTTTCAGGCCGTGCCTTCGGTTCACTGTCAGCCATTACCGCTGATGCTCGGGACGTTTCCGCCGCAGTCGCTGACCCACTGACCATCACCGTTTCCTTCAAGCCTTATCAGGATGGCCATTTTCGGATAATCGCCGCGGCTCCCCATTACGACGGCACCGGTAATGCCAGCTCTATCGTCTCGCGAGAGCTGCTGGAGCCGCCCGGCACGCTTCACAGAACCCATTGGCAAAGATTCTGGAACCGCGCCGCGACCATCAAAATCACCTCGAAAGACGGCGCCGGTGAGTACATTGAGAACCTCCGCAATCTCTATCTCTATGTCGCGGCCATCGAAAAAGGCGACTGAGTTCCCCGGCACGCAAGCTGGCATTGCGGACATGATCTCCGCCGCGCCGCGACATACACAATGGGATCCATCGGCCTTCTGGCACTGGAACCTGCGCATGCAGGTGGCGGCCAACATTGGCGCCGGTTTGCCCGATCTGAATGCGCACCTACTTCAATCTCTACCGCGAGAACCTGGCCAACCTCGAGCAAGTGGACCAGGGAGCATATGAACGGGCTTCCCGGCAGTTGCGTGCCTGAGACCATGCGCTTTAACGGCGCGGGGATCGAGTACGAATCGCACATGGGACACCGTCTCCATCGGCCACGATTGCGATGCCGGCTTCAAGCCCTATTACAACGCGCGCACGCTTAGCACAGGCGCGGAAGTCTCGCTCTGGGTTTGGCAGCAGTATCTGGCCACCAACGATCGCAAGTTCCTCGAAGATAATTATCCGCTCATGGCTTCCTCGGCGCGATTCCTGCTCGCCAGCCAGAAGTTGGGCGCCGGCGGACTGCTGCATACCAGTCCTTCCAACGCGCACGAGACGCAATGGGATGTAACCGATCCGACCACCGATCTTGCCGCGGCGATGGCTCTTTATCCCGCCACCGTTCAGGCCGCTACTTTACTTGGCAAAGACCCCGATCTCGTTCTGCAGTTGCGGAAAGCGCTGCCCATGATTCCGACGCTTCCCCGCACTCAACAAACAGGGCCGCTTACCCTGCTGCCGCCCTCGGCGGACAATGAAGGCGCGGATGTGATCGCCCAGTCTTACCTGCCGGGCGCGGAAAGCCACAACTCGGAGAACATCGGGCTTGAGCCGGTGTGGCCATATGACCTGATCGGCGACCACTCTCCCCTGTTTGCACTTGCGCGGCGTACCTACGCGCATCGCCCAAACACAGCGATGAATGACTGGAGTTTCGATCCCATTCAGGCTGCACGGCTCGGTTTGGGCAGCGAAGTCGGCTCCACGCTGATCGAACTTACAAAGAAGTATCAGGGCTTCATCAACGGAATGGCGAAATGGGAGCCAACCGCCAGGGAGTTCTACGTCGAGCAGACCGGCGTGGTAGCGGATGCGCTTGAGGAGGCGCTGGTCGAGGACTACGACGGCATCATCCGCATCGCCCCTGCAATTCCGCCGGGATGGGATTTTGATGGCAGCGTCTATGTGCGCGGGAATACGAAAGTCGATGTCCAAACCAGGAATGGAACCGTCACCACGGTGGTGATTGAAGCCGCAACCACGCGGCCCATCAAGATTCGCAATCCCTGGCCGGCCAGGGCTGTAGATGTTATTTCCGGCAAGACCGGCCTGCCAGTCCTGAAGGGGACAGTTGGGCCCGAGATTGAGTTCCCCGCTGTCGCCGGCACGTGCTACCTTCTCGAAGTACAGGGCGAATCGGCCGCCGCCAGACACTTTGCACCGGTAAGCGGCGCATCGGCAGCTTCGGCCAGGAGACTCGGCCTGTTCTTCAAATCGGGCTTTTTGCTGATGGACGGTAAGGCAAGGCCGGGCGGTCACTGATTGACCGCAGATCCACGGTTTCCAGCCTTTGTGCGGAACGCGCGCAAAGGCTGGGGCGCCCGGCTCGCCCAGGCAACTCCACTGAACCTACACGACCGGCTGGGCACAATGGGCGCAGCGCCGCGCGGCCAGCGGAATCTCGCTCAGGCATTCCGGGCAAGTCTTCGTCGATGGCGCGACCTCGGCATCGCACTTCTTCACCTTTTTGAGCAGCGCGTTCAAGGGCAGCACGATGGCAAAATAGACCACGCGTGGCCACGATCAGAAACGAGATGGCGGCGTTGAAGAAGTTGCCCACCTTGATGTGCCCGCTGCCAATGTTCAGGACCACGCGCTGAAGTCCGGCTTGCCCACTGTGGCGGCGATCAGCGGGTTGAGCACGTCGCCCACCAGCGACGTTACGATGGCGTTGAAGGCCGCGCCCAGAATTACGGCGACGGCCAGGTCAACTACATTTCCGCGCAAAATAAAATCGCGAAATCCCTTGAACATATCTTCCTCCGATGATCTGCCGAGGCCATAACCGGTATCGGCAAAGCTCTCCACCTCGGCATCCCCGTGGGTGTTTTGTAACCGTCCCCCATCAGCGTTCCCGATCCGCGATGGATGAAACGGAAGAGCGTCGTGGAGAGCCATTTCTCTCACCGTCGCACAACACCGGCCCCGGAGGGGCCATGGATTTTAGCCCAGGGCAAGCGAAGCGCAGCCCTGGGAAAGCTGCAAGACGAATCCAAGCCCCGTAGGGGCGACCGAATAAGGAACCTGGTTTCTTATTCGGGCGTGACTTCACAGGCCGCGGAAAAACTCGCTCTACACCTGCGTTTTGAAGGGTACGGGCTTCAGCCCGTACATTAACCCTTGCAAAATGAATGCGGGCTTTAGCCCCTGAGGGATGTTTTTAGAGAATTGCCACCCGCGCAGGGACTTTTTCCGCAGCCTCTTCAGTCGTGCCGCAAATGCCCCAAAATCAACGCCGGGCTTTAGCCCCTGCTACACTCCTCTGCGGATTGAGGCTTACATCGCGCCTTTTTCTCCACTCCACCCTGTGTAACGCTCGCCAGCTTCCATTGTGCCCATCCTACACGGCGGCGCGATCCGGCCGGAAGGGGGAATCCCAATGCGCCTCCGCAGTTTACGGGTAGACCAACAGAAACAGCGTCAGAACCAGGATCATCAATTCGGCGTAGAGGAGGATGAGCACCCCGGCGCCATACAGGGTCCACTTGCGTCCCAGGCAGCGGTAGGTCTCCACCATTGAGCAGCAAGCCAGCGACGCGGCAACGATTTGCCAATTTGAGGCGCGCAGCGCATCCAGCGCTGGAAATCCGGCCAGCCGCATGCTGCCGGCCAACGCAACAAGGGCCAGCACTATGCCGCGGGCCAGCGACCGTTGCCGCAACTGGAAAATGGCGGGGCGAAAGAACACTGCGTCGTTGCTCGAACACAACCCTAATCCTGCGGCACCGCCTCGTACAATAGAAAAGGAAGCGCCAACACCCCACCCATGGCCGAAAAAGAACAAAAGACCCAAAACCGAGCCCCAAAGCCCGACGACGATCCGGTCGGCAAAGTCTACGACTCCCGCCTGATGCGCCGCCTCGGCCATTATCTGCGCCCCTACTGGTTCAGGCCGCCATCTCCACGCTGGCCATCAGCCTCAAATCCCTCTGCGACGTCACCGGCCCCTTCCTGGTCATGGTGGCCATCGACCGCTACTTCCCCTCGGCTCCGGTTCGCCAGCCTCCATCAACCTGCTGGCCCGCGGCCTGGGCACCGACAACTGGCTCACCCGCCGCCTCACCGCCGACCCGGTCCAGGGCATCACCCAACTGGCCGAGATCTACCTGGGCGCGCTGCTCTGCGCCTATCTCTTTCGAGTTCATCCAGACCTACCTGATGCAGTGGACCGGCCAGAAGCTCATGTTCGATCTGCGCCGCGACATCTTCCGCCACATGCAGCGCATGCACATCGGCTTCTTTGACACCCACGCCGTCGGCCGCCTGGTCACCCGCATCACCTCCGACGTGGACGCCATCAACGAAATGTTCACCGCCGGCGTGCTGGCCATCATCGACGACTTCTTCAACCTCACCATCATGGCCGTCGTGATGCTCAGCCATCAACTGGCGGCTGGCGCTGCTGGCCTTCGCCGTGCTGCCGCTGATCCTCGTCGTCACGCGCCTCTTCCGCGACCACGTCCGCGAGAGCTTCCGCCGCGTCCGCGCCGCCATCGCCCGCATCAACAGCTTCACCCAGGAGCACATCAGCGGCATGAGCGTGGTGCAGCTCTTCAACCGCGAGCAGCGCGCCTACGACGACTTCGAAGACGTCAACCGCCAGCACATGATCGCCTTCAAAGACACCATCTTCGCCTACGCGCTCTACTATCCGGCCGTCGATCTGCTCTCCGCCATCGCCATTGCGCTGGTCATCTGGCGCGGCGGCTTCGGCGTGCTCGCCGGCGTCGGTCACCATCGGCGTGCTGAACATGTTCATCCAGTACTCGCTGCGCTTCTGGCGGCCCATTCAGGACCTGAGCGACAAATACAATATCCTGCAATCGGCCATGGCCGCCTGCGAACGCATCTTCAAACTGCTCGACACCGAGCCGGAGATCGTCAGGCCCGCCCAGCCGCTTCCCGGCGACGGCAGCAACCGCATCGAATTCCGCCACGTCTGGTTCACCTATCAAAAACTGACCGAGAGCAGCAGGCCGACATGGACCGGCTGCAAGGGTGCGAGCTTCAGCCTGCGTTCAAGCATAGCCCAGCCCTGAGGAACGGAGCCCGATGCCGCCGCCCTCGCCGCCATCCCCGGCATCGAATGGATTCTGAAAGACGTCTCCTTCACCGTCGAGCCCGGCCAGACGGTCGCCATCGTAGGCCACACCGGCGCCGGCAAAACCACCCTCACCAGCCTGATGATGCGCTTCTACGACGTCACCGCCGGCCAGATTCTGGTCGACGGCGTCGACCTGCGCCAGCACGATCTGAACGCGCTCCGCCAGCACTTCGCCGTCGTCCTGCAGGATCCGTTCCTCTTCACCGGCACGCTGGCCGAAAACATCCGCCTCGGCAACGAGGAAATCACCGACGACCGGCCTGCGCCAGGCCGCGCGCGACGTCAATGTGCTGGACTTCATCGAGAGCCTGCCCGGGCAATTCGACGAGCCGGTGCAGGAGCGCGGCAACTCGCTCTCCACCGGCCAGAAGCAGCTCATCAACTTTGCCCGCGCGCTGGCCTACAATCCGCGCATCCTCATCCTCGACGAGGCCACCTCCAGCGTCGATACCGACACCGAGCTGCGCATTCGCGGCGCACTGGAGCGCATGGTCGAAGGCCGCACCAGCGTGCTGATCGCCCACCGCCTCTCCACCGTGCAGCGCGCCGATACCATCCTGGTCATGCACAAGGGCCAGTTGCGCGAGATGGGCACGCACCAGCAACTGCTGGCCCAGCGCGGCCTTTACTGGAAGCTCTACCAGCTCCAGTACAAGGATCAGGAGACGAACGGTATCGGTCATCCGCTCCCGCTACGATCCGCCGCGCCCACGGCCTGAGCAGTTCTCTTCGCATTCCAGTCCGAGTCACCCGCCTGTCGGGTACGGTCTCCCGGGTTGCCCGTCTCCCAGGAATTCAGAAGTAACCGGAAAATTCACCGCATCCGCGTCTCTCTCTCGCGGCCATGGCGCAGGCAGTCGTTCAAGTCCACCGCCCGCGGCTGCAACACCTGGCGGCGGCTGAAGGCCAAAAGCTGCCGCGTCACCTGGGCGGCGCGCGCGCTCTGCCGCAGAATGTCACGCAGCAGCCCATCCAACTCCGGGGTCAGTGACTGTTGCAGGGCCAGTTCGCAGCTCAGGCTGATGGCCTGCGTGATGTTGTTGAAATCGTGTGCGACACCGCCGGCCAGCCTTCCCACGGCCTCCATGCGATGCGAGTGGTTGAGCGTCTCCTCCAGCTCGCGCTGGCGGCTCACGTCCAGCAGATAGCTCTGCAAGTAGCGCTCCCCGCTCTCCGGGTCGGTCCACATGTATCCGGAGATGAGCGTATGCACGATTCCGCCACCGCGCCGGCGGAACTGCGCGGCGAAATTGTAGACGCTGCCGTTCTGCTCCAGCAGGGCCAGGAAGCGCTCGCGCTCATCGGGGACGACGTAAAGCTCGGTGATGGGGATGGCGCAGAACTCTGCCAGGCTGTAGCCCAGGGTGCGCAATACCGCGGGATTGGCCTGCTCGATCAGCCCCCGCTGGATGTTAGAGAGCACGATGCCGAAGGGACACTCCTCCACCACGGAGCTGTGGATGTCCTGCGGGTTGTGCTGGTTCGCCATATGCTTGCCTCACAGGAGTTGACGGAGCGAGCGCCGATGGCACTAAAGCGGTGAAGGCAGAAATCCTGTGGCGATGATGCCGTTGCGGACCGAACCAAAATGGGAGAGGGACAGGGCGAGAGGCTTAGCCGCGGGCGAGGAGGTCGCGAATCTGATCCAGCAGGAGTGGAAGCTCGGCGGCGGCCTGCGGACTGTCTCCAAAGCGGGCGCGCTGGTAGGCCCCGGTAAAGCGCATGACGGCCTCGCGCAGTTCGGCCTCGGGAATGGCATCGGCGAACTCCGTTGGGGTCTGCGCCGGGCTGCGGTGGTAACCGCGCCGAGCCAGGCGGCGCGCCATCCGCTGGTAAATCAGCGAGGAGGCCGCGACCGGAGACCTCCGCACCGAATCCTTCCGCCACTGTTGACGCAGGCGGAAGAACGCAAAGGGCGAGGCCAGCAGAAGCAGGACGAACAGAGCCTTCTGCAAGGGAGCGATCAGCCGCTGGGGATCCTCGGTGGCGGCGCGGTGCACGGCGCGGGCCGAATCCATCATGCGCTCGTAGCGCCGGTGCGCCCACAGGCGCAGGCGGACGATGCGGCTGCGTGTGGCTCGTGCGCCGGCCACGGAGAGAGTCTGCTGGTGCGCGGCGTCGTAGTTGACCACCCATTCGCGCCAGAACTCGCGGGCGGCGTCCAGGTAGAGCTGGCTGCGCGTCCAGGTGGTCATCACCGGAGCGTCCGCCGCCGGTGTCGGATCGAAGGTTGTCCATCCGGCGCCGGGGATGTAGGCCTCCACCCAGGAGTGCGCGTCGCGGGCACGCACGATGTAGGTCGAATTGACCTGGTTGAACTGCGCGCCGCGGAACCCGGTGATGACCCGCGAGGGGATTCCCAGGGTGCGCAGCATGACGGCCATGCTGCTGGCAAAGTATTCGCAGTGGCCGCGGCGGCGGTGGAAGAGAAAGTCGGCCAGGGGATCTGCGGGCGGCTCGCTGGGCAGTTGCAGAGTGTAGCCGAACTGCGTGGTCAGGTAGCGCTCAATGGCCTGGGCGCGGCGGTAGTCGCCCGTCTCATGGCCTGCGACCTTGCGCGCCAGCTCCGGAATGCGGCGGTCGAGATTCTCCGGCAGTTGCAGGTAACGGGCGGGCATGGTGGCGGGGGCCTCGCCGCGCAGGGCTGCCAGATCGGCGGGCCGCGGCTGCGAGACGTCGCTGACGCCTTCGTAAATGCTCACCGTGCGATCGCGGTCCAGGTTGTGGAAGGTCTGATCGTCGTCAATGCCAATCTCGCGGAAGGAGCCGAAGATGGCCTGGGCGGCGGGGATGGTGAAGATGACGGTGGTGCTGAGCGGCTCCATCAACATGCGGTAGTGGATGCTGGCGGGGCGCACGCCGCGGGCCACGCGCATCTCCACGGGCTGTTCGAGCACCGCCGGGCGTGCCGTCAGCTGGAAGACTCTTCCGAAGCTCTGCGCCATCATGCTGTTGCCATGGTGGGGGTTCGTCCAGATTCGTCCGTCGAAGAGGGTGAGCACGGCGCCACGCAGCCTCAGATTGCTCTCGTCGAGCTGGCTGCCCTCAATGCGCAGGTGGGCCACCACCTCGTTCGATTGCTGAATGCGCCCGATCTCGCCGAGGCTGACCGTATCGGAGAATCCCGTGGAGATGGTGTCACTGCGCACGTAGCGCGAAAGGTATCCGCCGGTGATGCGCGGCATGAAGAAAAAGAGAACGACGCCGGTGGCAAGGATGGCCAGCACCATGATGCCGGTGGTGCGCGCCAGTGCCAGCGAAAGCCTCTGCAGCGGCGTGACCGCGCGGCGGCGGGTGCGGCGACCGGGCAGCAGCAGGTGGCTTGCGTTGCCGGCATCAATGGCGGAGCGGCGCATCTCCAGGGCCATGAAGCAAAAGACGGCCAGCAGGATGAACAGGGCAAAGGCTCCGAGGAAGGCCGAATCCACGGTAAGAATGGCCGCCGAGAGCACCATCAGGAAGCTGAGCACCGCCAGGTACACGTAGTCGCGTTCGCGCTCCACGTTGAACAGCTTGATGCACATGCCGAAGAGTACGAGGTGGACCGCCGGGGTCACAAAGTCGCGCCCGGAGAGGAAGAAGAAGTCCACAAAAAAAAGAAGGACGTACACGACGGCCAGCCAGCTGGTGACCCGCCGGGGAATGACGAAGGTGATGTCGCGCAGCAGAAGATAGGCGCGCAGGCCGAGGGCGGTGAAGACAAAGATGATGCTCAGAAGGTCCAGCTTGCCCGTGCTCGCCACGGTGGCAAAGCCGGTGACCACCAGCAAAAAAAGAGAGGTCTGGAAGAGCCGCTCGATTTCCGCCGGCGCCTTGCGAAGTGTCTGCGCCTGCGCCATCTGTTCCACAGTATAGAGGAGCCCCGGTGGAGGGCGCGATGCCGTTGGGGGCAAAGGAGTTTTCCACGGTTCCGGGATGGAGGCCGCGCGGCGGGCATGATAAGATTGAATCTGGTCGGACATCGGTCTTACGCGATGAAGCCCCGCCAACCCCGCCAGGTCCGGAAGGAAGCAACGGCAACGGGTCGTTTCTTGCGCAGTGAGGCGCCGGTGTCCGGCTTTTCGCATTCTGGGAAGCGGCCCGGCCCACTTCTCCCGCTTTGATTTTCCCTCCCAGCTTGAAACTCACCCTGCTCAAGACTAGTGATTTCTGCACGCATCCGGCGGCCGCATAGGCAATGCTGGAATGGTGCGCGACGCTCCTCCCCCGGAGCAGGCGCCTTGGGGGAGATACGCCATGCAAACCGAAACTTACTACGAGATTGGCGAAGGCCTGCCCATGGATTCCGGGGTGGAGCTATCCGCTCTGGAGGCCTTGCAGGCGCGTGCCGAGCAACTGCGCCCCAACCGCAGCCTGGCATCGCCGGAGGGATTTGCCATGCGCGGCCTCCTGCTGATTCTGCCGGTGTCGCTGGCCCTGTGGTGCGCCATTGGCCTGGCCGTGTGGGCCTGGGTCAAGTAGGCGCGGCGTGGAAGCCTCACCCGCCACCCCAAAGGCTTCCGGCACTCCCGGCTCACAAACTCCAGCCTCGTCCGCTGCGCCCCTGGTCACTCCGGGCGAGTTCCGCTACCTGGCACGTCAGCCCATACTCGACGCCTCAGAGGAACTGTACGGCTACGAACTGCTCTTCCGCGCCGATGCCGGCAAGACGGTCAACACTGTCAGCAGCGAGGAGGCAACGCAATCCACCTTTGATCTCTCCCTTTTACTTGGCGCCGGTTCGTTTACCGAGGGCTATCCGGCGTTTATCAACTGTACGCGCCAGGTGTTGTGCAGCGGTGTGACCTTCACCCTGCCGCGCGAGCTCGCCGTCATCGAGGTGCTGGAGGATGTGCCGGCCGATGCCGAGGTGCTGTCCGCATGCCGCGCGCTGAAGCAAGCAGGCTATACGCTGGCGCTCGATGACGTGGTGGAGGCCGAGGACCGTCCGGAGCTGCTGGCGCTGGCCGACATCGTGAAGGTGGATTTTCTCCTGACCGACACCGCCCGGCAGCGCGAACTGGGCCGCCAACTGAGCCGCCACGGCGTACGCCTGCTGGCAGAAAAGGTGGAGACGCACGAGCAGTTCCATGCCGCGCGGAGCTGGGGCTACACGCTCTTCCAGGGATATTTCTTCTGCCGTCCGGAGACCATGCAGGCGCGCGATTTGCCCAGCGCTCACCTTGGATACATGGAGATTCTGCGCCGTGCCTATGAGCGTGAGCTGGATATTCCCGCACTGGCCGGGGCCATCCGCGAGGAGCCGGCGCTGATGTACCGCCTGTTGCGCTATCTGAATTCGGCGGCCTTTGCAGTGGGGCCGGTCAGCTCTATTGTGCAGGCTTTGAACCTGCTGGGACGCGATGAGATTCGCAAGTGGGTCAGCATGGTCACGGCCATCAGCCTGGCCGGTCCGCGCTCGCGGGAGCTGATCCGCCTGGCGCTGACCCGCGCCCGCTTTTGCGAACAGGTGGCGCGGCAGCTTGGCGAGCCCCCCACGGAGTTCTTCCTGACCGGACTGTTTTCGCTGCTGGAGGCAATCCTCAACCGGCCCATGGCGCAGATTGTGGAGCATGTGCCGATCTCCATTGCCTGCCGCGCGGCGCTGGCCGGGGAGGACAACCCTCCGGGCCTGGCCCTGCGGCTGTGCACGGCCACTGGCCGGGGCCACTGGGAGGAGATTCCCGGGCTATGCACGCGGCTGGGCTGCACCGAAGAGCAGGCCTGGGAGTGGCAGAACGGCGCCCACCACTGGGTGTTGGAGATGATGCAACGCCGCGGGTTGAGCTGACCGTTTCCGTCCAATATGCAGCAGGGCACAAAGAAACCCCATCCCGCAGGATGGGGTTTCTCGTCGAAGCAAGCTTACTTCCGCGGCGGCACAAGCTCATCCGCCAGCGGCTGCGCGTGATAGATCTTGCGCAGGGCCTCGATGACGCCGCGCGTGTCGGTGAGTACGCTGCGGCCAATCTCGTCGTCGAACTGGAAGTTCCAGGGCAGCGACTGGATGTTGCCGTCAAAGAGGATGCCGATGACCTCGCCCTTGCGGTTCACCACCGGAGAGCCGGAGTTGCCGCCGATGCTGTCGCCTGTGTTCACGGTGTCGAGCACGGTGTTCAGGTCGAGCCTGGCGTCCTGATTATCCTTGGCGCGGTGATAGCTGGCGGGCAGGGTGTAGGGAGCTTTGCCCTGGTGCGCCGCCTCGTGCTCAAAGGCTCCGCGGAAGGTGGTGTAGAAGGGAACGCGCTTGCCGTTCTCGGTGTAACTCTTCACGGCCCCGTAGCTCAGGCGCAGGGTTCCGGTGGCGTCCGGCGCGGCGTCCATGCCATAGAAGGCGAAGCGCGCCTTGGCCACCAGCGCACCGTTGCGGCGCACCACGGAGTCCACGTGGTCTTCCGCGTCCTTACGGGTTGCGCGCGTCACGGGGTCAATCTTGCGCAGCAGTTGAATCATCGGATCGGCCGCGGCGTCAATCACCACCTGCCCACCGTGGTAGAGCTCAAGGCGGAAGGCGGGATCGTCAAGATGGCTACCGCTGATGAGTTCGGCGGCGCGCTCGGCCGGAGACTTGCCGGCCAGAACGGTGCGGGCGAAGTCGCTGTCGGCGCCAAGATTGTCGGCAATCGCCTGCAGGCTGAGCGTGAGCTGCCGCACCTCGAGCGCGCGACTGATGGGAGCCTTCGACTTGAGGGAGTTCTCGATGCTCGGGATGTTCTGCTCCTGGAAGCCACGCAGACGCTGGCCGCTGGGCTTGGGCAACTCGGCCGCCAGGCGGACCAGGGTGCGCGCGTAGTTGGCGAAGCCGCCACTCAGCGCGGCATCGCTCTGCCAGTTGATGCGTTTGAAGTTTTCGCGCTGCCACTGCATGGCCGTGGCAATCTCATCCCAGGCCTTGGCGGAGTCCTTGAGCTTTGCATTGGCGCCGACGGCCTTCAGCAGCTTATCCTCCTCGGCTTTTTTGCGTGTAATGGTCGCCTGGTCGTTCAATCCCTGGTTGTAGCCGGTGATGGCCTTGTAGCTGTTCTGCGAGCCAAAGAGCACGCGCTCGGCGGCCCGGGCATTTTCCGGCGACTCGGCACTGAAGGCCAGCAGCATGTCAATCGTCTTCTTAAGGGTCTTGAGCCGCGTGGGGTAGGCCAGATCGCGCAGATAGCTGAGCTGCGAGCTGGTTAGCTGGCGTCCCGTGGAGCCGGGGTGCCCGCTGATGAAAACCAGTTCGCCCTCCTTCACGCCCTCGGTGGAGAACTTCAGATAATCATCCACGCGGATGGGCTTGCCGTTTTCATAGACGCGGAAGAAGGTGATGTCCAGGTCGTAGCGCGGATAGGTGAAGTTGTCGGGATCGCCACCGAAGAATGCGGCATCAAACTCAGGAGCCATGACGAGGCGCACGTCGGTGTACTTCTTGTACTTGTACAGGTGGTACAGGGCGCCGGAGTAGAGCGTCACCGTCTCACAGCGGATGTTGTGGGCGGCGTCGGAGCAGGCAGCCTCCAGGGTGGACATGGTTTTGCGCTGGGCCTCGCCGGCCTCGGCGTCGCTCATGCCGGGCTGGGCGGCCTGCTGCACCTCGGCGGTGATGTCTCGGATCTCGAGGAGGTTCTGCACCTCCAGGCCCGGGCAGGCGGGTTCCGCATCGCGAGTGGCGGCGTAGAAGCCCTCGTTCATGTAGTCATGCTGCGCGGTGCTGATGTTGTGCACGCATCCGGCGCCGACGTGATGGTTGGTAAACACCAGCCCGTCTGGGCTGACAAAGCTGGCGGAGGCGCCCATGCGAACGCTGGAGAGGCGCAGGTGGTCTAAGAATGGCTGGGTGACCGTGAACTTGTAGCGGGCCTTGACCTTGGCCGCCGGGAAGGCGTTGTACAGCCACATGCCCTCATCGGCCAGGGCGCTGGCGGCACAGAAAAGAAGGGCAAAGAGCAGAAAATGGCGGCGAACGGCGGCAAACTTTGGCATGAAAGGCAGTCTCCAGCCCCGGCATGGCGCGGCCCTTGGGCGCGCGCAGAAGGCCTGAGAATGTTACGGCCCCGGGCGCGGGGCTGGCAACCGACTGCAGGGGACGACTTGTCCGGAAAAAATAAGAAGCTACCGGGAAACGCATGTGATATAACATTCGGTTCCACCATAAAAGCTGTTCCCCCGTGCGATGGCACACGGACGGAAGCGTACGAAGCAGGCGTGTCTCCGCATTTTTTCTAACAACGATCTGAATCATGAGAGGGACTGATGTCCACTACAACACCTGCATCCCGTGGCCTTGAAGACATCGTGGCCGGCGTATCCGCCATTACTTACATTGACGGCGAAAATGGTGTCCTTGCCTATCGCGGCATTGACATACATGAACTGGCCGACAATGCGAACTTTGAAGAAGTTACCTACCTGCTGTGGCACGGCCGCCTGCCCAGCCGCAGCGAACTGGCCGACTTCACCCTGCAACTGGCGCGCGAGCGCAAACTCGACGCGCAGATCATCAGCCTGCTGCGCCAGGCTCCGCGCCACGCCCTGCCCATGGACGTGCTGCGCAGCATCGTCAGCTCGCTCTCCTTCTTTGATCCTGAAGAGAAGGTGAACACCAAGGACGCGAACTATCACAAGGCGATGCGCCTGTTCTCGCAGATTGCCATGATCGTGGCCTGCTACGACCGCATCCGCAAGGGGCTGCCGCTCATAGAGCCCGACCGTTCGCTCTCGCACTCCGGCAACTTCCTGCTGATGCTGAACGGCGAGCGCCCCAGTGAGACGGCCATCCGCGCCCTGGATATTTCCCTGATCCTGAGCGCCGACCACGAGTGGAACGCTTCCACCTTTGCCGCCCGCGTCGTGGCCGCCACGCTCAGTGACATGCACTCGGCCATCACCGCCGGCATCGGAGCCTTGAAAGGTCCTCTGCACGGCGGTGCCAACGAGGCGGTCTTCAAGATCCTGATTGAGATTGACCAGAACGGCGCCGACCCGGTGGAGTACATCAAGGGCATGTTCGCGCAAAAAGCCAAGGTGCCCGGCTTCGGCCATCGCGTGTACACCACCGAGGATCCCCGCGCCACGCACCTGCGCCGCATGTCTCGCGACCTGGGTTACTCCAGCGGCCAGACCAAGTGGTTCGAGTACTCCAAGGCCATTGAGGACTTCATCAACGCGGAGAAGAACCTCAACGCCAACGTGGACTTCTACTCGGCCTCCACCTATCACACCCTGGGCATTGACGTGGATTTGTTCACGCCGCTCTTCGCCGTCAGCCGCATTGCGGGATGGACGGCGCACGTCATGGAGCAGCTGAACGACAACCGCCTGATCCGCCCGCGCGCCGAATACATCGGCCCGGTCTATCCCTCCAAGTGGATTCCCATTGACGAGCGCTAGACCCTGGCAGTAACTCCTTCCGGCCCGGCAGAAGACTTCGCTCCCTGCGATGTTTGCTGCCGGGCTTTTCTGTTTGCCTCGATACGTCCCCGTTGAATGCTTTTTCCATCCATGCAAGCCGGGTCGGAGTTAGAGCGCGTCGGGCCGGTATTCGGCGATAGAATAAGAGAGTGATGCGCCACATTTACTTTGACAACAACGCCACCACGCCACTGCTGCCGCAGGTTCTGGCGGCCATGGAGCCCTGTTTCATTGAGGGCTTCGGCAACGCCGGCTCCATCCACCAGGTGGGGCAGCGCGCCCGCGCCCAGGTGGAGGCGGCACGCGAGCAGGTGGCGGCGCTGGTCGGCTCCCGCGCGGCGGAGATCGTATTTACCAGCGGCGGCACCGAGGGCGACAACCTGGCGCTGCTGGGGCTTGTCGAGGCGGGCGATCACGTCATCGTCTCGGCCATTGAGCACCATGCCGTGCTGGCCAGCGCTCAGCGTCTGCAAGAACTTGGCGTCGAAGTCACCATCGTCGGCTGCGATGAAGATGGCGTGGTGCCTCCGGAGTCTGTAGGCGAGGCCCTGCGCCCCAATACAAAGCTCGTCTCGGTGATGATGGCCAACAATGAGACCGGCGTGCTGCAGAAGGTAGCGGAGATTGCCGCCATCGCGCACCAGGCCAACGCACTCTTCCACACCGATGCCGTGCAGGCCGCGGGCAAGGTGCCCATTAGCGTGGAGGAGATTGGCTGCGACCTGCTGACCCTGGCCGCGCACAAGATGAACGGTCCGCAGGGCGTCGGCCTGCTTTACGTGCGGCGCGGAACTCTGTTGCAGAGTCGTCAGCTTGGTGGACGCCACGAGCGCGGACGCCGCGCCGGAACGGAAAACCTTGCAGGCATCGTTGGCTTTGGCAAGGCGGCGGAGCTGGCGATGGAGTGGTTCGCCAATGGCGGCCGGCAGCAGATGACCGCCTTGCGTGACCGCCTGGAGCAGGGCATCTGCCGCACCGTGCCTGGTGCCAGCGTCAACGGTGGACGGGCCCCGCGCACGCCGAATACCTCGAACATCGCATTCCCCGGCATTGAGGGCGAGGGCTTCGTCATCGCCATGGACTTGCAGGGCGTGGCCGTAAGCACCGGCGCGGCGTGCAGCAGCGGCGCCACCGAGCCCAGTCACGTGCTGGTCGCCATGGGCCTTACCGAACAGGCGCGCGGCAGCATTCGCTTCAGCCTGGGCAAGCAGAACACCGCCGAGGAAGTGGACCGCGTGCTGGAGCTGGTGCCCGGGGTCGTCCGCAAGCTGCGCGAGCTTTCGCCCGCATGGGCAGGGAAGTAACCGCCATGAGCGAGAAGCGCACCATCGCCGTGGCCATGAGTGGTGGCGTGGATTCGTCCACTGTGGCGGCCATGCTCGTCTCCTCGGGCGAGCAGTGCATCGGCCTCACGCTTCAACTGTGGAACCAGCGCCGCCTGCCGCAGGCGAATCCCAGTGGTGAGCCGCAGGCCGGCCGCTGCTGCTCGCTGGACGATGTGTACGATGCGCGCACGGTGGCCACGCGCCTCGGCATTCCTTACTACGTCGTCAACCAGGAGGCGCGCTTTGAGCAGGACGTGGTGCGCCCCTTCGTAGAGGACTACCTGCACGGACGCACGCCGATTCCGTGCTCGCTGTGCAACAACCACCTCAAGTTCGATCAGCTTCTGCGCACGGCGCAGTCGGTTGGCGCGGAATTCATCGCCACCGGCCACTATGCGCGCAACCACTGGGATGCCACGCGCGGGCGTTGGATACTGAGCCGTCCCGCCGACCTCGCAAAGGACCAGACGTACTTCCTCTTCGGACTCACGCAGCAGCAGCTCAGCCGCACGCTGTTTCCACTGGGAGAGATGCAGAAGCCCGCCGTCCGCGAGGAGGCCGCGCGGCAGGGACTCACCGTGCTGGCCGAAAAGCCCGACTCGCAGGAGATCTGCTTCGTCCCGGGCGGAGATTACAAGGCGTTTCTGGAGGCCTACCTGGCCGAGCAGGGTCGCCCCATGCCGAATCTTGCGGGCGAACTGGTGACCACCACCGGAGAGGTCATCGGCCACCACGAAGGCACTCACAACTTCACCGTGGGCCAGCGCAAGGGGCTCGGCGTGGCCACTGGCTCGCCGCTGTATGTGGTACGCATTGGCGATGCAAGCGGCGCGGAGAAGAATCAGGTCGTCGTCGGCCCCGCCGAGGCATTACTGAGCCGCACTCTGCGCGCGCGGGAGATGAACTGGATCGCCATTGAAAACCTGACCGAGCCGATGCGCGTGACGGCCAAGATTCGCCACCGCCACGCGGCCGCCCCGGCCACCGTGGAGCCCGCAGGCGAGGGCCAGGTCACCGTCACCTTCGACGAGCCGCAGCGCAGCATCACTCCCGGCCAGGCCGTGGTGCTGTACAGCGGAGACGAAGTGCTGGGCGGCGGGTGGATTGAGTAGGGCAAGGTATGGTAAGGTAGTCCATGGTAGAACCTAGGAGCACCTTGTATGCAGTCGCATTCGACCGCTAGCTTAAAGTTGGATTCCGAGATGAAGGAGCGCGTGGAACGCCTCGCGGAATCGCGTCGGCGTACGGCTCACTGGATCATGCGCGAAGCCGTGCAGGAATATGTGGAGCGCGAAGAAAAGCGCGAGCAGTTCTTGAAGGATGCGCTTGCCGCCTGGGAGGACTTCCAGGCAACGGGCCTGCATATCACCGGTGACGAAGCCAATGAGTGGATGAAGAGGCTGGCGTCCGGAGAGGATGTAGCTCCTCCCAAATGCCATACCTAATCAAGTGGTCGGAGCAGGCTCAACTCGACCTGATCCGGCTCTATCGCTTTCTGGAACCCAAGGGCCAAAATGCCGCCGGAAGAGCGGTGGATGCCATCCGTCTGGGAACGATGATTCTGGCGCAACACCCTGAGGTCGGGCGGCCGATAGCCGACGCTCCTCAGGAGCTTCGTGATTGGATCATCCCGTTCGGCGCCTCCGCCTACATCGTCCGTTACTTCTTCGATGGCCGACAAGCAGTGCTGCTCGCGATACGCCACGGCCGCGAAGTGGGGTTCTGACGCAGCATCACTCCCGGCCAGGCCGTGGTGCTGTATAGCGGAGACGAAGTGCTGGGCGGCGGGTGGATTGAATGAAGAAGCGAGAGCAATAACTGTAAAGGATGTGCTGTCTATCTTAGATGGTTATCAATCGACCGGTTCGCAAGTCACGGGCAAAAAGTCTTTTGCGTGGATGGAGAAGCTCGAAGCCGGAAAGGATGTTAAACCTCCTGCCCCTCAAATGTGACGCAGCGACGGACGATTACTCAGGCGATTCTTTCCTGCTTGAAAGCCAACCGCAGAGCAACACAAAAGGCCAACTAGCGAAAACACTCCAAGTGTGTAACCAGCTATATGTAAACACGGCCGCACTAACTTCTGTCAGGCGGCCATGTGAAGACAGGAAATAGTGGCCATCTACGACCTTTCCGCTAACAGCATCCCCACCGAAATATGCGGTACCAACAAGGAACGCGACGAAGTTCACCATTCCGAGAACGGCTACGAGTTTTGACAAGCGGAACTTCATTTCCTGAAATAGTAGCACTACCCCGTTTGCCATTACCCCCTCCCACGCACTACGATTTTCCATCCCCGCCCGGCGCAAGCCGGAGTCTGTGAGGCGAAATCATGTCTACTACCACGGTTGATGCCGCAATCCGCAAATACACTCCGCTCAAGGCCGCTCGCGGCCTGGAGATGAGCTGCAAGGGCTGGGCGCAGGAAGCCGCTCTGCGCATGCTGATGAACAACCTGGATGAAGAGGTTGCCGAGCGTCCGCAGGACCTTGTGGTGTACGGCGGCACCGGCCGCGCCGCCCGCAACTGGCAATGCTTTGACGCCATCGTCGCCTCGCTGAAGTCATTGGAGAACGATGAGACGCTGCTCATCCAGAGCGGCAAGCCGGTGGGCATTCTGCGCACGCATGAGTACGCTCCGCGCGTGCTGCTGTGTAACTCGAACCTTGTCGGCCACTGGAGCAACTGGGAGAAGTTCAACGAGCTGGAGCGCGCCGGGCTGATGGCCTACGGGCAGATGACCGCCGGCAGTTGGATTTACATCGGCTCGCAGGGAATTATCCAGGGAACCTTTGAGACCTTCATGTCCGCCGCCGATAAACACTTTGGCGGAGACCTGACGGGCAAGCTCATCGTAAGTGGCGGCATGGGCGGCATGGGTGGAGCGCAGCCTTTGGCTGCCACCATGACCGGCGCCAGCTTCCTCGGCATAGACGTGGACCCGGAGCGCATCAAGAAGCGCCTGAAGAACGGCTACTGCGACTTCATGGTCAACTCGCTGGACGAGGCGCTGCGCATCCTGAAGAACTCGCTGCGCAAGAAAGAGAACATCAGCGTCGGACTGGTGGGCAACTGCGCCGACGTTATCCCAGAGCTGGCCGAGCGCGGCGTGGTGCCGGACATCCTCACCGATCAGACCTCGGCGCACGATCCCTTGAACGGCTACGTGCCCAACGGCATGACGTTTGAGGAAGCGCTTGCGCTGCGTGCCCGCGATCCCAAGGCTTATGAGGAGAAGTCACTGGCCGCCATGGCGCGCCACGTGGAAGGCATGTTGCGCCTGCAAAAGATGGGTGCCGTTACCTTCGACTACGGCAACAACATTCGCACCTTCGCCTTCCAGCAGGGAGTGAAAGACGCGTACGACTTCCCGGGCTTTGTGCCGGCGTATATTCGTCCCTTGTTTTGCGAGGGCAAAGGTCCCTTCCGTTGGGCGGCCTTGTCGGGCGATCCCAAGGACATCGCCATCACCGACGATCTCGTTCTCGAACTCTTCCCGGAGAATCGCAAGCTGGCGCGTTGGATTGACCTGGCCCGCAAGCGCATCCGCTTCCAGGGTCTTCCGGCGCGCATCTGCTGGCTGGGCTATGGTGAGCGCGCTGAGTTCGGGCTGGCCATCAACAAGCTTGTGGCGGATGGAAAGATCAAGGCGCCCATCGTCATTGGCCGAGACCATCTCGATTGCGGCTCCGTGGCATCGCCCTTCCGCGAGACCGAGAGCATGAAGGATGGCACCGACGCCGTGGCCGACTGGCCGCTGCTGAATGCCCTGGTCAACACCGCCAGTGGAGCCAGCTGGGTTAGCATCCACAACGGCGGCGGCGTGGGCATTGGATACAGCCAGCACGCGGGCCAGGTGACGGTGGCCGATGGCACGGCGGAGATGGCGCGGCGCATTGAGCGCGTGCTGACCAACGATCCCGGCATGGGCGTGCTGCGCCACGTGGATAGCGGCTACGACGAGGCGAAAAGTTTCGCGGCGGCCAAGGGCGTCAAGATTCCCATGGAAGGGAAGTAGGCGATGCCGAAGAGCGCGGCGCGCAAGCAGAAGGCGGTTGATGCGCAGACGGGTACCGCCCCCGTCGTCCTTCTCGATCACATCTCCGAGCTGGTCACGCTGGCCGGCCCCACAGCTCCGCGCCGCGGCGCGCAGATGCGCGAGCTTGGCATCGTTCGCGACGCGGCGGTGCTCATCAGCGCAGGCCAGATTGTCGCTGTCGGCACCAGTCGCGAGAACGCCCGCAGCGCGTGGCTCAAGCAGCATCGTCGAGAGGTCATTGAGCTGGACTGCCGCGGCAAGCTGGTCACGCCCGGCTTTGTGGACTCGCATACGCACCCGGTGTTTGCCGCGCCGCGCCTGGTGGACTTTGAGAAGCGCGCCGCCGGTGCCAGCTACGAGGAGATCGCCAAGGCCGGTGGAGGCATCCGCGCCAGCATTGACGGCGTGCGCCGGGCAACCGAGTCTGCGCTGGCCGAGCAGGTTGCGAGCGCGTTGCGGCAGGCGCAGGCGCAAGGCACGACAACCGTTGAGGCGAAGAGCGGTTACGGGCTCGACGTGGCCAGCGAGTTGAAGAGCCTCAAGGCCATTCGCCGTGCGGCCTCCGAGTGGCCGGGCACAGTGGTCAGCACATTTTTGGGCGCGCACGTCCTTCCGCCGGAGTACAAGTCCAAGCCCGATGCATACGTTGACTTGCTCTGCCGAGAATTGCTGCCCAAGGTCGCACGCGCGAAACTGGCGCAGTACGTGGATGTCTTCTGCGAGCGCGGAGCCTTCAGCCTGGCGCAGACCGAGCGCATTTTATCCGCCGCCTCGGCGCTTGGATTGCGCACGCGCGTACACGTTGGACAGTTGACGAACACTCCGCTGGCCGACGTGCTGAAGCACTCACCAGCATCGCTCGACCACCTCGACCACCTGACCGCGGCGGACATCAAGGCTCTTGCTGCCAGCGACACGGTCGCCACTCTTCTGCCCGGAGCGAATTACTTTCTGGCGACCAAGGCCTACCCACCGGCGCGCAAACTGATTCAGGCTGGCGCGGCCGTGGCCCTCGCCACAGACTACAATCCCGGCACCGCGCCGACGATCAGTATGCCGATGATTCTTTCGCTGGCCTGCACGCAGATGAAGATGACCGTGGCGGAGGCCTTGACGGCTGCCACCATCAATGGCGCGCACGCCCTGGAACTGGCCAGTCGCAAGGGAAGCGTGGAGGCAGGCAAGGATGCTGATCTCGCCTTCTTCGAGCTCGACGATCATCGCGAGCTGGCGTACTGGTTCGGCGCCAATCACACGGTGGCCGTGATGATGGCCGGCCGCTTTGCCGACCTCGGATGAGCCCGGGGAAATCCGAAATCCACAGCACTGCCCGGCCCGGCTTTGCCAACGGCGATGCGGCTGTTATAATTATTTTCGTTGCGGTGGTCGAGTAGTCGTCTTCCGTAATCCCTTCCGTAAGCACTTCCCGTAGTGCCTTCAGGATGGCCAGGTAGCTCAGTTGGTAGAGCAGCGGACTGAAAATCCGCGTGTCGGGGGTTCAACTCCCTCCCTGGCCACCATCCTTTTCTCACACAGTCCTTACTACAGCGCTACTGGCAGTCCGCGCGACGAACATTGTCGCTTCCGAGTGCTTCCCCTTCGTCATAAGCCGCGGGTTGAGATTCACTCCTGCCCAATTCCCTTGATGCTCCTTCGAGATTGGCGTGGGCTCACCATCTGCGCTGGGGACAAGATCCCGTCCGCCTCGCTCCGCATGGACATTGGTTCGGTGCTGACCTACAATTTCGCCATCTGGTCGGGAGGACTCTCGAATGTCGCTCGTTCGCAAGTTGCATTTCACTCTTGTCGTGCTCGGCAGCATCATCCTGTTTTCTGCCACCTTGTCCGTTGCGCAGGAGGCACAGGAAGGCCGCCTGATGCGCTTTCCCGATATTCACGGCAACCGGATTGTCTTCGTTTATGGCGGCGATCTGTGGTTGGCTTCCACCAGTGGCGGCGCGGCCAGCCGCATCACGGCCCATCCCGGCCGTGAGCTATTCCCCAAGTTCTCGCCGGACGGCAAGTGGATTGCCTTCACCGGCCAGTTTGACGGCAATTTCAACGTGTACGTCATGCCTGCCGAGGGCGGACAGCCGCGCCAGCTGACCTTTTACCAGGGCAGTGCCGAGCAACTGAATGACCGCATGGGCATTCACAATGAAGTGGTCACCTGGACGCCCGACAGCAAGCGCGTGCTGTTTCTCTCCCGCCGCAACGCCTCCAACGGTTGGACGAAGCGCGCCTTCACCGTCTCCATAGCAATAA
>CAVRDQ010000076.1:0-9687 GCA_963719655.1 uncultured Acidobacteriota bacterium | reverse complement strand
ATACACATCCGCCTTGACCCAAACCGTGCTGAGGTCGGCTACGGTGAACAGCGGGTCTCCGGCATTCACGTACTGCCCGTTGGTAACCTTGCGCTCCACCACGCTGCCGCCGGAGTTCGCGAAAATGGTGACGTGGAGTCCGGCGTTGCCTGCGCCCGCTGCGTCAATCTGCTGCTCGCTGACGCCAAGCAGTTGCAGACGCTTGCGGCTGGCCGCGACCAGCGCGTTCGCACCCTCAACGGCATCCTTCTGCGAGGAGCCGCGCAACCGGTCGCGGTTCTCAATCGCCAGGTGATATTCCTCGCCGGAGGCGGCGAGTTCCGGGCTGTAAATTTCCGCTACGGCCTGGCCACGGCGCACGCTCTCCCCCGTGAACTGCACGTGGAGCTTATCAATGCGTCCTGCGACGCGCGCCGGAATGGTGGCCAACTGCGCCTCCGGCTGCTCGACGCGGCCAACCGAATCTACGCTGGTGTTCAAACGTGCGCTGGCAACCGCTGCCAGTTCCACGCCCGCGGCCGCAATCTCATTGGCGTCCAACTCCACCGTTGCCCCCGGCGCGGTTCCAAGCGAGGCAGACTCCGTGCTCTCCTTGCCCGGAGCCGCCATCGCGGCATGATCCGGCGATGCCGCCATGGCAGCTCTTTCGCGGAGGAACAATGCGTACATAAACGCACCGGCAACCATCGCGCCCAGTACGATGCCAATCAATAAAATTTTCTTTTCACTGTAGATCATCACTTCACCTCGGCAATGGGAGTGGCCGGCCGCCCGGCGGGTAGCGGTGCGCCAATCGCGCGCTCCAGTTCGGCAACGCGCAGGTTGAAATCAGCGGCGGCGTTCAGATAGGAGCTCTCAACCTCCAGCAGCAGGTTCTGGCTGTCAATCAGGTTCAGGAAGTCGGTGCGGTCGTGCTCGTAGGCCGCTCCGGCCGATTCAAGCGCGGCCTCGGCCTGCGGGCGCAGAGTGTCGCGATAGAGCCGCATCCTGCGCTCCGCCGCCCGCGCCTTGATCAGCGCCTGCTGAATTTGCAGAAAGGCCGCTCGCACCTCGGCGTCGCGCTCGCTGTTGACGACCATGGCGGCGGTCTCGGCTTCCTTGATCTCGCCATCGTGTTTGTGGCGATCCAGCCAGGGCAGACTCATGGAAACCTCCGCCATGTAGTTGTTGCGGTACGGCGAGCCCGTGGCCATCAGCATGTAGCCGCCCGCCACGGTGAAGTCCGGCGTGTAGGCCTTGCGCGCCAGTGCGAGCCGCGCCTGCGCAACGCCGCTGCTGGCCGCAATGGACTTCAACTCCGGCCGCTCGTCCAGGGCAATCCGCTCCAGTTCGAGCAGCGATGGCAACGCCCGCGAGTCGCCGTACGTTCCTGCAATCTCCAACGCGGCATCCGGCTCGCGGCCCATCAGCGTATTGAGTTCACAGCGTGATGTCTCCGCCTGTTCATCCAGCATCACAAGGTGCTCGGCCAGCCTGGTCATCACGATCTGCGCCTTCAGCACATCCTGCTGCGGAACGCGCCCAACCGTGTACTTGACGGTTGCCGACTGCAGCGCCTGGCGCGCGAGCTCCATCTGCCGGTCGTGGATGCGATGCTCCTCGTTTGTACGCAGCAGGTTGTAATAGGCTTTTCGCAGGCGCACGCTGATCTCGCGCCGCAGCGTCTCCACCTGGGCATCGCCTTCGACGATCTGTTGCCTGACGACCTCGGTGCGCGCGCCGCGCTTGCCCGGCCCCGGCAGCGTCTGCTGGTACATCAGCATCTGCTGCGACTGGTTCAGGTCCCACGGCCTGGCCAACGGAGTCCCCCAGTCGCGATACATCAGCATCGGATCATCCAGCGCTGCGGCGGCAGCCGTGCGAGTCCTGATCACCGCCGTATGGCCTTCCGCGGCGCGAATCTCCTGGTTGTTGGCCATAGCCACGCGCTCCATCTCTTCCAGAGTCATGCGTGGCGCTAGCGCCGGCTCAGCCTTCGGCGGCATTTGGCCGAATGCGAGCGCAGACAGACATACAGTAACTGCGAGGAATGTGTATCTCACCTTTTCTCCACGACCGCGCGTGCACTGAACGCGCACGCGAGCAGACAGGTTCATATGCAGGCAAAAGTTGCCTGAACCAGACTGTGCAGGAGGGGGATTTAGATTCTGAGGATGGAACTACTGGATGGAGGGGATGTGTCCAGATGAGGCGCCGCGTTGGTCTCCGTGACGGATACGACCAGCAACTGTGCCTCTGCCACCGACGGAGCCGCCATGGCCACGCTCGGCGGCGGCACATCGGTGCTCTTGGAGGTCATGGCCGGAATGTGGATGCAGCAGGTGTTTACCACCGTTTCGCCGGAGGCCGGCTTCGGGTGGCAGCAGCTATGCGATTGCCCGTGCTGCATTCCGCAGCTCGATGCCAGGTAGCCGAGGCAACGCATCGCCGGAGCCGTGGCCAGGGCCACGAACATCAGCAACACTGCAATCCCGAATCTGGCTTTGGCCGTCATAGCAGTCAGCATACTCTACGAATTACGTGGACGACAACGCAGTGACGCTCGTCACTCGGCGGCTCGCAAGTGCTTACCCGTGGCCCCGGAAACGGCGCTGGCGGAAGAGTATGCTGAAAACAGAGGTTTTTTCGAGCCGCGCTTCGGTTCCACCCGTTTCATCGCGCGCTGAGTTTCGTTTCGTTCCAAGGAGTGTTTCGCAAAATACAATGTCCATTCGTTCCGTAGTTTTATTTTCCTGCCTGCTGTTCTGCTGTGTTCCGGCCTGCCATGCCGGAGAGTTCAAAGTCTCCTCCGGGGCGCTGGAGCGCACGCTGAAGGCTCGGCTCTTCAGCACTCCCGACCGGCGTTACTACCTTCGCGGAGACGCCCATTCGGCCTGTTCGCTTTATGCCGAAGACCCGCACCTCTCCTTTTCCGCAGACCGCATCCTGGTGCGCGTGCACGCCGGCGGCAAGTACGGAAAAGTGGTTGCCGGGCGCTGCATCGGCTTTCCGGTATCCATGAATACGGTCATCTCCCTGGCTCCTCGCGCGGAAGGTGAGACCATCGGCGTGACCGACGCAAAGCTCGATCGCCTGAGCGATTCCTCGGAGTTGAATTTCATCCTCACGCCGTTTCTCAGCCGCAAGGTGCCGGCCAACGTCACCATCAATGCCGCCACGGTGCTGCGCGATATCCTGACAAAATCCACCGAGGCCAGCGGCTTCCCTCTGACGCTCGAACGGCTGGAGATCCGCCATGTGCATGTGACGGACCGGTTCCTGATTGTGGATTACGACAGCGACATGCGAATCGAATAGCCCCGAAGGCGCTCGTACTTCCGCGAAATACCTCGCCGCAAAAGGAAAAGGCCGGAGGCGTCGCCTCCGGCCTTCTTGTTGATGAACTGCGCCTAGAAGCCGATGCTGACGGCGAGTCCGATGCCCGGATGCGAACGGCTGTACAGGTAGTAGCCGTCGTTCACGTAGTCAATGTAAACGTCGTCGTTCTGCCACCAGTTGCCGTCCCAGGTCTCCGGCCACGGATCAATGAAAGTCACCCAGTAGCCGTCATACTGGAAGCGCGGAAAGCCGCCGACAAAGAAGATCGGCAGTCCGTGGATGCGGAAGAAGTGGTCGTGTCCGAAGTAGCCGCGGAAACGCGCGTCCGGAATGCGATAGCCGTTGTAGCCGCCGCGCTGCGCCCAAGTCTGGTGTTCGCGCTCCCAGTTCCCTGCGCGCGACTGTGTGAATCCGGCGCGAACCTGGCCCTGGTGCTGGGGCACGCCGCTGGGATGCACGCCGTTGTTTCCCGTCTTACCGGGCTGCACAGCGCCGTGGAACCCCCCGCCATAGCTCTGTCCCGAGGGACGAGCGGCAGAGTGTGCAGCCGGCTTACCCGCGGGCGCCGCACCACCATGTTCGTGCTGCGCAAAAACCGTGGCGGTCGCTCCCATCAGCAGGGCCATTGTCGCCGTGGCAATCAATTTCTTCATCATGGATCTTTTTCTCCTTTTCTTTCTGACAGATATCGTTTCTGCCCTCGCCCGGAGCCAGTGCGGCCAGCGGCGCGAAGGATGGAAGGGCAGAGCCCCTGATTGCAGGGGCACTTCCAGTTGGGACGAATTGTAATCCGCGCTGGCGAAAATGCAAACCGCCCCCATCCCAACCCCACCGAAGTGCCGAAGCGCGCTTTGCGCCTCATGGCGCGAAACTTTTCCCGCGCTCCCGGTTTTCCACCTGTGAAGCTTGGAGGGCTTGCAAGATGACGAACAAAACGAATTTCAAGAAAATGCTGCTCGGGTTGATGGGATTGGTCTTCTGCGTGGCGCTGGCAGCGCCGCAAAAGGCAAGTGCGCAGGTCGTGGTGGGTGTTGGACGGCCTGGCGTCAGGGTGGTTCTCGGTGCGCCGGCTCCTTACGTGTATGCCGCGCCTGCGCCGTACGTGTACCCCTACGCTTACGGCCCCGCTTATTACGGCTACGGATACGGCTATCGCGGCTACTACGGACGCGGCTACTACGGTCGCGGCTACTATGGTGGACGCGGCTACGGCCACTACGGCCGCCGCTAGTTCACCGGCAGCTTGCGGGTCCTGCGATTGATTTCCGTAACAGCCCCTGGATGGTGGTCCGGGGGCTTTTCCTTTTCTCCTCCTGGATAAAAACCGCTGCGCCGGGTCCGCCAGTGAACCTCAGCACTCCGCATCCCACCCCGGTGGGTTGGCAACCCGGTTTCCCCAGCCGTGGAATCTCCCTGCCCTCGGCCGCGCCCTTTCGATAGAATCAGCAGTACCCATATGCGCCACGATGAGATGCTCGGGTTGCTGCATCGTCTGCTTGCGCCCGGAATGGATGTTTCGATTGTCTGGGCCTTCTACTGGGAGTGCGCCTTCTGGCTGCTGGTGCTGCTGGTGGCGGCCCTTTTGCTGGCCACGCGCCCGCAGTGGCTCACGCGCGTCGAAGAGCTTTTCCGCCGCGTCGCCGCCCACCAGGCGGCCAGCATCGCGCTGGTCTTCGTCACGGTCTTCGCCTTGCGCCTGGCTCTTCTCACCTTCATCCCGGAACCCATTCCCGTCCCGCACGATGAATTCAGCTACCTGGTCGGCGCCGACACCTTCTCGCACTTCCGCCTCACCAACCCGCCGCACCCAATGTGGATTTTCTTCGAGAGCTTCCACGTCAACATGCTGCCCACCTACCAATCCATGTATCCGCCGGCGCAGGCCATGGCCATTGCCATCGGACAGGTGCTGCTGCACAGCACATGGCTCGGAGTGGTGCTCAGCGTGGCCGTCATGTGCGCCGTCTTCTGCTGGATGCTCCAGGCCTATCTGCCGCCGCACTGGGCGTTGTTGGGCGGACTCTTCGCCGCCGTGCGTTACGGCACATTTTCCTATTGGATCAACAGCTACTTCGGCGGCGCCGTGGCGGCCATCGGCGGAGCCCTGCTCGTCGGCTCGTTGATGCGAATGCGGCGCAAGCCCTCCACGCTGCAAGTGGCGCTCTTCGTCCTCGGCCTGGCCATCCTGGCCAACAGCCGGCCCATGGAAGGATTTCTCTTCGCCCTGCCCATGACGATTGGCCTGCTCTGGATGGCCCTGCGGGCGGGCGACCAACGCAAGCAGTGGATGCGCCGCGTCGTGCTGCCCGGAGCCTTGCTGCTCTGTGGAATGGTGGGCTGGATGGGCTACTACAACCTGCGCAGCACCGGGCATGTAACCTCCATGCCCTACATGGTCAACCAGGCGCAGTATCACCTCAGCAAGCCCTTCATCTTCCAAAAGCCCTACCCGCCGGGACACTACAACCATCCGGAGATGCGCGCCTTCTACATCTTCCACGAGCTGCCGGACGTGCTGCTGGCGCAGAGCAGTTGGGGCATCCAGCTCATCATGGAGCGCAAGTTCAGCGCCTACTACGTCTTCCTGGTGTGGCCCCTGCTGCTGCTTTTTGCGCCCGCGCTTCTGCTGGCCGCCACCTCGCGTGAGCTTCGCCTGCCGCTCGCGGCGACCCTGGTCATGTTCGCCGGAATCACCTTCCAGCTCTGGCCCGCGCACGGTCATTACGCGGCTCCGGCGGCCGGCGCCATTCTTCTCATGATTCTCTCCGCGCTGCACAAACTGGGCGCCGCCACGCAGCCGCCGCGCTACCAGGCCTTGGCCCGTGCCATTGTGCTCTGCCTCTTTGTGTGGATGCTGGTTCCGCTCGCCGACCGCTGGGTCAATCCCTACGCCTTCGACCTCACCATGGGGCGTCCGGAGACGGTCATTCCCCGCCAGATGCAGCGCGCCACCATCGAGTCCCGCTTGCAGCGCACCCCGGGACAACATCTGGTAATCGTCCACTACCATCCCCACGACGTGCCCGCGCAGGATTGGATCTACAACGCGGCGGACATTGACGCTTCGAAGATCGTCTGGGCGCGGGACATGGGAGCCATCGCCAACCAGGAGCTGCTCAACTATTACCCCAACCGCACCGTCTGGTACGTGGATCGCGGCAGCGGAGCAATCCCAACGCCCTATGCGACGTACCTCTCGCTGACGCATCCCGACCGAGAGCTGCTGACTGCGGCGCAGGCGCGCTGAAGGTTTCCGCCGGCGTCCGGATATCGCGTAACGCAACAAAAAAGGCCGGAGCATTTGCCCCGGCCTCTTCTGTTTTTCCTTCACTTTCCGTTTAGCTGCAACCGCTCGTGGAGCCGCAGGACTGGCAGCGGTAGCACGAACCGTTACGCGTCATAATGGCTCCGCAGACGTGGCAGCTCGGCGCGTCGCCCATGTTGACGTACTCGCTCAGCGCATCCGATGCGTGTCCGCTCTTGGCGTGCTTCGCGGCGACATCCTCCAACAGGGAGGGCTGCACCGGGGCGGCCACGGCGTCAACTTTTGCCACCACGTGCTGCCCCCGCGGATGCGGGCGCAGATCGTCGAACAACGTCTGCTGCTCGCCCGAAAGGAAGCGCAAGTCGAGCCAGCGGAAGATGTAGTCCATGATCGAGTTGGCGTAGCCAATCTCGGGATTCTGCGTCCAGCCGCTGGGTTCAAAGCGGGTGTGCGCAAACTTGTTCACCAGCAGGCGCAGCGGCACGCCATGCTGCAAGGCGATGCTGACGGCGCAGGCAAAGCTGTCCATCAAGCCGCTGACGGTCGAGCCTTCCTTGGCCATGGTGATGAACAACTCGCCCGGCATTCCGTTCTTGAACAGGCCCACCGTCAAATAGCCTTCGTGCGAGCCCACCTTGAACTTGTGGGTCACGCTGAAGCGCTCATCGGGCAGCTTGTGGCGGCGGGCGCGCGGCGGACCCTCAAGGTCTTCCGCCTCCTCGGCCACCGCGTCCGTCTTCTCCGCGTCCTTGCTGGTGGTCAGCACCTGGTTCTGCTTGCTGCCGTCGCGATAGATGGCCACGGCCTTGATGCCCAGCTTCCAGGCCTCCACGTAGGCGTCGGCAATCTCCTCCACCGTCGCCTCGGTGGGCATGTTGATGGTCTTGCTGATGGCGCCGCTGATGAACGGCTGCACGGCGGCCATCATCTTCAGGTGTCCCATCGGGCTGATGCTGCGCGAGCCCTTCGCCGGCTTGAAGGCGCAGTCGAATACCGCCAGGTGCTCGACCTTCAGCTCAGGCGCGCCTTCGATGGTGCCGTGCTCGTCAATGTAACCCACGATGGCGTCCGCCTGCTCGGCCGTGTAGCCCAGCTTGAACAGCGCTTCCGGCACCGTGTTGTTGACGATCTTCATCATGCCGCCGCCCACCAGCTTCTTGAACTTGACCAGCGCCAGGTCGGGCTCCACGCCCGTCGTGTCGCAGTCCATCATGAAGCCGATGGTCCCGGTCGGAGCCAGTACCGTGACCTGCGCGTTGCGGTAGCCATGCTTTTTGCCATGCTCCAGCGCCTCGTCCCAGCTCTGCTGCGCCGCCGTCAGCAGACTGGCCGGCACGTTGCCGCGCGCAATCTTCGCCACCTCGGCGCGGTGCATCGCAATCACTTCCAAGAACGGTTCGCGGTTGACCGCATATCCCGGGCAGGCGCCGCTGCCATCGCTGGTGCGCCTCGCCAGGTCGGTTGCGGGATCGAGCGTGGGGCACTGCTCGGCCACGCGTGCCGATTGCAGATACGCCTGTCCGCACATGATCGCCGTCAGCGCGGCGGCGTAGTCGCGGCCGGCGTCGCTGTCATACGGCAGTCCGCTGGCCATCAGCAGTCCGCCCAGGTTGGCGTAGCCCAAACCCAGCGGGCGATAGTCATGCGAGTTGCGTCCAATCGCCTCCGTCGGATAGCCCGAGTGGTCCACAAGAATCTCCTGCGCGGTGATCATGATCTCCACCGCGTGCTTGTAGGCCGCCACGTCGAAGGTGCCGTTGTGGGCAAACTTCATCAGGTTCAGCGAGCTCAGATTGCAGGCCGAATCGTCCAGGAACATGTACTCCGAGCAAGGGTTGCTGGCGTTGATGCGCGCCGTGTTCTTGCTGGTGTGCCACTTGTTGATGGTCGTGTCGTACTGCATGCCGGGGTCGCCGCACTCCCATGTGGCCTTGGCGATCTTGTTCAGCAGCTCGCGCCCGGCGTAGGTGTGGATGGGCTCGCGGTCGCGCACCGAGCGCGTCGCGAACTCGCCATCCTGCAACACCGACTGCATGAACTCATCGTTCACCCGGATCGAGTTGTTGGCGTTCTGGAAGAAGATCGAGCTGTAGGCCTCGCTGTCCGGACCGCTGGCGTCGTAGCCGGCGCGACCCAGGGTGATGGCCTTGGCCTCTTCCTTCTGCTTGCACTCGATGAACTCGACGATATCCGGATGGTCAATGTTGAGGATGACCATCTTGGCCGCGCGGCGCGTCTTGCCGCCGCTCTTGATGACGCCGGCGAAGGCGTCAAAGCCCTTCATAAAGCTCAACGGGCCGCTGGCCTGGCCGCCGCCGCTCAGGATCTCCATGCTGCCGCGCAGGGGGCTCAGGTTGGTGCCCGTGCCGCTGCCCCACTTGAACAACATGCCCTCGGTCTTGGCCAGGGTCAGAATCGAATCCAGCGAATCCTGCACGCTGTTGATGAAGCACGCCGAGCACTGCGGATAGCTGTAGCCGGTCACGCCGAACTCGATGCGCTTCGACTCCGGGCTCCAGTGCCAGTTCTGGGCGTCGCTCTTGGGCTCAATGCGGTCGCAGCCCACGTTGAACCACACGGGAGAGTTGAAGGCCGCGAATTGATTCAGCAGCAGGTAAGCCAACTCCGCGTGGAAAATCTCGGCATCCTCCGCCGTGCGGAAGTAGCCGTCCTTGATGCCCCAGTTGCGGATGGTCTCCGCCACGCGCGTCACCAGCTGGCGCACGCCGGTCTCGCGCTGCGGCGTATCCATCTGCCCATGCAGATACTTGCTGGCCACAATGTTGGTCGCCGTCATGGACCAGTCCTTGGGAACTTCGACGTCCTTCTGCTCGAAGATGACGTTGCCCTTGCTGTCCACGATGCTGGCCGTGCGCAGCTCCCAGACCGGCGCTGTTTGTGCTGGCCAAGGGACCCGGTTGGCCCCTGCGACTTTTGCATCCCGCTGGACTACCTGTGGTGCCACAGTCCGCTGGCCCGTTGGTCTTCCGGATTCGTGGCGGTCGCCGAAAAGAAAGCCGCGGCCGCGCCCCTACCCAGCCCGAACCCCAGCCAGTCCCACCGGATTGGCGGGTTGAGCAAGGTGAACGCTTACCGTAGTCGTG
>CAVRDQ010000075.1:0-12790 GCA_963719655.1 uncultured Acidobacteriota bacterium | reverse complement strand
CCGTCAGCGCCAGCCGCCAGTCCTTGCGCAGCATGATTCCCACGATGAACAGCAGCACGAAGATGTCTTCCACAATGCTGACCACGCCGCTGGTGAACATCTCGTTCACGGCATCCACGTCGGTGGTCACGCGGGTCACCAGGCGGCCCACGGGATTGTGGTCGAAAAAGGCGATGTCCATGCGCTGCAGGTGGCGATAGAGCTGGCTGCGCAGGTCGAACATCACCATCTGCCCGGTCCACTGCATCAGGTAGGTCTGGGTAAACTCAAAGCAGAAGCCCACCACCAGCACGCCCAAATAGAGCGCGCTCACCTGCGCGATGCCGGTCATCGGCACCGGGCTCAGGTAGCGGTCCAGCCAGGTGTAGCCGTGGGAGTTGCCGGTCAGGTAGTGATCAATGGCCAGCATGGTCAAAAAGGGCCCAAGCACATCCGCCAACGCCTTCAGGATGATGGCGCAAAAGGCCAGCAGCACCTGAAGGGTGTAGGGGCGCAGGTAGCCCATCAGGCGACGGGCCATCTGTGCATCCCTTGGTTTTGCCAGTACTTCTTCTTCTGCGGCCATTGCTCTCTTTTAGAAAGGACTCTCTTGCGTATACGTCTATCCCTAGTTTAGATGGAGCAGAGCCCCTGCGGGGTGCAGCTTTCCCTTCGGGAGGCAAAAATCCCCTCCCGGCGCGGCGTACACTGGGATTCCCATTGTGATGACCGCCCCTGCCCATTCCGCCCTGTACCTCAGCGTGCCATTTTGTCGCTCCAAGTGCTCGTTCTGTAATTTCTCGAGTGGGGTCTTCTCCCGCCAGCAATTTGAAGGCTATGTGGCGCACCTGGAGCGGGCGATGGCCTCCGCTGAAAGTTGGGCTCAAGCCAACGGTGCGGAGTTCCCACCCCTGCTCGACTCCATCTACCTGGGCGGCGGAACGCCCAGCGTTCTGGCCCCAGACCAGCTTGAGCGGCTCTTCAAGGCCGCCGCGCGCAGTTTTCGCATCCAGCCCGGAGCCGAGGTCACGGTCGAAGTCGCACCCGGTACGCTTACGCCACAGATTCTTGCCGTGCTCCTCCGCTGCGGCGTCAATCGCGTCAGCCTGGGCGTGCAGAGCTTTGTGGACGAAGAGACGCGCGCCGTGGGCCGTCTGCACACCCGGGCCACCACGCTCGATGACATCAGCCGCCTGCGCTCGGCCGGCATCACGGAGATCAGCGTGGACCTCATCGCCGGGCTGCCGCACCAGTCGCTCGAAAGTTGGAGCCGCTCGCTCGACGAGGTGATCGCCCTCGGCGTGCCGCATGCCAGCGTCTACATGTTGGAGGTGGATGACGACAGCCGTCTTGGCCGCGAACTCATCGCCGGAGGCACGCGCTACCACGCCCACCATGTGCCGGATGAGGCGCTGACCGTCGAGCTTTACCGCGAGGCCTGCCAGCGCTTCAACGCCGCCGGGCTGGCGCAATACGAGATCAGCAACTTCGCGCGCCTTGGGCATCGCTCGCGCCACAATCTGCGCTACTGGCAACGGCTGCCCTACATGGGCTTCGGCGTGGATGCCCACTCCATGCTGCCCGCGCCAATTCAGGGTGAGCCGCACCGCGCTATTCGCCTCGCCTGGCCGGAGACCATCGAGTCCTTGCTCGCGAACACAGCCGCCGAGCGCACCGTGGTCAGCGAGCGTCAGGCCATCGAGGAGACCTACTTCCTCGGTCTGCGCACAGTCGAGGGCCTTGAGCTATTGGCCATCAAAGAAGAGTTCGGCATCGCAGCCGTGGATGTGTATAAGGAGCGCATTGCCGCCCTCGTCGCACGCGGGCTCGTCGAGATTGAAGATGGCTTTCTGCGCCTGACCGCCGAGGGTAGGCTTTTCTCGAATGACGTCTTCGCCGAGTTTCTGAGCGGCGATTTGAACTACGATTTACACTAGGATTTCCAGTCCGAGCCGCAGTCCAATCCCAGGAGCGATATATTCATGAGCACCGCAATCATTGATCTCCGCAGCGACACCGTGACCCAGCCCAGCGACGAGATGCGCCGCGCCATGGCCTCGGCCGAAGTGGGCGACGACGTCTATGGCGAGGACCCGACGATCAACCGCCTGGAAGCCAAGGCCGCCGAAATCTTTGGCCGCGAGGCCGCCATCTTCGTTCCCAGCGGCACCATGGGCAACCAGATCGCCATCAAGCTGCACACTCGCCCTGGGCAGGAGATTCTTGTGCGAGGAGCGCGGCCACATCGCCAACTGGGAGATGGCCATGCTCGCCTGGTTCAGCGGCTGCATGGTGCGTCCCATCAGTGCGCCGCAGGGCATCCTGAGCTGGGATTTGATTGCCCCCAAGATTGCGCCGCCGATTTATTACGTCGCGCCCACCGGCCTCATCGAGTTGGAAAACACCCACAACATGGCCGGCGGCACCGTCACGCCGATGGCTACCATGCACGACATCTGCGCCCGGGCACACGAGCGCAAGATTCCCGTGCACCTCGATGGCGCCCGCATCTTCAACGCCGCCGCGTTTCTCAATCGCCCGGTCGCGGAGTTGACGAAAGGCTTCGACTCCGTGATGTTCTGCTTGTCCAAAGGCCTGGGCGCGCCCGTTGGATCGCTCGTGGTTGGTAGCAAGGAGTTCATCGCCGAGGCGCGCAGCGTTCGCAAGGCTCTGGGCGGAGGCATGCGCCAGGCCGGTGTGCTGGCCGCCGCCGGGCTCATCGCTCTTGAGGAGGGTCCGAAGCGCCTGCACGAGGACCACGCCAACGCACGCCTGCTGGCCGAAGGCGTCGCCGCCATTCAGGGCATCACCATTGATCTGGCCACGGTGCAGACCAACGTCGTCATCTGCAACGTCAGTGCGACGGGCAAAACCTCGGCGGAGATTGCCACGGCGCTCAAGGCCGCGGGCGTTCTCATCGGCACGGTCAACCCGCAGCTTGTGCGCTTTGTCACGCATCTGAACGTGACGGCCGCGCAGTGCAAACAGGCCGTGGAGAAGCTGGCCGCAATCTGCCGCGCCTGAGTTTTTGATTTTGCTATGGCGCCGGGCCACCAGCTTTTTGGCCATCAACGGGACTCAACTAGGAGAGATTCCATGTCGCTGAAGATCGAGTACTCCATCACCGCGCGCTGCCGTCCGGAGAAGCTCTGGCAGGTATTCACGCAGTTGGAGCGCTGGCCGCACTTCGATCCTGCCACGCTCAGCGAGGCTCGCTGGCTGAGCGGCGAGCCATGGACGCCAGGTGCGCGCTTCGTACTTGGGCTGCGCAAGCCGGTCCCCATCCAGTTGACGACCGAAGTCGTCGCCGTTGTGGCCGCCGCCAGCCTGCAATTGCGTGGTGAAGGCAGTGGCGTGACGGCCGGGCAGCAGTACGAGTTGCGTTGGGATGAGGCGGCTGAGGCCACCGAGTTGCGCACCGTGCAGGAGTTCAGCGGCGCGCCCATCATGTTCTTCGGCAGCGCCATCAAGCCGCAGCTGGAGCAGGGAATTGCCCAGCTCTTCGCCGGGCTTGTCGCCGAAGCCGCAGCCGAGGCCGAGGCTTAGCCGCTTCCACTCCTGCCAACCGGGGGTGCTCAGTAGTTGGCAATCTCCACCAGGTTGTGGTCCGGGTCGCGCACGTAAATGGAGCGCATCTTGCCCATGGCTCCGCGGCGTTCCACCGGGCCCTCTTCAATGCGAACTTTCTGCTCGCCCATGTGGCGGATGACCTCTTCCAACGGGGTGGAGGTGATGAAGCATATATCGCCGGAGCCGCAGGTGGGGTGGGCAGCCTTGGGCGTAAATTCGTGCCCGCGCTGGTGCAGTTTGATCATCTGCTCGCCAAAGGTCAGCGCCTTGCGCCCGCCCTCATTCACCAGTTCCAAGCCCAGAACCTCGGTGTAAAAGTCCACGGTGATGTCAATGTTGGCAACGGTCAGAACCATGTGGTCGAGTGAATCCATGAGGATAGCCATAGCTCACGGATGATACTCGACCCGGGGCCCGCCGCCGTCATAATTCTCTTCCGCACGAAAATTCGGCTTCCAGCCTCCGCATTCTCAACTTCCCCTGCCATGCCTCCGCGTGATATAAGCATCAGTTTTCCTTATAGACCCATCCGCGTGGGGCGGAGGGTCACGATCCCCCAACATTCAGATCGAAATGGAGTGCGTGTGGACTTCCAACTGACTGACGAGCAACTGCAACTACAGGCCACGGTGCGCGACTTTGCCCTGCGCGAGATTGCGCCTCATGTGATGGAGTGGGACGAGGCGGCGCGCTTTCCTGAGCCAGTTCTGCGTGAGCTGGGCCGCATGGGGCTGATGGGCTGCATCTTTCCCGAAGAGCTTGGCGGTGCAGGCTACGGCTACATCGAATATGTGCTGGCCATCGAGGAACTCTCCCGCGTGGATGGCTCGGTGGGCATCATCGTGGCCGCCCACACGTCCTTGTGCAGCAATCACATCTACCTTGCCGGCACCGACGAACAGAAGCGCCGCTACCTGCCCAAGCTCGCGCGCGGCGAGCACTTTGGCGCCTGGGCGCTCACCGAGCCCGGCAGCGGATCGGATGCCGGAGGGGCGCGCTGCTCGGCCACTCGCAAGGGCGACCGCTGGGTATTGAATGGCACCAAGACCTTCATCACCACGGGCAGCTATGCCGATGTGGTGGTCGTGGTGGCCGTCACGGATAAGACCGCTGGCACGCGCGGGCTATCAGCATTCCTCGTGGAAAAAAACACGCCGGGCTTCCGCGCCGGGAAGAAGGAGAACAAGCTCGGCCTGCGCGCCAGTGACACTGCCGAACTCATCTTCGAAGACTGCGAGATTCCTGCGGAAAACCTTCTCGGCAAGCTGGGCGAAGGCTTTGTGGATGCCATGCGCGTGCTCGATGGCGGGCGCATCTCCATTGCCGCCCTCGGCCTGGGCATGGCCACCGGCGCGTATCACTGTGCGCTCAAATACAGCCAGCAGCGCAAGCAGTTCGGCCACGCCATCAGCGACTTTCAGGGCACGCAGTGGAAGCTGGCCGACATGGCCACGGAGATTGACGCCGCGCGGCTGTTGACCATGCGCGCCGCCTGGCTCAAGGACAACCATCGCAAGACGACCCTCGAAAGCTCGATGGCCAAGCTCTACACCAGCGAGGTGGCCGTGCGCGTGGCCAACGAAGCGCTGCAAATTCACGGCGGCTACGGCTTCATCAAGGACTACCCGGCGGAGAAGTTCTATCGCGACGTAAAGCTCTGCACCATCGGCGAGGGGACGAGCGAAATTCAGCGGCTGGTGATTGCCCGCCAGTTGCTGGAGAAGTAGTGGCTGGAGATGCCACGCAAGAAAGATAGACCGCCCCACGTCGCACCGCTTTGCTAGACTAAGAAGCTGCGAGCAGCATCCTTATGAGCACTACGATCGCCACCTGGGTGGAAGAGATTCGCGCGGGCAACCTGCGTGCGCTTTCGCGTGCCATCACCGCCGTGGAAAATCGCACCGCCGACTCGCATGCGCTTTTGAAGGCCTTGTTCGCGCACTCCGGGCGGGCGCGCGTGGTGGGCCTCACCGGCTCTCCCGGTGCGGGCAAAAGCACATTGGTAGACGCCCTGGCCGGAGAGTATCGCCGCCGCCGGAAGACGGTGGGCATCATCGCCATTGATCCCACCTCGCCCTACACCGGCGGAGCCATCCTCGGCGACCGAATCCGCATGCAATCGCACACGGGAGACAACGGGACGTTCATCCGCAGCATGGCCACCCGCGGAGCCCTGGGCGGACTGAGCAGCACCACGGCCGACGTGGCCACGGTCATGGATGCCGCCGGCCGCGACCTGGTCCTCATTGAAACCGTCGGCGTTGGGCAGGACGAGATCAACATCGTGCGCCTGGCCGACATCACCATCGTAATTCTCGTCCCCGGCATGGGTGACGACGTGCAGTCCATCAAGGCCGGCATCATGGAGATCGCCGACATCTTCGTCATCAATAAATCCGACCGCGATGGCGCCGAGCGCGTCGAGCGCGAGATCCGGGCCATGCAGTCGCTCAGCCAGCGCCACGATAGCTGGACTCCGCCGGTGGTGAAAACCGTCGCCAGCACCGGCGCGGGCGTACAGGAGCTGGCCGCGGCCATTGACCAGTACGAGGAGTTCCTGCTGACCAGCGAGCTGGGCCGCGAGCGCCGCCTGGCCAACTGGCGCAATCGCCTGCGGGAGATGCTGCGCGACGAGGTGCTGCGCCAGATCGTCAGCCAGGCCTTTACCGACGAGGCCGTCAGCCGTTACGCCGAACAGGTGGCCAGCCAGCAGCGCGATCCCTACTCGTTGATTGGCGAAATTGTGGGCGAACTCGCCCGGCGGGAGCCCTCGTGCTGATTCTCTCCATTGACACCTCTTCCGCCGACGCCAGCGTTGCCCTGCTGCGCGCAGGTGAGGGTACGCCGCGCGGCGAGGCCGACACGCTGCAGACCATTGAGTTGGCTCCGCTGCCCGGCGGCCACGCCAGCGAACAACTGCTACCCACCGTGGCCTCCATGTTGGAGCGCCATGGCTTGCCGCGCCAGAGCATCGAACTGCTGGCGGTCGCCAGCGGCCCGGGCTCGTTTACCGGGCTGCGCGTGGCCGTGGCCACCGTAAAAGGGCTGGCGCAGGCCTTTGCCTGCCCCCTGGTGGCCGTCAGCGTCCTGAAGGCCATCGCCTTGGCCGCCAAGGTCGAAGGCCATCTGCTGCCCGTTGTGGACGCGCAGCGCAAGGAGGTCTTCTTCGGCGAATACCTCGTCACAGGTTCGAGCGCAACAGGATTGAGCGCAACAGGATTCAGTGCAACAATGCAGCGCGAGGGCCTGGCCGCCTTCGAGGAGTTTGCCCGGGCCGTCGAGCAGGCAGAAGAGTTTCCGCCGGATTCGGTGATCGTCACCCACGACGCCAGGCTCGCCGAGGCCTTGCGCGCGGCAATTCATGACGCGAGTCGCAAGGTGCTGCTCGTCGCCCACCCCAATGCCGTGGACTATGCCCGCATCGCCTTGGCCCGGCACCTGGCTGGAGAGCACGATGACCCGTCCACCTTGGACGCCAACTACTTGCGCCGCTCAGACGCCGAGATCTTCTCCGCTCCCCGGACAGCCCCCAAGCCCAGCCTGCCCAAATCTTGAGCTACAGATGACGAACTCCTGATGAGCCGAACTCCCATCACCATCCGCCCGGCAGCCCTGCGGGACCTGCCCGCGCTCGTGGCGCTTAGCCAGGCCTCGGCCGATGCCGCCCACTGGAGCCCCTTGCAGTGGGACGATATTTTCCATGCGGAAATTCCCGCGCGGCATGCCTGGGTGGCCCAGTCGCCGGAGGCCCCTTGCGGCTTCCTGGTGGCCTCCGCGGGCGTGGCCACGACGGCAGAACCCGCCGAGTGGGAACTGGAGAACATGGCCGTGGCCGAAGCCTGCCGCCGCCAGGGTGTGGGCCGTATGTTGCTGCGGCAGTTGCTGATGGCTGCCACCGAGGCCCATGCCGGCCGCATCCTGCTGGAGGTGCGGGAGTCGAACCTGGCGGCGCGATCGCTCTACACGGCGATGGGATTCCAAATCCTGGCGCGGCGCAGGGACTATTATGAGCACCCTGCCGAGGATGCACTGATACTGGTGCACATGCTCGACCACACAGGATGAATTTGTTATGAATTTCCCTTGCAGCCTCATGGGTCGGGTGCTAGTTTGATGAGCACCTGATTTCAGGCTTGGAGGTGCTGCAATGAATGCTCCCGTACGCGAAGAACTGCTGGCCAGCAACGAGGATTTCCGCAAGTTGGCCGCAGAGCATAGTGCCTACTCCCAGCGTCTTGAAGACCTTTCCGGTAAGAAATACCTCTCCGAAGAAGAAAAAGTGGAAGAAGTGAAGCTGAAGAAGCTGAAGCTCCGCCTCAAGGACGAGATGGAGAACTTTGGTCTTGGTGTGCCGGGCAGAGCCTAGGCCGCATCGCCATTGCAGAGTGCCGTTCCGGCGCCAGGTGGAGCGCCGCCAGCAGGGCACGGCCATCAATGGTCCGCCTGCCCCAAAGAATTTTCTCCCTGGCTGCACCGTTGCCCATGATGGGTGAACTGTGTGGCCGGGGATTCGCTTTTTGTACGGCCTTCTGCGCGTAATCCCTTTGCCGGGAATGGTTCTTTCAGGGCATCCCGGCTTTGCAGGGAAGTTCAAATGTGGTGAAATCAACGGACCATGAGACTGCCCCGCGCGCTGCTGCTCGCCCTGCTTGTTGTTTCCTTCGGCCTGATTTTGCATGCCCAGCCCCAGCCGCAAACGAAGCCGCATCCGCAGGCGGTGAACGTCGTCGGGGGCTGGGAGGCCGAGATCGTGGCCGCCCGCCCGGGCGTGGAAGACAGCTACCGCGTCCCCTTCGTCCTGTACGTTAACCGCGACGCCAAAGGGTTTTCAGCTTCACTGGGCAACGGACGCGACCGCATCGCCTTCAACTCGGTCAAGCGCAATGATCGCAAGTTCGTCTTCCATCTGGATCAGTACGATGCCTCGCTGACCCTGCGCTGCACGCAGGGCGTGAAGATTTGCTCGCGTCTGGAAGGCGAGTACACCCGTCAGCGCGCCAAGGCCCTTGTGCACTATGCCGTCACGGCCACGCGGCAGCGTTACGGCGAGCCCATGGACCACTCCACTCTCGCGCCGGACTGGCAGTTCACCTTTACCGGCCACGACGGCAAGCCCGCATCGGAGCCCACCGCGCCGGGCAGCTTTACCGTCAAGGCCGATCGCGTGGAGGGCACCATTGCCCCGGTCAGCGGAGACTATGGCTTGCTTGCCGGAACGCTGCGCCAGGGCGAACTGCACCTCTCGCGCTTTGATGGCATCCACCTGCTGCGGTTGGACGGTCATGTGGTTTCGCCGGAGCGCATGGAAGGTGTCTTCCACGTCTCGCCCGGCAACCCGCAGAGCTTTGTGGCCACGCCCACGGCTGCTCCGGAGGGCTTTGCCGAAGCCGAGCAGTTGACTCACGCCGAGGACCCCAAGGCCGTCTTTCACTTTCACGCCGAAGACGCCACGGGCGCGACCATCACCGAGGCCGATCCGCGCTTCCAGGGCAAGGTTGTGCTGCTGGATCTGTTCGGCACCTGGTGCCCGAACTGCCAGGACGAGGCGCCGCTGTTGCAATCTTTGTATGAGAAATACCACTCACGCGGGCTGGAGGTTGTGGGCCTCAGCTACGAGTACACCGACGACCACGCACGCAGCCTTCGGCTGATTGAGATTTACCGCAAAAAGTTCGGCGTCACTTTTCCGCTGCTGCTTTCCGGGACCACCGATCAGGGCGACGTGGAGCGCACCCTGCCGCAGCTCAAGAACTTCGGTGCCTTTCCGACGACCATCTTTCTCGATCGTCATGGCCGCGCCCGTCTGGTTCATGCCGGATTCAGCGGCCCGGCCACCGGGCGCCTGGACGAGGTGCGCCAGAGCTTTGAGCGCACTCTCGATGAATTGCTCAACGAGCCATAATCGGCACTTGGCCGCCGTTCTTCATTCTCCGGCGGCCATGGGTCGGCCTTCGCTATAATCAAGGGGTCTCATCATCTAAGGGGTCTCATGGTACGCGACGGAATCTATTACGCGCTGGCGCTGGTGGCGGTTGCGGTCCTGATTGGCTTTTTGACCGCGCCGTTGCTGGCCATTGTGCCGCTCTTGCTGGCGGCCTTCTTTCTCTGGTTCTTCCGCGATCCGGAGCGTGCCATTCCCCAGACGCCGGGCGCCGTGGTCTCACCTGCCGACGGCAAGGTGACCGGCGTTACCGCCATCGAAGTCAACGGCGAGGCGCGCATCCACATCAGCATCTTCCTCAACGTCTTCAACGTGCACGTCAACCGCTCGCCGGTGGCCGGAGTGATTGAAAAGGTGGAGTATCGCAGGGGCCAGTACCTGAACGCGATGAACCCGGCGTCGGCCGAGCTGAACGAGCAGAGTATCTGCACCCTGAAGGCCGATGACGGCGGTACGCTGGTCTTCAAGCAGATTGCCGGATTGCTGGCCCGCCGCATCGTCTTCAGCCGCAAGGCGGGCGACCGCGTGGCGCGCGGCGAACGTATCGGGCTCATCAAGTTCGGCTCGCGCTGCGATGTGATTCTGCCTGCCACGGCCGAGGTCAAGGTCAAGGTGGGCGAGCACGTCCTGTGCGGCAGCTCGACCCTGGCCATCCTCTCCGCGGGAGGCCGCTGATGGCCGACCAGCCCAGGAGCGAAGCGCGACGGCTGCGCAAGGGCATGTACATCCTGCCTTCTTTGTTCACCACGGCCAACCTGGCGGCGGGCTTTTACGCTATCAGCCAGGCTGCTCTGGGCGCGGCGCAGGCCTCAGGATTTTTGGACACCGCGGGCAGCGAACCCCTTCGCCTGGCGGCCTCGCATTTTAACCACGCGGCCATCGCCATCGGCTTCGCCGTATTTTTTGACGGCATGGATGGCGCCGTCGCCCGCCTGACGCACACCACCAGCGACTTCGGCAAGGAGCTGGACTCGCTGGCCGACGTGGTCACCTTCGGCGTCGCGCCCGGCATTCTGGCCTGGATGTGGGGCTTCTTCTGCCTGCCGCTCTCGCTCGATGGCGACTTCCGCGACAAGCTGATTCAGTTCGGCGGCATCGTGGGTTTTGCCTTCCTCACCGCCGGAGCCTGCCGCCTGGCGCGCTTTAACATCACGTTGAATCCGCAGCCCAAAAATCCCGGACGCCCTGGGCGAAAGTATTTTGTCGGCATGCCTATCCCGGGCGGCGCCGGATGCCTGGCCGCCGTGGTGCATCTCTGCCTGGGCCGCCCCATCCAGAACCCCGTGTACTCCATCGTGTGGATGGTGTACATTGCCGCCTGCGGTTTCCTGATGGTGAGCACCTGGCGCTTCTGGAGTTCGAAGAGCATTGACTTCCACAGCCGCCGCGCCTCGCGCGTGCTGGTGCTGTTTGCGCTGACCTTGGCCGGCATCTGGTACCTGCACCGTTATCTGCTGTTTGCCATCGTGGTCACGTACATGATGAGCGGAATCATCTCGCGGCTGACTTACGCCTTCCGCAAGGGCAGCCTGCCCCCTGCTCCGCCGGCCCCGCCGGTGTTGGAGGCCTGATGAGCGGCAGTGAGCGCAAGTCGAATCTCTTCAAAGTGGCCATCGTCGGCGGAGCCTCGCTCAAGGGCAAAGAGGTGCGTGACGCCCTCAGCGAGCGTAACTTCCCCTCGGTGGACATCAAGCTGCTTGACGACGAAGACGCGCTCGGCCAGTTGGAGCAGGTCAACGACGAGCCGACATTTATCCAGAGCGTTTCTCCCGAGCAGCTGGAAGGCGTGGACTTTGCCTTCCTGGCCGCCGACCAGCTCAGCACGGCCGGCAACTGGAGCACGGCGCGCGATGCCGGCTGCGACCTGATTGACCTGAGCTATGCGCTGGAGAACAACACGGACGTCGAATTGCGCGCCCCCTGGGTGGAGCGCGAACTGGGCCATGTGCGCGAGGCCGGGCTGAAGACGGCACCCGTCGTGGTGGCACATCCTGCGGCCGTGGCCCTGGCCATTCTGCTGGCGCGTTTGCAAAAGGTTACGCCGCTGCGCCTGGCTTCGGCCGTCATAGGACAGCCGGCCAGCGAGTATGGACGCCGCGGCATGGACGAGCTGCACGACCAGACGGTGAACCTGCTCAGCTTCCAGCAGATGCCCACGGCGGTCTTCGGCGCGCAGGCGGCCTTCAACATGTACGTTGAATCCGTCAAAGACGCTTCGCCCTCGCTTGCCGAAAGCGAAGCGCGCATCGTGCGCCATTTTGAGAAGATCACCCGCGGCGAGGTCATCACGCCCTCCGTGCTGCTGGTGCAGACGCCGGTCTTCCACGGATACACGGTGGCGGTGTTTCTGCTCGCCGAAGCCGATACCACGGCCGAGGCCCTGCAGAAAGCTCTCGACGGGCCGCACGTTAACCCGTCCGACGATGCCGAGGATTATCCCAGCAACGTCAACATCGCGGGCGTGGATCGGATTCTGGCCTCGGTGCGCGGGGATGGCGCCGGCGGCAACGGTTACTGGCTCTTCGCCGCCTTTGATAATCTTCGCCTGCCGGCCCTGCAGGCCGTGGAGTGCGCCGAGGAGATGGCGTTGACGCGTCCGCGGGGGACTCTGCAATGAGGTTCCCGGCGACAATCCGCATCGCGCTCGCGCTTGCCATACTCGTGGCCGCCATCGGCTCCGGCTGCGGATATCACACCGTGGGCAGCGCGCATGGCCTTCCGCCGGATGTGAGGATTCTGGCCGTACCCATCTTCATCAACCAGACGCACGGCTATCACGCGGAGACCGCGCTCACCGAGGCCGTCATCCGCGAACTCAACACCCGCACCCGCTTCCGCGTGGTGCACTCGGCGGAAGATGGCGATGCCGTGCTGCATGGCACCGTGGTCAGCGTGCAGTCGGCGCCCGTGGCCTATGACTCCAAGACCGGACAGGTCGCCACCGGACTGGTCACCATCACGGCCAAGGTCTCGCTTGTGACGCGTGATGGCCGCGTCCTCTACAGCAACTCCAACCTGGTCTTCCGCGACCAGTACCAGATCTCCAACGAGCTGGCCAGCTTCTTTGAGGAGCAGGGTCCGGCGCAGGATCGCCTGGCGCGTGACTTTGCCCGCACCCTGGTCAGCAATCTGCTGGAGGCCTTCTAACTTGCGCGCCTTCGCACCGGTCGAACGTTTTGTGCAGGAGGTCACCAGCCGCCAGCTCAAGCCCGGTTACGTCTTCATCGGCGACGAAGGCTTCTTCCGCCGCACCTGCCGCGACGCCATCCTGGCCAACCTTGTCCCGCCCGGCATGCGCGA
>CAVRDQ010000074.1:0-10843 GCA_963719655.1 uncultured Acidobacteriota bacterium | reverse complement strand
TATAAACAGAAGCGACCCCTCTTGCGTAGTAACAGATCGGTGCCCCCTCGAGATTCCCTGGTTACCATGGTTTGCATTTGCCGTCGTGTGGGCGGCGTGCCAGTGCCGGGGACACGGCCCCGGGTTCGTGCTATTCTGCCGCCATGAGCGCCGCCAGAGACTCCCAGGAACCCGGCCGTCCCGATGCTCCGGCGGGGAGCCTTGGCAACCGGGAGATGGGAAAAAGCTCCGCGGCGTGCCCGCTGGGCGAGCCTGAAAAGCCCAGCCCGGCCTCAAGCTCCAAGCAAGCCTCAAACCCCAATCCGGCAGGGGCCATGCGCACCTGCCCCAACTGCGGCGGCGCGCTGTGGGAGCAGCGCTGTAAGCTCCTTTGCCGCGGCTGCGGATACTACCTGAGCTGCTCGGACTTCTACTGACCCTCCACCGGAATTGGCCTGCAAATTCCCTGATTCCAGCGACTTTTCGCCTCCCCGCGGCATCCTACATGGCAGCGGCCTAGATGGCAGCGGCGCAATAAGGGTGTAGCATGGTCGGTCGCGCCCGGCAGCGCGCACACAGGAGCTCAAAAATATGCAGAGATCAGCAAGCGCCCACTGGCAGGGCGGACTCAAAGACGGCAAGGGGACGGTCAGCACCGCGAGCGGCGTCCTCTCGCAAACGCAATATTCCTTCAGCACGCGCTTTGAAAACGGCGTGGGCACCAATCCCGAGGAGCTGATTGCGGCGGCACACGCCGGTTGCTTCAGCATGGCTCTGAGCGGCCAGTTGGACGCCGCCGGCCTGAAGGCCGAAGCCATTGACACCACGGCGACCCTCACGATGGAAAAGACCGACGCGGGCTTTACCATCACCAAGATTCACCTTGACCTGAAGGCCAAAATCCCCGGCGGCGACGCGGCCAAGTTTCAGACTGCGGCGGCCAACGCCAAGGCCGGATGCCCGGTCAGCCGCGTGCTGAAGGCGGAGATCACGCTGGACGCCAAGCTGGTGTAGCTGGATTGATTCGAGAGTTAGCGGCCACGCCGCACAGCCAAAAGGGACAGCCCGTGGGCCGTCCCTTTTTACTTTGTGTTGATGCGTTCGTGCTGAACACGATGCCAAAAATGAGCGGCTAGACCGTGGCCGGCTTTTTTTCGGCCAGCGCGCGCAGAGACTGATTGAACGGAGCCGTGGCGACGCCGCGCTCGGTGATGATGGCCTTGATGTACTTCGCCGGGGTCACGTCAAAGGCCGGGTTGAAGACCTTCACGCCGGTGGGCGCAATCTGTTTGCCCGCCAGGTGCGTCACCTCGGTGGAGGAGCGCTCCTCAATCGGGATGCCCGAGCCATCGGCGGTTTCCATGTCCACGGTGGAGAACGGCGCGGCGATGTACATGGGGATGCCGTGCTCTTTGGCGAGAATGGCCACCGAGTAGGTGCCGATCTTGTTGGCCGCGTCGCCGTTGGCGGCAATGCGGTCCGCGCCCACGATGACGGCCTGCACCTTGCCCTGCGCCATCACGGCTCCGGCCATGTTGTCGCTGATGAGCGTGACGGGAATGTTGTCCTTCATCAGCTCCCATGCGGTCAGGCGGGCGCCCTGCAAAAAGGGACGCGTCTCATCGGCGAATACGTGCAGCTTTTTCCCGGCCTCGACGGCGGCGCGAACCACTCCGAGCGCGGTGCCGTAACCGGCCGTGGCCAGGGCCCCGGCGTTGCAATGGGTCAGGATGCCGCCTTCTGCGGGCAGCAGCGGAGCGCCGTAGGCTCCCATGGCCCGGTTGGTGGCGATGTCCTCGTTGTAGATGGCAGCCGCCTCGTCAATCAAGGCCTGCTTGATGAGCGGGATGGGGCGGGTGCTGACCTCTTCAAAGCGGCGCTGCATGCGGCGGATGGCCCAGAAAAGATTCACGGCCGTCGGGCGGGTCTCGCCCATCAGGCGGCAGATTTGTCCCAGTCCGTTGCGGAACTGCGAGATGCCGCCGGCTCTCAGGTCTCGCGCGCCCAGGGCAATGCCCATGGCGGCAGCCACTCCAATGGCCGGCGCGCCACGCACAACCATGGTGCGGATGGCGTCGGCGACTTCCTCATACGTCCGGCAGGTCACCCAGAGCTCCTCGGTGGGGAGCTTGGTCTGGTCAATGAAAAGCACGCCGGATTCGGTCCACTTCAGGGTTTCTAACACAGCAATCTTCCCGGATACGAAAATCGAGAGAACCTATTGACCACAGTGTAAATGTTTTGTGGGGAATTGGCGAAGCCGCGCGCCCGTCCTCGTGGAGTCCACCAAAGTGACACCATCCGCACCCGGAAGGTAAACCGGATTCCACAGCCGCAATAGCCCTAATAGTGCTAAAAAGAGAGGTACACCCGCAATGGGTCAACGGGAGGAAACACGTTGAAGAAGACTTTGATTGCCATTCTGTTGGGACTGATGCTGCTGACGGCGGCGATGCCGGCCTTCGCCAAGAAACATCACCACCACAGGGGCCATCACCACCAGCACGCACAACGAGCGCAACGCGCTCCCCGCGAACATCGCGCACACCATTCGCGCCACACGCACAATCGCGACACCTATCGCTAAGGCGCAACGGCTTCCAAACATCACCCTCCGCCACGGCGGAGGGTGATGTCATTCAGGAAAGATTGTCACTCGCCCGGCTGGGGCGGCAGCTTGTGCTGGGCGCGCAGGCTGCGCGCCATCTCGATGATCTGCACGCTGTAGCCATCGGGATCGAAGACCAGGGCCCAGCGGCCAAAGGGATCCTGACGCGGGCCGATGGAGATTTTTCCGTAGCGCTTGCGGATTTCGGCCACGGCCTTGTCCATGTCATCCACGTAGATGCCGATGCTCATGCCGCTGGTGGGGCTGACCTTCACCTCGTCGCCATCCGGATGCAGGCCGATGAGGATGTTGCCGGCGTCGAGCTGGCTCCAGTTGGGCTGCTGGATGAGCAGCTTCAGGCCCAGCACGTCGCGGTAGAACGCCACGCTGCGCTCCATGTCCCGCACCACAACCATCACAAGACCAAGTTTGCCAAACATCATTGCGGAAGCCCTCGCCGGACGGCCTTGCTTGAATCTCCGCCCGCAACAACATGGTATGCCCGGCCGCGCTGGTCGGCAACGCCGGGTTTTAAATCCATCACGCGCCTAAGCGTTTTGACGAATGTGCTCGGCGCGAACCTCTTTGGCCGTGTACAGCGAGACGAAGGGGACGCCGGCGGCGGCCTCTTCCACCGCGGGACGGCCATTCGATTCCTCGCGCTCCACCAGGCACATGACGCCCACCACGTCGAAGCCGTACTCGCGGGCGGCGGCGATGGCCTGCACCGTGCTCGCGCCGGTGGTGCAGACGTCATCCACAATCACCACACGCGCGCCTTTTTCGCGGAAGCCCTCAATGCGCTGGCCCGTGCCGTGAGCCTTCTCCGCCTTGCGCACCAAAAAGCCATGGATCAGATCATGCACCAGCGCCTTGTCGTCGTCCTCAACGCGCCACTGGAAGGTCTGCGCGCTGAGCATGGCCACGGCCACCACGATGGGGTCGGCGCCCATGGTGAGTCCGCCAATGGCCTGCGGATTCCAACCCCGGTGCACAATCTCATCGAAGAAGACGCGGCCAGTGAGGCGCGCGCCCTCGGCGTGCAGGGTGGTGGTGCGGCAGTCAATGTAGTAGTCGCTGGTGCCGCCGCTGGAGAGCTTGAACTGGCCGAGACGGAAGCTGAGCCGGGCGATGAGCGAGAGAAGTTCCTGGCGGGCGGAGGCTGTCGGGCTGCTGCTGTTGCTGCTCATAATGCTTCACCTTAGCAAGTGGCGCTGGGGGCGGGCAAGCCGTCAGCGCGGAGGAAACTGGGTAAAGCCATGCGTCTGCACGGCCAGGGCTCCGAATAGCGCCGCGTTATAGCCGGCATGCACCAGCCAGCTGGAGGCCAGCGAGTGCCACCACCAGCGCACCAGGGTCAGCAGGGCGCCGACGGCGACAATCAGCGCCACCTGCGCCCAGGCTCCGGCCAGTTGCGAGGCGTGGAGGGCTCCAAAGAGCATGGAGCTGGCAACCAGTGCCGCCACGGCTCCTGAGCGCCGCGCCAGGGCCGGAAATAGCAAGCCGCGAAAGAGGATCTCCTCCACCAGGGGCGCCACCAGCACGCCGAAGCCAGCCATCAATGCACCATCAAGCGGTGTGCGGATCAGGTGGTCAATCGGCATGTCCTGCGGCTCCGGCAGCCAGTGCGAGAGCAGTTGCACGGCGGCGGCCATCAGGATTCCGGTACCCATAAACTGCCATGCCCGCTGCGGCCAGCGCCAGCCCAGGGCCAGAAACATGGGCACCCTCAGGTAGTGGCCGAAGTAACGCCACAGCATCAGCATCAGCAGGCCGTAGGCGGCAAACTGAGCAGGCACCAGCACGCGGGGGTCGTCTGCCACGGAGTGCACGACCGTATGATGCGCCAACGCCAAATGCCGCGCCACGCCAACCGCAACCACTCCAAAGGCGAACATGGCCACCACCGTGACTCCGAAGGCGAGCCACACCACGCCCATGCCAAAGAGGGGACGCGGCTCGGGAGATAAAGCCCAGGGTTGCAGCAGTTCGGGTTGCGGATTCTCAACGGCGGGATCGGTCACCGGGTGATTGTAACAAGGTGCAAGGGACGCGGCTCCGGGCAAAAGAAAAGCGCCCCGCGCGAACGAGGCGCTGTGAATTGCAAAACGACTTAGTTGCCAGCCTTCTTTTCGATCTTCGCCCAACTGTCCTTGAGCGGCAATGTGCGATTGAAGACCAGCGCGCCGGGCTTGCTCTCTATATCCACGCAGAAGTATCCGATGCGTTCAAACTGGATGCGGTCGCCCGCCTTGGCCGTGGCCAGCGACGGCTCGAGTTTGGCGTCGGCAATCACCTCCAGAGAGTTGGGATTCAGGTTGTCCAGGAACGAGCCACCCTCCGGTACATCACTGGGATTGGGATTCGTAAACAGCTTGTCGTAGAGGCGAACCTCGGCGGTGATTGCGTGTTTGGCCGAAACCCAGTGGATCGTGCTCTTCACTTTGCGGCCGTCGGGAGAGTTGCCGCCGCGGCTCGCGGGATCGTAGGTGCAGCGCACTTCAACGACGTTGCCCGCTGCATCTTTCACCACCTCTTTCGCCGTGATGAAGTACGCGTTGCGCAGGCGCACCTCCTTGCCCGGCGACAGGCGGTAATACTTGGGCGGAGGCACCTCGCGGAAGTCGTCCTGCTCGATGTAAATCTCACGCGAGAATGGCACCTGGCGCAGTCCGGCGGAGGGGTCCTCGGGATTGTTGGCCACTTCGACCAGCTCTTCATCGCCCTCCGGATAATTTTCGATGACCACCTTGAGCGGACGCAGCACGGCCATGGCGCGCGGAGAGGTGCGGTTCAACTCCTCGCGCTGGAAGTGCTCCAGCATTTCGATGTCCGTGCTGCCGTTGGTGCGCGAGGCTCCAATGGCGGCGCAGAAGTTGCGAATGGCCTGCGGAGTGAATCCGCGGCGGCGGATGCCGCTGAGGGTTGGCATGCGCGGATCGTCCCATCCGCTGACGCGCTTCTCCTGCACCAGTTGCAGCAGCTTGCGCTTGCTCAGCAGCGTGTAGGTCAGGCTCAGGCGGTCGAACTCAATCTGCTGCGAGGGGAAGATGCCAAGCTGCTCGATGAACCAGCGGTAGAGCGGCTGATGATCGGTGAACTCCAGGGTACACATGGAGTGCGTCACCTTTTCGAGCGAGTCCGACTGGCCGTGCGCGTAGTCGTACATCGGGTAGATGCACCACTTGTCGCCCGTGCGGTGATGGCTGGCGTGCAGGATGCGGTACATCACCGGATCGCGCATGTTCAGGTTCGGCGAGGCCATGTCAATCTTGGCCCTCAGCACGCGGGTGCCGTCGGGGAATTCGCCTTTGGCCATGCGCAGAAAGAGGTCGAGGTTTTCTTCCACCGTGCGATTGCGGTAGGGCGAATTTTCGCCGGGCTCGGTGAGCGTGCCGCGATGCTGACGAATCTCCTCGGCGGAGTGATCGTCCACGTAAGCCTTGCCGGCCTTGACGAGCTGAATGGCCCACTCGAAGAGCTGGTCGAAGTAGTCGCTGGCGTAGCAGAGGCGGTCCCACTCGAAACCCAGCCAGCGCACGTCCTCCATGATGGAGTCCACGTACTCCTGCTCTTCCTTCTCGGGATTCGTGTCGTCGAAGCGCAGGTTGGTCAGGCCGTCAAAGTCGTCGGCCAGGCCGAAGTCCAGGCAAATGGCCTTGGCATGGCCAAGGTGCAGATAGCCGTTGGGCTCGGGTGGAAAGCGCGTCTGGAAGACGGCGTCGCCGTACTTCTTCGTCTTGCGGTCTTCGACAAAAATGTCGCGGATGAAGTGCGAGGGGCGCGCTGCTTCGGCTGGCGCGTTGGCGGGCGTGTTCTCCGGTTTCGTGGACATAATCGCTTACCTCAAACAAAAAACAATGCGCCGGCCAACGGAATCCCTTTGGCCGCCAGAAAAAAGATTAACCCAGCCGCGTGAGCGCCTCGGCAATGCGCTGAAGGCAAACTTCGCGGCCCAGCACTGCCATCGTCTCAAACAGGGGCGGAGCGTTGCGGCGTCCGCAGACGGCGACGCGAATGGGCGTAAACATCGGCCCGGCCTTCACGCCCAGCCGCTCGGCCGTCGAGCGTAGCAGGCTTTCGAGCGCGGCATGATCGAAGGCGGCCGTGGCCAGCACGGCCTGCGCCTCCAGCAGAATCTTTTTGGCCTGCGCCAGGTCGCCCTTCGGCGGCACCAGCTCCTGGATATCATACGGCGGAAGGCGGTCGAGGAAGAAGAAGTCGGCCGCCGAGGCCGCATCATTCAGCAGCTTGATGCGCTCGCGAATGAGCGGTGTAACCTCCAGCAGCTTCTCCCCCGTGGCCTGCATAAAGCCCGCACCATGCAGCACCGGAAGCAGGCGGGCAGCCAAGTCCGGAACAGGCAGGGCGCGCAGGTGCTCGGCGTTCAGCCAGATGGCCTTGGGATCGAAGGGATCTTCTTCCGTGAAGTTGACCACGGCGTTGGCGCGGTTGACGCCTTCGAAGGTAAAGGCCCCGGCAAGCTCCTCCAGAGGCATGAACTCGCGGTCGTTCTTCGGCGACCAGCCCAGCAGGCAGAGGAAGTTGATGAACGCCTCCGGCACAAAGCCCGCGTCGCGATACGTCGTCACGCTGACCACAGGCCCGTGGCGGCGCTTGCTGAGCTTGGTTCCATCGGGCGCGACCAGCAGCGGAAGATGCGCGAACTGGGGAGCCTCACTACCTGCGGCCTCAAAGATCAGCAGATGCTTGTAGGTGTTCGACAGGTGATCCTGACCGCGGATGATGTGGCTGATCTTGAGATCGGCGTCGTCGGCGCAGCTGGCCAGGTGATAAGTCGGCATGCCGTCACTGCGCAGCAGGGCGAAGTCCTCGACCTCATCGGCCAGCTTCGACTGCTCGCCATACACCGCATCGGTAAAGCGCAGTACACGGTCCTGGCCGCGCGGCACGCGGAAGCGCAGGGCGAAGGGCTCACCATTGGCGGCGCGGCGGTCGCTCTCCTCGCGGCTCAGCTCACGCATGCCGGGATTGAAGAGCCATGCCCCCTGCGGACCCGAACTCTGGTCGCTGTCAGTGGCGTGGGCAGGGGTAAAGTCGCGGTAGGCAAGGCCCTTGGCGAAGATCGACTCCGCCACCCGGGCGTGCAAACCGAGGCGCTCGCTCTGCTTGTACTCCTCGTCCCAATCCAGTCCCAGCCAGCGCAGGCCGTCAAAAATGGACTGCACGCTGGCGTCGGAGTTGCGCTCCACGTCCGTGTCATCCAGGCGCAGAACCATGGTGCCGCCGTTGTGGCGGGCATACAGCCAATTGAAAATAAACGTACGCGCGCTGCCCACGTGGAGAAAACCGGTGGGCGAGGGCGCAAATCGCACTCTCAGCATAAGGAATTCATTATAAACGCTCGACTTGCGCGGCCCTTGGCTTGCTGCTTCTCCGGTGGCGGCCGGGCGGCCTATTCCGGAATCACATTCCGGGCCGGCGAGAAAAAAAAGCCTCAATACCGGGCGCCTTCCGGCCGATGAAGTCACCAGAGTCAGGTATCCGCACAGAGATTCCGGGAAAACCATTCGCGAAGGAGTAGAGATGTCCACCAGCGCAGTCAGCAGCAACTCTCTCAACAGCCTGCTGGAGAGCGGCAGCACAAGTTCCACCAGCTCAACCGGCTCCAGTAGTAACAATCCCATGGCCAAGCTCTGGAAAGAGCTGGAGGCCGCACTGAAGTCGGGCGACCTGGCGGAGGCCAAGACCGCCTACAACGCCATCGTCAAGCTGCACGACCAGCAAACGGGATCCACGAGCACCACGTCCAGCACATCCAGCACCAGCGGCGAGAGCCAGATGGACAAGGACATGGCCGCCCTGGGCACGGCGCTCAACTCCGGCAGCCTTTCGGCGGCGCAAACCGCCTTTGCCGCCGTGCAGCAGGACATCAAGAACGGTCCCGGGCAGAGCGCAGCCAGCGACTCCAGCAGCAGCAACGTCGAGGCGGTGATCGTGCTGCTCAGTTCGACGTCGAGTTCCGGCAGCTCCAGTTCATTGGAATTGAGCGCAATCAGCAGCAGTTCGTCGTCGTCCAGCAGTTCGTCGTCCAGCAGTTCGTCGTCCAGCAGTTCGTCGTCCAGCACGGAGGCGACGATTTTGCAGGACCTGGAGAAGCTCTCCAGTGACCTGAACCTGAACGCCTGACTGACGGTGCTGGCCATTCCTCCCAGGCGCCGCCGACGTGAACCAGCGCCACGTCGCAAACGGTGGAAGGCCTGAGCACATGGCCGGCAAAAACCTGTAACGCGTTGAAGAAAAAGGTGCAAACGTAATGAGGGTCCCCGGCAAGGGGACCCTCTGCACTTGGCAGTTGAGCTGAACCAGGCCTTGTAAACCAGGCCTTGTAAACCAGGCCTTGTAAACCAGCCTTTGCGAACTAGGCTTTTGCGGCCTCGGCCTTCGGCGTGGCGGCCGGGGCGGGAGTGGCGTAGGCGGCGCGCACGGCTGCCTTCTTTACGCGGCGGGCGATCTTCTGCTTGCGCATACGGTTGAATCTGGACTTGTCACCGATGTTTCCTGACATAACGGACTGCTTTCTGTGTGGCTGAGTTAGATGCTTATCCGGCTGTAATCATCTCACAGCGAGGCGGAAAACACCCGCCGGGGGCGTATTTCTGCGCCCGGGGTTTGCCTAAAAGGCCTCCGGAACCGTACAATAAAAAGGTTCGGGATAACCTCCCAGTTTGGACACTCAAGGACATAGATCAAGATGGCGAATCATGTTTCGGCGCTGAAGCGCGCCCGGCAGACGGAAACCAAGACGGCGGCGAACCGCTCCAACAAGAGCCGCGTCCGCGTAGTGCTGCGCAATCTGCGCACGGCCCTCACCTCGGGCGACACCAAGACCTTGGACGCGACTTTCAGCGCCACGGTCAGCACCCTGGACAAGAGCGTGCAGAAGGGCGTTCTGCACAAGAACACCGCCTCGCGCTATAAGGCTCGGCTGAACGCACGCGTGAAGGCCGCCAAGACGGCCACGAAGACGGCTGCCAAGTAACTTATCCCTTTTCTCCGATGCGGCAGGCCATGGCCTGCCGCTTTCGCTTGGGCGAAAAAGTCGCATGAATGGAAATGTCATTGCGACCGAAGCGCCGCAGGCGCGTAGTGGAGCAACCTTTTGTTTGTTTTGCTCTCCCCAGAAACAAAGGGTGGTTCGACTCCGCACCCAAACAGCGGGTGCTCCGCTCACCATGACATTTCATAAGTTTTAGCTGTCCCTGGGTTGGTCAGCAGCCTGATGCGGCAGGCCATGGCCTGCCGCTTTCGCTTGGGCGAAAATCGCTCAGTTTCTCATTCCGCTCTATAATCTGGTCGGCGGGATATGAGCAGGAGAGAGTAGTTCATGAAATTCGGGAAACGAATTTCGATGGTTTCCATGTACGTTGCGCTGCTGGCCCTCACTCCGCTTGTCGCCTTGCTCTCATTTCACACCGATGATGGAAACGTAATAGTTTGCAAGGACTGGGTTCAGTCTTGTTTGCGCGGTATTCGGGAATATTCATCCCTCTAACTACATAGTATCCAAACATCACTTTGAGTCCATTGGCTACCAGCGCTCCTTAATCCAGCAAACTCTCCCGCAGCCAAGCCATGGCCTGCCGCTTTCGCTTGGGCGGAAGAGTTGCATGAATGGAAATGTCATTGCGACCGAAGCGCCGCAGGCGCGTAGTGGAGCGACCTTTTGTTTGTTTTGCTCTCCCACAGAAACAAAGGGTGGTTCGACTCCGCACCCAAACAGCGGGTGCTACGCTCACCATGACATTTCGTAAGTTTTAGCTGTCCCTGGGTTGATCAGCAGCCTGATGCGGCAGGCCATGGCCTGTCGCTTTCGCTTGGAGGAAAGAGGAACGCGCGGCTCGGATCTCTACCCATTCCCATTTGAATGTTGCGGGGCGCAATTCTAATCGAACTGGTAGGGACCCTTTTCAGCACATTTACGAACGTCCACATACTTCCGCCAGGCTTTTGCCGACAATTGCCGAGTCAGCCACAAGCCTGTTACGAGTATGACAATTCCCCACCACCACCCCGTTTCATGCTCGACATAGAGATGGAATGTGATATCAAACCCAAAGATTGCTATGACAGTTCCTGGAGCGCAACGCCAGGCGAAGGACCTAAAGAGGATAGTTTGCTGAGATGCAGCATTGACTTGCGCTTCGGTTTTTCCTTCCGTCCGCATTCTTTGATCACGGGAATGAAGAAATAGGGCAACCGGAGTTGCCACAGCTGCGAACAGGAGAACCATCA
>CAVRDQ010000073.1:0-11584 GCA_963719655.1 uncultured Acidobacteriota bacterium | reverse complement strand
CATCGGGCGGATAGCCCTCGCTGCCCAGCTTGATCTGGAAGGCGCCACGATCGGCAGCGTCCTTGTAGCGGTCAATGGCGTCACGCATCATCCAGAGGTCGCGGCGCAGTTCACGCTCGCGCTCACGCTTGACGACCGTGCGGGTGACGGGCAGCACCGCGGTGGCGAGGATGGCCATAATGGCAATGGCCACGATCAGCTCCACCAGGGTCATGCCGCGCTGCCGTATCATCTTCACCCGTCACTCCTGAAGGCTAGCGAATGGTCACGATGGCCTGCGAACCCACGGCCGGCACAGGTCCCTGGTTGGGGTCCTTCAGCACGGTGGGGCCGATGGCCACGGTTGCCTGTCCGGCGGCCTTCGCCTGGAAGGTAATGGAGAAGATCGCGCCCTGCGGCGTGATGCCCGGCGCACCCGGCGGACGCAGCATGGAAACCTGTATCAGGCCATGTTCCACGTCATTGCGCTGCACCAGGGATACCGCGGCGCCATCGCGCGAGAGGCCTCCGGCGTTGCTGACGTTGATCACCTGCAGAAGCTTTGTGTCGTAGCTGACCTGCACCGGCACGCTGAAGACGTTCTGCCCGCCGTTGATGATCACGTTCACCGTAAACGTCGCACCCGCCGGCTGATTGACCACCGGAGGATCCAGGCTGAGCACCGCGGGCACACCCGGCTGGGGCGCCTGCGGAGTCGTCGCGGGCGTCACGGCCACGGCGGCCGGATATGCTGCGGGAGCACCGGCCACCTGAGTTGCGGGCGGCGCCGTCACGGGCGCGGAGCTCACCGGTACTGCGGCGGGCGCGGCGCTGGGAACGGGAGCCACCACGGCGGCCGGAGGACGGCTGAGGTGGCGCACCTCGACGACATTCTGCGTGCCAACCTCAATCGAACGGAGGTTGATGTCATTCACGTCCAGACGGCGCACGATGTGCGGCATCAGGGCAAAGACCGTCTCGGTGTCGGTAAGTTCCTTGCTGCCCTGGCCAAACAGATACTTGAGGCCGGGAATCTGCGAGAGCCACGGAATGCCGGACATGTTCTTCACGTCCTGGTGCTCCATGATGCCGCCGATGAGGTTGACCTCGCCGTCGCGCAGGCGAATTTCATGATCCACCTTGCGCTGTCCGATGACCGGCTCGCTGATGGTGCCGATCGTCTCGTAGCTGTCAATGGCGCTGACTTCCAGGGTCACCTTGAGCGTGACCTCGTTGTCGCCGTGAATGTGCGGCGTCATCTCGATGTTCACGCCCACGTCCTGGTACTGGAACTGGGTGGTGGAGAGCGCGGTCGAAGTCAGCGTGGAGCTGGAAGTTCCGGTGGCCACCGGGACGCGTTCGCCGATCTTCAGTGTGGCCTTCTGCCCGTCCACCGAGCGCAGCTGCGGACGCTGCAGGATGGTGGTGTTGTTGTCGGTCAACAGGAAGGCGGCGCTCATCGAGGGAATCGAAATCGAGAAGTCGGTGGCGTTCAGATCAATGAAGTTGTTCAGCGTCAGGTTCGAGGAGGAGCTGGTGCTGGAACTGCTAGAACTGCTGGACGAACTGGTGGTGGTGGGCAATTGCAGGCTGACCGTCGGGTTGCTGCTGCTTCCCTGGAAGGGATACTGCAGGCCGAGCTGGCGCAACTTGTCCTTGCTGACCTGCATGACGACGACATCCACCACGACTTCGGACTTGGCCTTGTCGAGATTGTTGATGAGCAGTTCAGCCAGTGCCGCCTGGTCGGGCGTGCCGCGCATGACGATGGCGTTCTGCGCCGGGAACTGCTGCACCTTGTCCACCTTGAGGATGGTGCGGATCAGGTTGGCCACGTCCTGCAGTTCGCTGACGGTGGAGAAGTTGTTCAGGTAGAAGGTGCGCAGCACCTGCTGCTCCAGCTCGGTGCGCTTGGCCGCCGTGTCGTCACTGATGAAAATCGTGTTGGCGGTCACGGGACGCCAGAAGGTCTTGCTGAGCAGGGCGACCACCTGCAGCGACTGCTCGAGCGACACGCCGTTCAGCTCCACCTTGATGCGCTTGCCGGTGTAGGAGGGATCGAAAAGAACGTTGACGCCGGCCAGCTTTCCGATTGTTTCGTACACGACCTTGGAATCTTCGCTGAGCTTCAGGGTGATGGGCGTCTGTGAAATCGGGGCCAGTTCGACCGGCCCCGCCAGGTTCTGCGACGCCTCGGCTCCCTCGTGGGGCGCGCGGCTCTGCGGAGCGCCCGTCTGCTGCGCCTTGTCAATCAGCTGCTGGGTGCGCTGAATCTCCTGCCGCGCGATGGTGCTGGAAGGGTCCACCATCACTCCCAGCTGGAACTCCTTGAGCGCCTCACTCAGCTTGCCGGCCTCGCGCAGCACCTGCCCCTTGTGGACGTGGGCGGCGCCGGCCAGGAACTTGGTGCGCTCGTAGGCCGAGCGGTACTCGGTGCGCTCCGGATGCTCGTCGTAAAGTTTCCTGTAGCAGCGGTAGGCTTCCTCGTAATCCTGGCGTGCCTCGGCCTTCTGGCCTTGCTGGTAGAGGGACTTACCTTTGCTCTTATCGGCGCCCGCCGCGGGCAGCACTACCAGCAGGACAAGCAACAGGACAGGAGAGAGCCAGGGGAAGCGTTTCATCTAAACCCTTCGGGAGCTACAGTATGGTCCGCCGGGTGGCCGCAGAAGGCGCCCGCGAGCGGTTGAAGCTGTTGATTCTACGAGCCGAATTATAGCACTGCCGCAGGGCCGGCAAAGAATGATGCGCATGGGTGCTGTGTTAGGATACTGAATTCGCAACCCCGCGCAAGCGGCTTCGCCGGCAGAGTCCGGCCCCGACCATAGGACGCCAGAAAAGATGGCCCGCAATACGACTCAACTGACGCAGCCGAACAAGCCGAAGAACGTCAAGCGCAGCCCCGTGGCCAGCGGTGAGCGCGACGCCGCGGTCAACCGCGCCGCCAGTCATGACTACTACCTGGACGAGCGCTACGAGGCCGGCATCGCACTGCGCGGCACCGAGGTCAAAAGCATTCGCGAGGGCCAGTGCAACCTCAAGGACTCCTACGCGCTGCTGAAGGATGGCGAGCTTTTCCTGCTGAACGCGCACATCGGCATCTACGCTCCGGGGGCGCAGTTCAACCACGACACCAAGCGCACCCGCAAGCTGCTGGTGCACCAGGGCGAGCTGCTGAAACTGAATGCCGCCATCCAGCAGAAGGGCCTGACGCTCATCCCCACCCGGATGTACTTCAAAAACGGCCGGGTGAAAGTGGAGATCGCCGTGGCCAAGGGCAAGCAGTTGTGGGACAAGCGGGAAACCGAGCGCCGCCGCACCGCCGACAAAGAGGCTCGCGACGCCATTGCTCGCAGCCGCCGCTCCTGATTCGTTATCATCGTTGAGAGTGAGGTTCAGATGAAAATCTCCGTTTGCATCACTGCGTATTCCACCATCAACACTCCCCTGCTGGTCGTGCCCGTGGCTGACCGCGGCGGCGAGAAAACTCCCGCGCCTGAGCTGCTGACCGCCGACGCCGCCCTGCAGGCACTGGCCGCGCCGCTCATCGAGGGCAAGGACATCACCGGCAAGTTCGGGGAAGCCACCTGGCAGCTTTCGCCCACTGGGGTCCAAGCCCAGCGCGTGCTGTTTTTGGGCGCGGGCAAGTCCGCCAAGTTCGCAGCAACCGAGCTGCGCAACCTGGCCGGCACCGCCGCCCGCATCGCCAAGGGCAAGAACATCAAGAGCTTCACGCTGGTTCTGCCCGACGGAATGGAGGCCACCGATGCCGCGCGCACGGCCACCGAAGGCCTGGTGCTGGGCGACTTTGACGTGGACACCTATCGCAGCGACCGCAAGGATCAGTCGCTCGACGAGGTGGCGCTGGCCGCACCGGCCTACGCCGAGGTGGACAATCTGTATATTGCCATCGCCGAAGGAGCCGTGATCTCCGAGTCGCAGAACCTGACTCGCGAGCTGGCGCTGGAGCCGAGCAACCTGATGACTCCCACGCTGCTGGCCGAGCGCGCCCGCAAGATGTGCGAGGAAGCGGAAATTCCCTGCGAGGTTCACGGGCCGGAGAAGATCAAGGAACTCAAGATGGGCGCCTTCTGGAGCGTGAGCCAGGGCAGCGAAGAAGAGCCGCGGCTGGTGGTCATGCGCTATGAGCCCGAAGGAGCAAGCGACGGCCCGGTGATCGGACTGGTCGGCAAGGGCATCACCTTCGACAGCGGCGGCATCAGCATCAAGCCCAGCGACGGCATGGAGAAGATGAAGTACGACATGAGCGGCGCGGCCACCATGATTGGCGCCATGCGGGCCATTGCCATGCTGAAGCCCAAGGTGCGGGTGCTGGCCATCCTGTGCTGCAGTGAGAACATGCCGGACGGCAAGGCGCAGAAACCCGGCGACGTGCAGTTCGCCATGAACGGCAAGTCCATCGAGGTGATCAACACGGACGCCGAAGGCCGCCTGGTGCTGGCCGACGGACTCTGCTACGCGCGCCAGCTGGGCGCCACTCACCTGATTGACGCCGCCACCCTGACCGGAGCCGTCGTGGTCGCGCTCGGGCACCTGAACGTAGGCGTCTTCGGCAACGACGATGACTTCGCCAACGGCCTGCTGAAATCGGCGGAAGCGGCCGGCGAAAAGATGTGGCGCATGCCCGTGGACCAGGATTACTTCGACATGATCCGCTCGGAGATTGCCGACATCAAGAACACCGGCGGACGCTGGGGCGGAGCCATTACGGCGGCGATGTTCCTGAAGGAATTCGTGGACGACAAGCCCTGGATCCACCTGGACATTGCCGGCACGGCCTGGCTGGAAGAATCGAAGTCATGGATGCCGAAGGGGCCAAGCGGCGTCACCGTGCGAACCCTGGTGGAGTTCATCCGCTCGTTGGCAAAAGAGTAAGTCTCCTAATGAGACAAGGGGCGAGGCGCAGGCCTGGCCCCTTGCTTCCGCCTGTAGGAATGTCGCCCGGAACAATCTTGATAACATGCACTTCGTGATGCGTTTACGTTTACATGCTCCATGCGCGCGTTTATAGTAAAGAAAAAAGGATGTTGGGAAAGTCATTGTCTGGAAAACAACCAAACACAGAAATTTATACAGATCGTCCGGCGATGACTTGTCCGGTTTGCGGCAAGCCGACCGCCCAGCGTTCCCATCGCAGACACTACCTTGAGTTTCTCCGCACCCGCTGGACCGGCAAGGTTCCCTTTCGCTGCGTCACCTGCCAGCGCCGCATTTGGCTGATGATTGACCCGCGCGATATCTAATTTGCACGACGGTTCTGCTTCAAAGCACACGCTCAATCGCGATACTCCCGGCACTGGCTAATTGCGTTTCAGGAAGCGCGTGCGATGCCGTGCGCGGACCTCTTCCGGAAGTTCATCCTTCTTCAGGAAGCTGAGCGAACCATCCACCTCCAGCACACCCAGCGCCACCTCCTGCACGCTGCCAATGCCATGCTCACGCAAAGAGCGCAGCACCTCATCCACCGTAATGTGCTCGTGGTTCATGTGGTCCATCAGCAATTCGCCGTCGTGGATCAGCAGTGAGGGCGAGCCCTGCACCACGCGCCGGAAGCCACGGTCGCGGCTGCTGAAGGCCGCCACAATCCAGTTCATGGAAAGCAGCACGGTGGCCGCCACGGCGCCGCCCGCAAGTGAGGTATCCGGCCCGGTCATGGCGTTCTGCACGGCGTTGCTCAGCAACAGCAGCAACACCAGGTCGAATGGGGTCATCTGCCCCACTTCGCGCTTGCCCGTAATCCGGACGCCGATCAGCACCAGCAGGTAGACGGCACCGGTGCGCATCACAATCTGCAAAGCCGTTGCCCAGCTTGTGAGCATTGTTCTCCCCTCATGCAGCAAGGCCCGGCCAAAATGCCGGGCCCGCCGCAAACAGTTTTCTAAATCAAGTTATTTCGGCGTGGCCAGGTAGCCGCTAATCGAGTCCTTGCCAACGGTGAAGATGACCACTTCGTAGAGCTGGCGGTCGCGGCCGGTGTAGAACTGCAGCGGCTCGCCGAGCGTACGGTCCTTCTTCTCAATGGTGTGGTCGTCGGCGAAGACGTCGAGCGTGAAGCGCGAGCGCTTCGAGTCGGTCTTCTTCAGTTCCAGGCTGATGGTGGAGACCGGCTGGCGGCCCTTCTTCTTCAGCGTGAACTCGAAGTAATTGCGGTCCCCCTTGTGCTTCAGGAACTCCAACTCGTCATGGTTCTTGGCGATGAGTCCGCTGTGCACGTTCAGGTCGCCCAGGGCGGACTGCAACTGTTTCTTAGTCGCGTCCAGATCCGTGCGCGTGGTGGCGATGTCGGTCTTGGCGCCGCCCAGGTCGGTCTTCACGCCGCTGACGTCGTTGCTGACGCTGGCAACCTGCTTGTTGGTGGCCTGCTGCTCGGCCTGCAGACGGGCGGCGCTGCGCTCCTGCTGCGCCTTCAGGTCGGCGGTGCGCTTGGCCAGCTCTTCCTGCGTCATGCCCACCTTGGAACCCAGAGCCTGCATACCGGCCTCCAGATTGCGGTCGGTCATGTGGAGCTTGTCTTCCATGGCCTTGGTTACCTCGCCCTGCTTCTGGAGTGAAGCCTCCAGGCTGCTCACGCGGCCACGCAGATCCACCACCAGCCACAGGGCCGCCACCAGCAGGGTGGCAAAGATCACGACGACCACTATGGCGCCTATGTTGCTCTTTTGCACCGGCTGAATCTCCACATTGTCAGGCATCTTGCTGCTCCTTTATTGAACAATCAACCCCTCGATTGTTCCAGCGTGTACGGCGGGTGTCAATGCTGGCTGCATCGCGGCTTGCGCAAAACTATCGCCAACTGGACAGGTCCTTGCCCCAGATTGCGCTTCGCCGCCCCGGGCCAAGGGTGTTTACAATGATCGAGTGCAACCCTCGGACGACATCCTCATCATCGGCGCCGGAATCATCGGCCTTTCGCTCGGATGGCAACTCTCACGGCGGGGCGCCAGGGTCAGAATCCTTGAGCGCGCCGAGCCCGGGCAGGAGGCATCGCACGCCGGCGGCGGCATGATTGCCGATCTCGACCCGGTCCTGCCTTCTGAGCTCTTTTCCCTGGCACAGCGCAGCGCAGGGCTTTATCCGGAATTCGTAAACGCGCTGCGCGAGGAGAGCGGACTGGCCGTTGATCTTCGCGAAGACGGCGTCATCGCCTTTGAGCAGCATCCCCTGGCTGAGCGCGTGGGGATTCGACGGCTGAGCGCCGAAGAAGCTCTGCGCATGGAGCCACGCCTGTCACTCCCACCCGATGCCGCGTACTTCATGCAGGAGCGCGCGGTGGATCCGCGGCAAATTGTGGCTGCCCTGCTGGCGGCGCTCTCTAAACACGGCGTCGAGATTGTGCGCAACCAGGCGGTCGAGCGCGTGCTTGTGGAGCATGGCCGCGCCACGGGCGTTGTGACCGCAAAGGGCACCCACCGCGCTGGAAGGATCGTCAACTGCGCCGGAGCGTGGGCCGCGCAGATCGAAGGCGCAGCCACGCCAACCATCCCGGTCAAGGGTCACATGGTGGCACTGGCCTTCCCAGATGAGCTGGCCATGCCGCCCACTGAGCGTGAAGCCGGCCGGCGCCTGCGCCATGTGCTGCGCTCACGCTGGTGCTACATCATTCCGCGCAATGGCGGACGATACGTGGTGGGCAGCACGGTGGAACCCGCTGGCTTCGACCGCTCTCTCAACGCTTATCGCGTGAAGCGATTGCAGGAGGCCGCGGCACGGCTGTTGCCGGAGTTTGCCGAAGCGAAGATTGCCGAGGCCTGGACCGGGCTGCGCCCCGGAACCAGCGACAACCTTCCGCTGCTGGGCGAGACCAACCTGGCGGGCTACTACGCCGCCTGCGGACACTATCGCGACGGAATCCTGCTGACTCCTGTGACCGCAGAGGTGATGACCGCGTTGCTGCTTGACGGCCGCGAGGACGCGGAGCTTGCACAATTTACGCCGCGGAGATTCGAGTAAGCGGTGCGGGCTTTGGGTGAAGTTAAAGAGGGACTTCGCTGACTGTTCTGCAATGCTCACCGCAAACAATGCTCTGCAACCTCGGTGATATACTCAGCAGTTCGAGTGGAGCGCTACGGCCTCCCAAACAGGAAAGGATCGTCTTCATCTATGGCTACCCCCGCAATTGCCTTCGCCGAGTCCAATAAAAAACGCTTTCTGGATGAGCTGAAGGATCTGCTTCGCATCCCCAGTGTCAGCACCCTGCCGGAAAATAAGCCGGACATCGAAAAGGCCGCGGCATTCATCGCCAGTGAGCTGAAGCGCATCGGCATCGAGCACGTCGAGATCATCCAGACCGAGGGGCATCCGCTGGTCTATGGAGACTGGCTGAAGGCTCCCGGCAAGCCCACCGTGCTGCTGTACGCGCATTACGACGTGCAGCCCGCCGAGCCCTTGGACGAATGGAAGACTCCGCCGTTTGAGCCCACCGAGCGCGATGGAAACATATACGCCCGCGGCGCGGTGGACGACAAAGGCCAGCTCTGGATGCAGGTGAAGGCGCTGGAATCGCTCATGGCCGCCGACAAGAAGCTGCCCTGCAACGTGCGCATCCTGTTTGAAGGCGAAGAAGAAGTGGGCGGCGAGGCCGTCGAGAAGTTCGTGCATGAAAATCCTGCGCGGCTTAAGAGCGACGTGGCCCTGGTCTGCGACACCGAGCTGTTTGCGCCGCAGCTTCCCACGCTCTGCGTCGGACTGCGCGGCCTGGTGTACACCGAGATCGAGGCCAAGGGCGCGGCCACCGACCTGCACAGCGGTGTCTATGGCGGTGCGGCTCCCAATCCTCTCTTCGCACTCTGCCAGATCATCGGCCGCCTCAAGGACGCCGACGGCCACATTGCCGTCCCCGGCTTTTACGACGACTGGGCCTCACCGACGGATGCCGAGTTGAAAGCCTGGAAGAGCCTTCCCTTTGACGAGGAGCACTACCGCAAGACCGAAGTCGGCAGCACGGTGCTGACCGGCGAAAAGGACTATCCCGTCCTGTACCGCACCTGGGCGCGGCCCACGCTCGAGGTCCATGGAATCCCCGGCGGCTTTACCGGAGCCGGCGCCAAGACGGTCATTCCGGCCAAGGCATCGGCCAAGGTCAGCATGCGCCTGGTGCCGAATCAGAACCCGGATGACATCCTGGAGAAGTTCACCAAGTATGTTTTGTCGCTGGCGCCGAAGGGCATTCAGCTCTCGGTCAAGGTGCACTCCAAGGGCAAGGCCGTGGTGGTCAGCACGGATAACGACTACATCAAGGCGGCCAACAAGGCTCTGCATGACGTCTTCCACAAGGAGACGGTCTACATCCGCTCGGGCGGCTCCATCCCCATCGTCGGCCAGTTCCAGAACGATCTCGGAATCCCCTCGGTGCTGATGGGCCTGGGACTTCCGGACGACAACATCCACGCCCCGAACGAGAAGTTCCACATTGCCAACTACTACTCTGGGATTGAGAGCGTGATCCGCTTCCTGCTGAATCTTGGGTAGAGTTTCACGGCAAGAATGTGTTTTTCTGTGAGGCAGCCCGGTCCCTGTGGCCGGGCTTTTTCCGTGTGGAAGGCGCATGCATTTGCACTATTCTTAGTGCAGTTTTCCACATCAAGCAATGCCTTCACTTTGCACTTTAAGTTGTGCAATCCGGAGGGACTTAACGCCATTTGCTACAAGCCATGTGCAACCGGTTGCGGTTTTGCACAGCCTACCACTACAAATAGGGCTTTGATACTTGACTCCCCTTCTGAGCCTCGGTAGAGTGACAACAACTTGCGAGGCGGACCCTCCCGCCGATTTCGTCGCGGAGGGGCCCGGGCAGTAGACGGGTTTCCAGCCACCACTCGCGCAGCGGCAGCCGCCGGATTTTAAGGCAGCGCCGTAATAAAAGGGCGGCCCACCAGCCAGGGCCACAAGAGCTTTACGCGCGCCGCAGGATGGGCGCCGGGCTTGCCCAATTTTTCTTATGTGACAGGAAGACCGCCGATTTTTGCAAGCAGAGGCTTCCGTTGTGGCCTCCCGGCGGCGAGAGCGAGAAGGCGCGTGCGCGATGGAAGCGCACGGGCTCGAGGAGCATGAGCGTTGCTGAAACTCAAAAAGCTTCAGGTCCTGGGATTCAAGTCCTTTTGCGACCGCACCGAGTTGAAGTTCCCCGGCGAGGGCATTGCGGCCGTTGTCGGCCCGAATGGCTGCGGCAAGTCCAATATCGCCGACGCCATCACCTGGGTGCTGGGCGAGCAGAGCGCGAAGAGCCTGCGCGGCGCCCACATGACCGACGTCATTTTCGCCGGCACGCGTGAGCGCAAGCCCACCGGCATGGCCGAGGTGACTCTGCACCTGGTGGATCCCGAAGTGTACGAGGGCAACACCGGCGCGCCGGTCATTGAGATTCACAATGACATGCCCGAGGACGACTGGGACGAAGCCGCCCTGCGCAGCGAGCGCGAGCGCGACGTGGAGGAGTACACCGAAGAGGTGCGCCCCGGCCAGACCAGCGAAGAGGTTGCCGCCGCCAACGATCTTTCCGCCGCCACTCCGGCCGCAGTTGATGCGCCGGAGGGAAACCCGGAGTCCTCGGAGGCTTCGGCCTCCGGGGGCGCGGGTAATGATACGGGTAGCGCCGCGGGTAATGATACGGGTAACGCCGCGGGCAACCAGCAGGTGGTGCTCAAGATTCGCCGCCGCAAGTTCAAAACCACTCTCAAGAAGGGTGAGATCGCCGTCACCCGCCGCCTCTTCCGCAGCGGAGAGAGCGAGTACCTGCTGAACGGCAAGCTCTGCCGCCTGCGCGACATTCAGGACATCTTCATGGGCACCGGCCTCGGACCGGAGAGCTACGCCATCATCGAACAGGGCCGCATTGGGCAGATTCTGAGCAGCAAGCCCACCGACCGCCGCAGCATCATCGAAGAGGCTGCCGGCGTCACCAAGTTCAAGACGCGCAAGCGCCTGGCGGAAGCTCGGCTGGCCGACGCCAAGCAGAACCTGGCACGCATCAACGACATTTTTGACGAAGTGACCCGGCAGATGAACAGCCTGAAGCGCCAGGCCGCCAAGGCCGAGCGTTACAGCAAGCTGCGCGATGAGATGCGCGCCCAGTTGCGCATTGTGCTGGCCAGCCGCTTTACCGAACTGGAAGCGCAAGAAGACGCAGTTGGAGGCTCGAGCTGATCCGGCTGGCCGAAGAACTGCACACGCGCGCAGCGAGGCCGTGCAGGCAATGGATGCCGAGCACGCCGAGCGCACCCAGCACGGCTATACCGTGGAGTCCGAGAGCCAAGCAGACGCGCGAACGCCTGAGCCAGATTCAGCTGGAAATGGACCCGGGCCACCACGCGCACGCCGCACCACGAAGAGCGCTGCGCCGAACTGACCGCGCGTTCCGCCGCGGCCGAGGCCGAGCTCCCGCCAGCGCCACCGACGCAGTTGGCGCGGCTGGAAGAGGAACTCGGCGGAGAACCTGCAAGGTTCTGGAGAGCGCCGCGGCCGACGTGGCCGGCGCGCAGAGCGAGCATCCAGCAGCGCCAGCAGCAGGCACAGCAGGCTGCGCAACGGCCTGAATGAGACCGAGCGCCAGCAGGAGCAGCAGCGCCGCCGCATGTTGGAACTGATGAAC
>CAVRDQ010000072.1:0-17116 GCA_963719655.1 uncultured Acidobacteriota bacterium | reverse complement strand
CCGAAGAGACCCGTGACGAATCCAAGCGACCCCATTCTCCTGCGAACTGATTTTCCAGATCTGGAACTCCACGCCAGCGGCAAAGTGCGTGACGTTTACAACGTCGGCTCCGACCGCCTGTTGTTCGTGGCCACCGACCGCATTTCGGCCTTTGATTACGTGCTGGCCTCCGGCATTCCGGCCAAGGGCAGAGTGCTCACCCAGATTTCGCTTTTCTGGTTCGATTTCCTCAAGGACATTGTGCCGAACCATCTGGTCACGGCCAATGTGGAGGAGTATCCCGAGGCGCTGCGCAAGTACGCCGACCAACTGCGCGGCCGCTCCATGCTGGTGACGCGGGCGAATATGTATCCCGTGGAGTGCGTGGTGCGCGGCTACCTCTCCGGCTCCGGCTGGAAGGAATACCAGAAGACGGGCAAGGTCTGCGGCATCGAACTGCCCAAGGGATTGCGGGAGAGCGACAAGCTTCCGGAACCGATCTTTACGCCTTCCACCAAGGCCGCCAGCGGGCACGACGAGAACATCAGCTTTGACGAGATGGTGAAGCACGTGGGCCGTGTGGACAGCGAAAAGCTGCGGGAGTTGACCCTGGCCGTCTACAACAAGGCCGCCAACTACGCGCTGACCAGGGGCATCATCATCGCCGACACCAAGTTCGAGTTTGGACAGACGGCAAGCGGAGTGATCCTGGCCGACGAGGTGCTGACGCCGGATTCCTCGCGCTTCTGGCCGGCTGACACTTACGCTCCGGGCAAGTCGCAGCTCAGCTACGACAAGCAGTACGTTCGCGATTACCTGGAAGAGATTCACTGGGAAAAGAAGCCGCCGGCGCCGGCTCTGCCCGAGGCGGTACAGCAGAATACCAGCGCCAAGTACGTGGAAGCCTATCGCAAGCTGACCGGCAAGGAACTGCCACGCGGATAGCGGAATGAACTGGATGGACTGGCTGATTGCCGCTGTGCTGGTGCTCTCTGCGCTGCAGGCAGCCGCCCAGGGTTTTGTCTTTGAGCTGTTTTCGCTGGCGGGTACCGTGTTGGGTTACCTGATGGCGGCCTGGGGATACCACACGGCCGCCGGTTACCTGGCTCCGTACCTGAAGAACGATGTGTTGGCCGCCGGCGCGGGATTTTTGTTGATCTTTGTTGGCGTTGTGATCCTGGCCGGGGTAGTGGGCAGGCTGGTGCGCTGGGCGGCACACAGCGTGGGTTTGAAGTTGGTGGACCGCCTTCTGGGCGCCGCATTCGGACTGGTACGCGGCGCGCTGGTGGTGATGGTGCTGGTGATGGCCATGGCCAGTTTCCTTCCCTCCTCGCCGGCGCTGGCCAACAGCAGTTTCGGCCAGTACTTTCTGGCCGCGGGACGGGCGGCGGTGTATGCCGGTCCTGGAGATTTGAAACAGAAGTATCGCGATGGCCTGAAGGCCATGCAGGGGCTGCACCGTACGACGTAGCTCCGGGCAACACAGAAAGCGTTTTTATGGCGCGGCCACGCACAGGGACGCGCAAGGCAGCACTGCAGTCTGGCAACACGAGAGTCATACGATAGAAAGCGAGGTCCCACGTTGAAGGACCAACTGGAAGCCTTAATCGCGCAGATGCATCAAAGCGGCATTCTTTATTCCGAAGCGGTTTGCGAGTTCCGCAAGCGTTTCATTCTTACCGTGCTCGAAAGCAATCATGGCAATCAGTGTAAGGCCGCGCGCCAGCTCCACATGCACCGCAACACCCTGAGCCGCACCATGGCGGAGCTGAACATTGATCCGCGCGCCGTGCGGGCCGTCATGCGCCGCCGTCCGCCCAAGAGCGAGCGGGGACCGGCCCTGGAGAAGAAGATCGCGCGCTAGGCTCGCTGTGTGCGTCTGGATGTGCGTGATCGTTGCGGGCCGCCCTGTGCGGCCCGTTCCCTTTGCCGCCAGTTCCCTGCCACTTCCCTCTCACGTTTTCTGACGCGCCGCGGGGCGCGCATCCCGCGTCTCTTATTCTTCCAAGCAAATTCTTCCAGGCAATTTCTTCCAGGCAAAAGAAGGACGGCCCGAAGGCCGTCCCGGTTATTTGCGTTGAATCTGGCTTACTACCTGTGGGCGGCGTGCCCAGCTGCGGGCTTGTGCGCCGGCTCCGGCAGTCCGCTCAGCACTTCGCCATCGCTGAAGGTCAGCACGAAGTCATCGCCATTGGCGGTGTATTCGCTGGGCGTTCCCTGGATGGTGAGCTGCGTGCCCGGCTTGGGCAGGCGAGCGGCCGGAATGGCCGTCTTGAGGGTGATGACGATGTCGGCCTTCTTGGCCTCGATGTCATCCTGGCTGCCGGCCAGCTTCAGAGTGGTGCGTGCGGCATCCACCTCCACCACGCTGGCGATCAGGCGGGTGGCGTGGCCCTTGATGGCCGTCCAGGTCTTGTCGCCGGCGTCCTTGTTGCCGCTGGTCAGGATGAACTGCCACTCGGCAAACGAGAGGGTCTCCGGCGGGCCCTTCTTCAGCATGTCGTTCGCCTGGTCGGCGGGCGAGGGAGCGGGCGCCACGGTGAAGCCCGCGGGAATGGTCGGGTTGTCCTTGGCGGCGGCCAGCAGAACGTCAAAGCCATCGGCTCCGCCGTGATAGCGCTGGTAGCGGTTCTGCGCGTAGCTGAGGTACTTGGGATCGTTGGCGGCGGCCTTGGCGATCCAAAACAGGCCGTCCACAACCATGGGTTTCGGCGACAGGTAGCTGAGCGCCAGCAGGTAGATGCTCTGGTTGTCGGTAGGATTGGCGGCAACCACTTCCTTCAGCGCGGTCTGCGCCGTGGGGTAATCCTTGCCCTGCAGCGCGGCGTAGCCAAGGATGTTGTTGCAGACGTTGCGGAACTGCTTCCGGGTGGCGTCCCACTGGGCATCGGGCACGCCTTCGGGCTTTGCGGCCGTGTCCAGAGCCTTGATGCAGCGCGCGCCGTACTGGCCGGCGGCCTGCAGACTGGCGGCGGCGTCAGGGCCATTGTCCTGCGCGTTCAGCACGGTCAACACCACCAGCGAGGTGACGTTGTTGGGGTTCACCTGGAGGCAGGCCATTGCGCTGGCCTTGACCTTGGCCACATTGCCGAGCTGCTGATAGGTCTTAACGAGGAATTCGTAGCCGTCTTCCTTGGCCACGCTGTTGGGATAGGTCTGCAGGAAGGCTTCCATCTGCTGCGCCTTCTGCGCCGGGTCCGTGGCGTTCAAGGCGCCCATGTAGGCGGCGCCCTCGGCCTGGTCCTGGATCACCTTTTTCTGCTGAGTATCCGCCGGTGTTGCCTGTTGCGGCATGGGGAGGGCCAGCGCCTGTGCGCCCAGGACGGCGGCGGCCAGCATCAGCACAATTAGAGACTTCTTCATTCTTAGGCTCCTTGAGAACATAGCGGATTCTGCGACACGCAAATCAACATGAGTTGGTGCAAGCGATCCATACGGTATCGAGGCACATGGTAACAGTAATCTGACGATCGGCTCATTCGTGGCAAGTGGCGCTTAGAAGGCGATTATAGGGAGCAACCCGCACTTAAGGCAAGCACTTGCGGCCACACAATCATCAGGTGCAAACGAATCCCAAACAAGAAACGGCCCGCAGGGTTCGGAAGCCACGCATTCAGCCCCTGTGGCGACGGCAATCCGGCAGAAAAGCCGAGGGCCGCTCCGAAGAGCGGCCCCCATTGTTTCAGCCAATGCCGTAACCGGCAAACGCTGGTTTAGAAGTGGTAGGTGATGCCCGTGCCGAAGCGCGAGGTGGCCTGGATGTTCAGCTCGTGCGAGAGACCGCCGCCAACCTTGACCAGAGCGGCGTCAATGTTGAAGGGCTTGCCCTTGGGCTGCACGCGCAGGAAGTAGCTGAACGAGGTGGGAACGTTGTTGTAATCCTGAATGACGTTGTTCACAGCCTCAATGTAATGCGGCTGCTGCACGCCTTCCGCACCCACCACGAGCAGCGACTTCGCCGGACCGGTGAAGGCGACGCCCGCGGTTGCGAACCAGTTGCCATGGTAGCTCTGCGCCAACGGAGCGTTGGTGCTGTCATAGCCGACATTGCCGGCGTTGCCGGCCAGGCCCCACAGGCTGGCGTTGGTCACTTTTTCACCAGCGCTCAGCAAGAAGATGACCTTCTTGACCGGGACCAGCTTGGTGGCCACGACGTAGAAGTCGCCGTTGGTGGAGCTGATGCCGGCGGCCTGCGAAGTGACGCCAGGCAGAACCGCACCGATGACGCGCGAGTCGCCGAAGCGGCCCACGGCGCCCACGGCGATGGCCGGGACCCACTTGGTCTTGTAAGCGTTTTCCTTCACCAGCGTGTACTTGCCGTGCAGAGTGGTGTAGCTGCTGGAGAACAGGCTGCCGGGAGCATCCGTGGAAGAACCACCCAGGCCAACCCATGCGCCGGCGCTGTTGGAGCCCTGCTCGGCGAACGTGGTGGTGAAGCCAGCTTCAAAGCGCTTGCCGAAGCCTTCGGTGGCCGACAGGGTGAACTGCTCGCCAAGGGCGGGACCACCCGCGAGGAAGTGGAGAGCGATCTCCGGCTTGCCGAGCTTGTTGTCAGGCGCGCCCACGGTGTAGGCAAAAGGAGTCAAAAGGGCGCCGGTCTGGCCTTCCCAGTTCAAACCCAACTGTGCGAAGGCCGACTGTGCGAACAGTGCGACCATGACAAAGGTAAATACAACGACAATCTTCTTATTCATCCTGTGCATGTCTCCTCGAAGAGATTTTATTCAGTTGTCTTAAATGCGGCCATCCCCCAGGAATACTCCGGGGCAAACTCCGCTCACGCCAGTTGATGGGGTTAGGGACTACGTATCTTCCCTTCACCTCTCAGCCTGGGCTAAACCGGTTCGGGATGCCGGCTGGTTCTATTGTAACCCGGTAACTGCTTCCCTGCCATGACGTTCCACAGCAAACAGAACTTGCAGTAATTCCGGGAATGATTTGAACCGTCCGCTTTCGAGGATGCCTTGGGCTGGAGCTTATGAAGGCAGAAACCCCATCTTATGAGTGACATCCCGCCCCTCACCGTTCGGAACTCCGGCGGGTGAGGTGAAAACGAACAACATCGCCCGGGCAGCGCGCAGTGACACACCCTGCCCGGGAAGAACCTTCAAAAGCAACCGCGCTGCGCTGGAATGCCCTCGCCGGCGCGGTCAGGACTTTTAGTCGCCGTAGCCGCCGCCATCTTCCACCGTCACCTTGCCGCGGAACATGCGGTACAGGAAGACGAAGTAGCCGAGAGCGATGATGATGCCGAAGATCCACCAGCGCAGCCCCACCTGCAGCGCGTAGCTGCCGGTAATGGAGTTGGCGATGGTCAGGTTGTACTGCGGATCCACGGCCGGCAGAATCACCGGATAGAGCGCGTAGACGGCGCCCACCAGCATCAGCGCCAGGTACAGGCCGCCGCAGACGAAGGCCAGCACCTCCTTGCGCGCGCGCTGGAAGATGAAGATGCCGATCAGGCTGACAAAGACCAGCAGCGGCACGATGTAGCCAATCTTCAGAGTGTTGTAGTTGGCCACGATTCCCGGATGGATGGCCAGGGTTGCGGCCAGGCTGACCAGGGTCAGCACCAGCAGAACCGGGGTCAGCACCAGGCTGGTGGTGCGGGCACGCTCATGCAGGTCGCCATCGGTCTTGCAGACCAGGTAATTGGCTCCATGCACCAGCAAGGCCACCAGCACGACGACGCCGCTCATCACGGTGTACCAGTCCAGCACGCCGGGATGCGCTCCGACGTTCCAGTTCGTCCACAGCGGCAGGAAGAAGTAGTGATCCGGACCGAGCGGCAGGCCACGCACGATGTTGCCCAGGGCCGCACCGTAGAAGATGGCCAGCAGCAGGCTGCCGATGCTGAAGATGGCGTCAAAGAACGCCGCCCAGATGCCATCGTTGATGTGGGTACGGAACTCCAGGCCGATGGCGCGGAGCATGAGCAGCCACAGAACCATCATCAGCGGGAGATAGAAGCCGCTGAAGCTGGAGGCGTAGAGCTGCGGGAAGACGAAGTACAGCACGCCGCCGGTGGCCAGCAACCAGACTTCGTTGCCGTCCCACACGGGACCAATGGATTTGATGATCTTGCGGCGCTCGGCATCCGTGCGGCCGAGGAAGAGGTGAAGCGCGCCGGCGCCGATGTCAAAGCCATCGAGAATGACGTAGATGGCCAGCATGACCGAGATGATGGAGAACCAGAGGAATCCAGTGAATACCATGTTACTTCACCTCCGCGGCGTGAGCTGCTCCCTCAACCGGGCCGTGCGCAATCTCGCGCTGCAGCATGAAGAGGAAGAGGATGGCGAGTAGGGTGTACATGCCCAGGAAGCCAAGCAGGGTGAAGGTGGCGTTGGCCGCCGACACCGACTTCGAGAAGCCGCTGATGGTGCGCATCAATCCATACACCAGGTAGGGCTGGCGTCCGAGTTCGGCGGTCATCCAGCCGGCGGTGTTGGCAACGTAGGGCAGCGGAGCGCTCAACATGATGATCCACAGCAGCCAGCGCGACTCAAACAGCTTGTTGCGCCACAACTGGATGCCTGCCAGCAACGAGATGAGGATGAAGATGGTGCCCAGGCCAACCATGATGTGGTAGGCGTAATACAGCAGGCTGATGTTGGTCGGCCACTCCGACTCCGGGAAGCTGCTGAGACCGGCGACCTTCGAGTTCCAGTCGCGGTTGGAGAGGAAGCTGAGAGCCTTGGGGATGACCAGCGGGTTGTCAATCGTCTTGGTGTCGGTGTTGGGCTGGCCCAGGATGACGAGGTCAGCGGTGCTGGTGTCGAAGTGGGCTTCCATGGCGGCCAGCGCGGCCGGCTGATAGGCGACCAGGTTGCGGCCCTGTCCGTCGCCGGTGGGTCCGATGACGAGCAGAGAGGCCAGGATGGCGCCAATGACGGCCACGCGCAGTGCGATGGCGCCCTGCTCCTTCTGGCGTCCGCTGAGAATGTAGTAGGCGCCGATGGAGGCCATGACGAAGGCTCCGGTGACGGTGGCTCCCGCCATGTTGTGGGCATACTGCCAGATGGCCCAGGGATTCAGCAGCAGACCCCAGAAGCTGGTCAAGGTGACCGAGCCGTCAGGCAGCACGGAATAGGCCACGGGATGCTGCATCCAGGCGTCGGTGGCCACAATGAAGTAGCCGCTCAGCCAGCTGCCGAAGAAAACAGCCACGCCTGTTCCCCAGTGTGCCAGCTTGCTCAGGCGCTTCTCACCGTAGAGGAAGAGGCCGAGGAAAGCCGACTCCAGGAAGAAGGCGAAGGTGCCTTCCATGGCCAGCGTCTGGCCAATCACGCCGCCCGCGAAGCGCGAGAAGTGCGACCAGTTGGTGCCGAACTGGAATTCCATGGGAATGCCGGTGACGACGCCGAAGACGAAGCTGATGCCGAAGATCTTCGCCCAGAAGCGCGCCGCGGTGTTATAGCGTTCGTCGTTCTTCCACAAGCCGATCGTCTTCAACGCCACCACCAGCGGGGCCAGGCCCATGGTGAGTTGCGGGAAGAGATAGTGGAAGGTCGCGGTAAATGCGAAGTGCAGCCGATGTATCAATACGGCGGAGTCCATATGCCACTCACTCCATTATTTTAAGTTGGTGCTGCGTGTGCCCTTTTGCGGCGGCGCCGGTGGTGCCGCGCGCAGGGGTTGGGGTAAGCGTTGTACACCGCGCGGTGCCCTGCGGTGCGGATTGCGAACTTTCACGGGGTAGGAAATTGTTGATGCTGCTGATTGGGCCGGCCTGCAACCCGCTGGCCGCGCCTGCGGCCATCCTGGCGATGGTTGCGGCCGAAAGCACTGCCAACATGGCCTTCTGCGCCTCCATCCACACCAGGTGGGCCGGGCACTGCGGATGGCGGTTGCAACTGGCGCCCTCGGTGAGGCAAACGTTCAGCGCGATGGGGCCGTCAATGACTTCGACGACCTCCAGCAGAGTGGCGTTGGCGCCTCTCTCCAGCAGGGAGAAGCCGCCATCCACACCGCGGCGGGCCTGGATCATTCCGGAGCGCGACAACGTCTGAAGAATCTTGGATAAGAAACTTTCCGGCACTTCGACCGACTTGGCCAGCTTTCCCTTTGGGACAATCGTCCCCTCCGGCAGCGTGGAGAGGTAGATCATCGTACGAACGGCATAATCGGCGGCGCGAGTCAGTTGCATGAGTTCCCTTGGACGGGATAAGCGAGAGTAATAGCGACAAACGAGACCTCTTTTGTCCGCAATGACGTTACCCCTGCTCCTGTTCACAATGCGGTGACCCACATCCCATGACTTTGTGACATTTGTCACAACGGGCCCGGGCATCCGGCCGCACGGAGTCGAGCCTGATTCGAGCCGGGGGCCGGCCGAGAATGCACAAGGGCTTTCGGTTTACACTGTTACCCGTGAACGCAGAGATTGTCGCCGTCGGCTCCGAGCTGCTGACGCCCTTCCGTCAGGACACGAATTCCCTGTTTCTGACGGCCCGGCTGAATGAACTCGGTGTCGAAGTCATCTATAAAACGATTGTGGGCGACCGCCCGGACCACCTTCTGGAGGCCTGCCGCCAGGCCTTTACCCGCGCCGAGATTGTCATCTTCAGCGGCGGCCTGGGCCCCACCGAAGACGACCTGACCCGCGAGTGCGTGGCCGAGGCCCTTGGGCTGGAGCTGCGACGCGACCACGAGATGGTGACCGCGCTCTACACTCGTGCTGCCAACATGCGCGTCAAGCTGGCGGAAAACAACATCAAACAGGCCGACTACATCACGGGTGCCGAGGTCTTGAAGAATCCGCGCGGCACCGCTCCGGGACAATGGCTGGAGACCGAGTACGAGGGCCAGAAGCGGCTGATCATGCTTCTGCCCGGACCTCCGCATGAGATGGAAGGCGTGTTTACCGAGCAGTGCATTCCGCGCCTGGAAGCCGCGCTGCCCGAGGTTCACCTGGCCACCGGGGAGTTGAAGATTGCCATGGTAGCCGAGTCGGCGGCCGACCTGCGCGCCGCCAAGCATTACAAGAACTTTCCCGGCGTGGAGACGACGATCCTGGCCAAGCCCGGCGAAGTGCAACTCCACCTGAAGGCTCGTGCCGCGACGCGCGAGGAGGCCGAGGCCCGGCTGGAGAAGCTGGCCGCGCTGCTGGAAGAAGAGTTCGCCGAGGAGATTTTTTCGAGTGGCGGCGAGAGCATGGAGCAGATTGTCGGCTACTTTTTGCAGATGCGCGGCGCCACCCTGGCCGTGGCCGAAAGCTGCACCGGAGGATTGCTCGGCGAGCGCATTACCAGCGTGGCGGGCAGCTCGCGATATTTCCTAGGCGGCGCGCTGGTGTACAGCGACCAGCTCAAAATGGAGTTCTGCGGCGTGCCCCCGCTGCTGCTGAAGAGCGATGGCGCGGTGAGCCGCACGGTGGCCGCGGCGCTGGCAGAAGGCATCCGGCAGCGCTGCAAGAGCTCGCTCGGCATTGGCATTACGGGCGTGGCCGGTCCCGGCGGCGGCACGGAGCAGAAACCGGTCGGCCTCGTCTACATTGCGCTGGCCGATGGCAAACACACCGAGGTCGTCGAACGGCGCTTCCCCGGTGACCGCGAGCGCATTCGCTGGTTTGCCAGCCAACTGGCGCTGGAACTGCTGCGCCGCAAGCTGCGCTGAAGCACCGGGCACGCGCACATTCCCGCACTCCAACGAGGTGAATGTAAGCCATGGGAAACTGGTTGACCTGGGCGCTGCTCTCCGCGTTTTTCGCCGCTGCCACGGCACTGCTGGCCAAGCTCGGCGTCAGCGGAATCCCCTCAAACCTGGCCACGGCGATCCGCACCACGGTGGTCATCGTCTTCGCCTGGCTGATGGTGGCCGTCACCAGGGAGTTCTCCGGCGTGCAGGCCCTGACGCCGCGCAACTGGCTCTTTCTCGTGCTCTCCGGCACGGCAACGGGGCTCAGTTGGCTCTGCTACTTCCACGCGCTCAAACTGGGCGAGGTCAGCAAGGTCGCTCCGATTGACAAGCTGAGCGTGCCCCTGGTGATCGTCTTCAGCGCACTCCTGCTGGGCGAGCGGATGTCGGCCGGCAAGGCCATTGGAGGCCTTCTGATCGCCGCCGGCGCCATCGTTGTGGCCCTGGGCTGAACGCCATGCGCCTCTTCGTAGCCATTGACATTGATGCATCCATCCGCCGGCGGTTGGATGCCTACGCGGCGGCGATGAAGCCTCGCGTGCCGGGCGTGCGCTTTGTGGCGGCGGGCAATTATCACGTGACGTTGAAGTTCCTCGGCGAAGTGGCAAACTCGCGACTGCCGGAGATTCAGTCGGCGCTGGCGGCCATTCGCTATCCATCTTTTTCACTCGACGTGCGCGGCGTGGGATTCTTTCCCAACGCTCACGCGCCGCGCGTATTTTGGGCGGGCATCGAGAGCACAGAGTTGGCCGGGCTGGCGCGGCAGGTTCAGCAGGCCTTCGAGCCCCTGGGCTTTGCCGCGGAAAAGGAGTTCCGCGCCCATCTGACGCTGGCGCGCAACGGCTCGGGACGGCCAAGGCCGGTGCGCGGTGAGAAATCTCCCGCGGCATTTGCACAGCTTTCGCAGCTTGTCACAGCCGAGGCCCCGCCTGAGTTCGGTACAATGACGGCGCGCGAGTTCTTCCTATATGAAAGCAGGCTGTCTCCGGCGGGCGCAGTGTACACCCGGCTCCAGGGCTTCGGGTTGCACGCAGGCGGAGCGGTAACGGATGCCGATGAACGCTGACAGCAACTGGCTCCTCCTGGTTGGTATCGCCGTGGGCGCGTACCTGCTGGGCTCAATTCCCTTCGGATACATCCTGGTGCGGCTGACGCGCGGCGAGGACGTGCGCGCCACCGGCAGCGGAAACATTGGCGCCACCAACGTGGCTCGCAGCGGCGGCAAAGGCCTGGGAATCTTGACCCTTGTGCTGGACACCTTCAAGGGATGGCTGCCGGTTTGGCTGGTGCTGCACCTGCCGGGAATGCCCGTGGCCAATGACCGGCAATTACATGTGCTGGCCGCCGCCGTGGCCCTGCTGGCAGTGCTGGGACACATGTTCACCATCTGGCTGCGCTTTAAGGGCGGCAAGGGCGTGGCAACCGGACTCGGAGTGTTTCTGGCGCTGGCGCCGGCGGCCGTGTTGATCTCGGTGGCGTTATTCGCGATCATCTTCGCTCTTACGCGCTACGTCAGCCTGGGTTCGATTGTGGCCGCCGCCTCGTTCCCGGTCATCCTTTGGCTGCGCGAGGGAAACATCTTTGGACCATGGGGCATGGCGCTGGCCACTACGGTCGCCTTGCTGGTCATCGTGCGTCATCATCAGAACATTGGACGCCTGGTCAGCGGCACGGAAAGCCGCTTCGGCGCGAGAAAGGCTTAAAGGAAGTTATGGCAAAGATTGCAGTCATCGGCGCGGGCGCCTGGGGTACAGCACTTTCGATCGCATTGGGACGCCAGGCGGAGCACACCGTCCGCCTGTGGGCCTACGAAAAAGATGTCGTGGATTCGATCAACAACGCGCACGTCAACGAGCCATTCCTGAAGGGCTGCCCCATGCCTGCGGGCATTGTGGCCACGCGCGAGCTGGCCGAGGCCATTGCGGGCGCGGAGATCGTGCTGAGCGTGATGCCTTCGCACCACGCCCGCCGCGTGTGGACGCAGATGAAGCCGCTTCTCAAGCCGGAGACGCTGCTGGTGAGTGCCACCAAGGGCATTGAGAACGAATCGCTGCTGCGCATGACCGAGGTCATCACCGAAGTCCTGGGTACGGGCGACGGAGCGTTTGCGCCGCGACTGTGCGCGCTGAGCGGTCCCAGCTTTGCCCGCGAAGTGGCACAGGGATTCCCGACGACGATCAGCGTGGCATCGAAGAACGCCGCACTGGCGCAGAGCGTGCAAGAGGCTTTCAGCGATCAGACCTTCCGCGTGTATCGCAATGACGACATCATCGGCCTGGAGCTGGGCGGCAGCGTGAAGAACGTGATCGCCATTGCCGCTGGAGTGGTGGAAGGCCTGGGCTTTGGACACAACACGGCCGCAGCGCTCATCACTCGCGGGCTGGCCGAGATGACGCGGCTGACCATTGCCTGCGGCGGCAAGCAGGAGACCATGGCTGGACTGGCCGGACTGGGCGATCTGGTGCTGACCTGCACCGGAGGGTTGAGCCGCAACCGCAGCGTGGGCGTGGAACTGGGCCGCGGACGCCAGCTCGACGAGGTGATTGCCGGCATGCATGGCATGGTGGCCGAAGGCGTAATGACCACGGCGGCGGCCCTGGGCCTGGCACGCAAGCACCAGGTGGAGATGCCCATCACGGCGCAGATGGATCAGATTCTGCACCACGGACAGAAGCCGGCGGACGCCATCCGCGACCTGATGAACCGGCCTCTCACTCGCGAAGGAGCGCCCGGCGACGGAGCGTTCGCGAAGTCATAACCGGAAACCGCGCGCGGGCCTGCCCTGCAAGGCTCCAGCTATAATGAAAGTGCGATGATTCGTTCCCTGTTTGGCGGCTCCGGTGAATCCGGCGAGAAGAAGCAGTCCCTGTTTGAACGCATGAAGCAGGCGGTCACGCGCACGCGTGAGAGCCTGAACGAGCGTCTGGAAGTGGCCGTCGGTCTGCGCAAGCAGATTGACCGCGAGACCCTGGACGAGCTGGAAGCCACTCTGCTCTCCTCCGACCTTGGTTCAACCACGACGAATGAAGTGCTGGCCGCCCTGCGCGACAAGGTGGATCGCAAGCTGATTGGCGACGGCGAGGAGCTGAAGCGCGTGTTGCAGGAGGAGCTGAAGTCCATCCTGCTGCGCGCCGAAGAAGCCCGCCCTTTGCCGGAAGCCGCCGCACCCGAGGTCATCCTCGTGGTCGGCGTGAACGGCGTTGGCAAAACGACCACCATTGGCAAGCTGGCGCACCTGCTGCGCGCGCAGGGCAAGACGGTTCTGCTGGCCGCGGCCGACACCTTCCGCGCGGCGGCCATCGAGCAGCTCGAGATCTGGGGTGAGCGCACCGGCGTTGAGGTCATCAAGACCAAGCCGGGCGGCGACCCTTCGGCGGTTCTGTATGACGCCCTGCAGGCGGCCAAGAACCGGCACACCGATTACGTGATTGTGGACACCGCCGGGCGACTGCACAACAAGGCTCACCTGATGGCCGAACTGGAAAAGATGTGCCGCACGGCGCAACGCATCATCCCCGGAGCGCCGCACCAGACGCTGCTCATCATGGACGCCACCACCGGGCAAAATGGATTGCAACAGGCGCGCATCTTTACCGAAGCCGCCGGCGTCACCGGCATTGTGCTGACCAAGCTGGACGGCACGGCCAAGGGCGGCGTGGTCGTCGCCATCTCCCGCGAACTCAACCTCCCCGTGCGCTACGTTGGCGTGGGAGAAAAGCAGGCTGACCTGATTCCCTTCCACGCGGACGACTTTGTCGCCTCGCTGTTCGCCTAAGCCCATGGCCCTCTCTGCCGACGAGTTGTTTCTGAGACAGGCGCTGGAGCTGGCGGCACGCGGCCGCGGACTGGCCTCGCCCAATCCCATGGTGGGCGCGCTCATCGTGGACGAGCGCGGGCGCATTGTGGGCAGCGGCACGCATCTTTATGAAGGCCGCACGCACGCCGAGATCATCGCCCTGGAAGAGGCCGGTGAAAAGGCCCGCGGCAACACTCTCTACATCAATATCGAGCCCTGCTCGCACACCGGCCGCACCGGCCCCTGCGCGGATGCCGTGATTGCCGCCGGCATTGGCCGCGTCGTCTGCGCGATGGAAGACCCCAACCCCTTGGTGGCCGGGCGAGGACTTGCCAGGCTGCGCGAAGCCGGCATCGAAGTGGACCTGGGTTTGTTTCAGGACGAAGCGCGCACGTTGAACGAGAGCTTCGCGCAGTTCATTCGCACCGGGCTGCCCTTTGTCACCTTGAAGGCCGCCATGTCACTGGACGGCAAGATCGCCGGTCCGGCTACGGGCCAACCAGCAAATTCCGGAGTGGCGTCATCCGGCGCAGCGTTACCGGGGACAGCCACGGCCAGCTACATCACGGGCGAGGAGAGCCGCCGGCGCGTGCACAGGATGCGCCATGAGAGCGATGCCATCCTGGTGGGCGTGGGCACGGTGATCGCCGACGATCCTCTGCTGACCGACCGCAGCGGCCTGCAACGCCGCCGACGGTTGGTGCGCGTGATTCTTGACTCCCGTTTGCGCCTGCCGTTGAACTCCAAGGTGGTGGAGACCGCGGAGGAGGACGTCATCGTTTTTTGCAGCTTTGCCGAGGAGAACAAGCGGCGCGCACTGGAGGCTCGCGGGGTGCGTGTGGAGCAAGTGGCGATTGAAGCCGCCGAACCAGGACTGGCGCTGTCGCCGCATGAGGGGCGTCCGGATCTCTATCGCGTCGTCTCCTTGCTGGGCGCCGAAGGCCTCACCAGTTTGCTGGTGGAAGGCGGCGCGGTGGTCAACTGGGCCTTTCTGCGCTCGCTGCTGGTGGACAAACTATCTCTGTTTTTTGCACCGCGGATTTTTGGTCCCGTGGGCGCCGTGCCCTGGCTGGATGGCATGAGCGGCCTGCCCGCGGGCGATGCCCTGCATCCCTCGCATTTGCACCTGGAGCGCCACGGTGAAGACTTCAGCGTGGAAGCCTATCTGCGCGATCCCTATCGAACGCTTGGCCCAGAGGGCTGAGCCGGAGAGGTTCATCATGTTTACTGGAATCATCGAAGAAGTTGGACGCATTGCCCGCATTGATCAGCAGGGCGAGAACCGCCGCATCCACATCGAAGCCGCAACGGTCACCAAGGGATTGAAGACCGGCGACAGCTGCGCCGTCAGCGGCGTCTGCCTTACGGCCTTGGACATCACTCCCACATCCTTTTGCGCCGACCTTGCGCCGGAGACCTGGGTGCGCACGTCGTTCTCGCGCATCACGCCCGGCGCGCGGGTGAACCTGGAGCTGCCGCTGGCGGCGCATGGACGCCTGGGTGGACACATTGTGCAGGGCCACGTGGACGGCGTGGGAAAGCTCGAAGCCATGGAGCCCATCGAAGGCGGCGACGGGTACTGGCTGCACATCCAGGTTCCGGCGGAGATCGAGAAATATCTGGTCTACAAGGGCAGCATCGCCATCGAAGGCATCAGCCTTACGGTTGCCAGGCTGGAAGGTCTGCGTTGCTCGGTGGCCATCATTCCGCACACGGTGGAGCGGACGAACCTCGGCACATTGAAGCCCGGCGATCCCATCAACCTTGAGGCCGACATCGTGGCCAAGTATTTGGAGAAGTGGATGATGCCCACCCGCGCCGGGCATCTGTCGCCCGTGGGTTCTTCGGCGGAACTGGTGGCCAAGGGCTTTTAGAAGGAGGCGGAACCGATGGCGACAGCCCCAGGGCGCGACGCGGATGCTTCTCCGCTGAAGAGCACGAACGCGCCGCGCGGGCTGGCCGACGTGCGCCGCCGCCTGAAAGCCATCTTCATCGGCAGCATCGGCAACCTGGTCGAATACTACGACTTCTACGCCTACGCCGCCTTCGCGCTGTACTTCGCACAATCATTTTTCCCGGAAGGCGACGAGCTGGCGCAGCAGTTGAACGCCGCCGTGCTGTTCGCCGCGGGCTTTCTGGCGCGTCCCCTGGGCGGATGGATCTTCGGCCACATGGCGGACCGCCACGGCCGCCGCGTCTCGCTGACGGTGAGCGTGGCGCTGATGTGTGTGGGCTCGCTGGTGATTGCCGTTACGCCGACGTTTTCCACCATCGGCGTGTGGGCAGCGGTCATCCTGGCCGGAGCACGCATTTTGCAGGGCCTGAGCCTGGGCGGCGAATACGGCACCAGCGCAACCTACCTGAGCGAAGTGGCCGACGAGAAGCATCGCGGCTTCTACTCCAGCTTCCAGTACGTCACGCTCATCGGAGGCCAGCTCTGCGCCATCGTGGTGCTGCTGGTGCTGCAAGGCTGGCTGCTGACACCTCTACAACTGCGCGCCTGGGGTTGGCGCATCCCCTTCGCCATTGGCGGCCTGCTAGCCATCGTGGCGGCCATCATGCGCCGCAACCTGGTGGAGACCGATTCCTACATTGAGGTCACAAAGCACCAGGCCGAGCACCGCAAGAACAGCCTGCGCGAGCTGATTCGCTATCCACGAGAGGTCACGCTGGTGATTGGGCTGACCATGGGCGGCACCGCGGCGTTTTACACCTACACCACCTACATGCAGAAGTTTCTCAAGCTCAGCGTGCACCTTTCGGATCGCCAGACGACAGCGGTCACGGCCAGCTCGCTGATCTTCGCCATGCTGCTGCAGCCCATCTATGGAGCACTCAGCGACCGCATTGGCCGCAAGTGGCTGCTGATCGCCTTCGGCGTATGCGGCACGCTGTTTACCATCCCCCTGCTGACGGCCCTGCGCGCCACGCACAGCGCCATGACGGCCTTTCTGCTGATTGCCACCGCCTGGCTCATCGTCTCCGCCTATACGTCCATCAACGCCGTGGTCAAGGCCGAGCTATTCCCCGCGGCGGTGCGCGCCACCGGAGTCGGCCTGCCCTACGCACTGACCGTCTCCATCTTCGGCGGCACGGCGGAATCTATTGCGCTGTGGTGCAAAAAGATTGGACACGAGAGCTGGTTCTACACCTACCTAACCGCCTGCATCGCGGTCTCTCTGCTGGTGTACGTCTTTATGCGGGATACCAAGCGGGAGTCGCTGATCAAGGAGTAGGACGGCGCTAGCGGGAGAAAACCTAGGCGCGCTGTTGCCCTTCGCGCCAGTAATCCAGGTCAAGTGAGTCCAGGGCGAGGAAGTCGCGCACAATCTCCACGTCTGACATCACCATCTGCTGCGGCGTGCCGAAAAAGACGACGCGCTCCTCGTACAGGAACAGGATGCGGTCGGCCACCTTGGAGGCCAGCTGCATATCGTGCGTCACCACGACGCTGGTCAGCTTGAGCTGGTACTTGAGCTTCTTGATGAGGTCGCCGAGCAGGTGCGCCGTCAGGGGATCCACCTGCGTGGTGGGCTCGTCGTAGAGGATGGCCTGGGGCTGTGCGGCCAGGGCTCGGGCGATGGCCACCGAGCGCTTCATGCCCGTGGAAAGGTCGCTGGGCAGCTGATCGCGGTACTGCCGCACGTTGACCATGTCGAGCAGTCCGTCCACGATCTCGTAGATTTGCGCCTCGTTCAGGTC
>CAVRDQ010000071.1:0-23997 GCA_963719655.1 uncultured Acidobacteriota bacterium | reverse complement strand
GTATTGGCGTCGCGCCGTCCGCGCCGGTTATGCCTACGCGCAACTGGCGGAGCGCACCCGTCTATACGCCCAACCCATGTGGAGCACGGAGACCGGACGCAATGCGCGCCGCGCGCTGATGCTGTTGGCGCTCGTGCTACTGCCGCCCGCCGCGTCGCTCATGCTGCGCAGCTGGATTCCACTTGCCGCAGGCGTGGCTCTGTTGGGAGCGTTGGTGGTTCGCTCCGCCATGCGCTCCAGTTGGAAGAGTTCCGACCACTTCACCCTGCTCTGCTACGGAGTGCACAGCCACTTTCAGCAGTTCCCGATTCTTGCCGGCCAGTTGGCCTATCGGCGCGACATGGCCCAGGAAAAGCAGCGGGGGCTGATCGAATACAAATGAAACAACTCTTCAAACGCGCGCTCTCCCGGATGCTGGTGGCCGTGCTACGCCCCTGCGCCGGAATGCGCGAGGGCGGGCGCCGCATGTGGGCCTTTGCCAGCCTGGCCGCTCAGTTGCGCACTCCGCTCGACAGCTCGGTCGTCGTCCTCGGCACGCCGGACGTGCTGGGCACGGCCAACATCCAACTGGGCCGCGAGCTGATGCTCTATCCCGGCCTGCACCTGGAGACCGAGGAGCACGGACGCATCGCGATCGGCGACCGGACGGTCATCTCGCGCGGCACGCACATCGTCAGCTTCAGCTCGGTCACCATCGGCGATGATGCCATGATCGGCGAGTACGTCAGCATCCGCGACGCCAACCATAAGTACGGCAGCGAACTGGTGCGCGATGCCGGACACACCTCGGCGGCCATCACCATCGGCCGCAATGTGTGGATCGGCCGCGGCGCGGCCATCCTCTCCGGCGTCACCATTGGAGACAACGCCGTCGTGGCCGCGAATGCCGTGGTCACGCACAACGTCGCCGCCAACCAGGTCGTCGCCGGAGTTCCGGCGCGCCCCATCGCGCGAAAGGCCACGGCATGAAGCGAGTTCTTCTCAGCGCCTACCAGTGCGCCCCGGGGCGTGGCAGCGTCTCGCAAATTGGCTGGGAGTGGTACTCCCGCCTGGCCGAGCACATGCACGTCACGCTGGCCACCCACGTTCGCAATCGCGAGGCGTTGGAAGCCCACGGCGCGCCGCTCGCTAACACTGACATTCTCTGGATTGACACCGAATGGCTGGCCGCGCCGCTCTACCGCACCGCCAAGCGGCTCTTCCCCAACAGCGAACACTCGGTCTTCCTGCTCTCCTCGGTGGACTTCTTCGCCTACGACCACTCGCTCTATCGCCTGGCGCAGGAGAAGATGCGCGCGGGTGTTACATGGGACGTCGTCCACGCCGTCACTCCCGTATCGCCCTCGTCGGCCACGCGCCTCGGCGGACTTGGCCTGCCCCTGGTGCGCGGCCCGCTCAACGGCGGACTGCGCACGCCCAGCCAGTTTCCGGAGTTGATGAAGGCCGACAGTGCCTGGCTCTACGGCCTGCGCGATCTTTCCAAACCGTTTCGCAGCGTCATGGGCCGCCGCCTCTGCGGAGACGTGGTGCTCGCGGCGAATCAGTCCACGCTGCAGAGCCTGACGGCCGATGAGCGCAGCGTCGCGCGTCCCATGATGGAGATTGCCGTGGACCCGCGCCAGTTCCGCGCCACGCCGTGGCCCGCCGCTCCCAGCGAAACCAATCCGCTGCGCATCGTCTTCGTCGGCCGCCTGATTCCCGCCAAAGCTCTCTCACTTCTGCTGGACGCCATGAAAGAGCTGCGCGGCGAAGGCCCCATTGAACTGGTCGTGGTTGGCGACGGCCCCATGCGCGAGAGCTGGCAGCAGCAGGCCGCCGAGCTTGGCAACTCCGTGCGCTTTGCCGGTGCGCTTGCGGCGGACGAAGTGGTTCGGGAGATTGAGCAGTCGCACGCGCTCTGCCTGCCCAGCGTTCGCGAATCCGGTGGCGCCGTGTTGCTGGAGGCGATGAGCTGCGCGCGTCCCGTCATCGGCATCGCCCATGGCGGCCCGGCGGAGATCATCACCCCGGAGGTCGGCCGCTTAATTCAACCGGAAAATTCCCGCGCTGTCATCGCCGGACTCAAGGATGCGCTGCGCGATCTGCGCGCCAATCCCGAGGCCTGGCGCGAGCGCGGACGGCGCGGACGACTGGCCGCCGAGCAGTTGCACTCCTGGGATGCCCGGGTGCGCGACGTGCGTGAAATCTACGATGAAATTGCCGCCGGTGTCGCGGCTGGAGCCCTGTAATGGACAAGCCGATCGCGTACCTTCTGGTCACGCAGATTCCCTTCACGCGCAACGCCGCCGGTGTACCGGTGGTGGATCAGCTCTGGGCGCTCGACCTGACGGCGCTCGCGAAATCCTTTGGCCACGTGCGCGTGGCCGCCCCGGAGATTCCCGCCTACTCGCGCTTTGAGACCTGGGGCCCCGGCTCCATCCCAATGCCGGAAGATAGCGGCGTCAGCTTCGCCGGCTTTCCTGTCGTCCATTCGCGGCTGGATGCGTGGAAGTGGCCGGCGATTCGCCGTGTGCTGCGCCGCGAGGTGAAGCAGGCCGACCTGGTGCACTCCTCCAACGGCTTTGCGCCGTATGATGGCCTGCGCTACGCCCACGACCTGGCCACCCGCCTGGGCAAAAAAACTCTGATGGTGGTGGCCGAGGATTTTGTGGACATGCTGGGCTGGGAGTGGGTTCGCACCGCCGACACCGCCTGGCATCGCATGCGCCGGCGGCGTGCGCTCGCCCGCATGGAGCGCAACGTGGCCCGCATGACCGCCACGGCCTCTCTGACTTTTCTGCACACTCCGGCCGCCGTGCAGCGCTTCCGGCTGTCGGCCAAGAACGGCATCGCCATCCGGCAGTCTCTGCACACCACAGAGGATGTCATCCCCTCTGATGCCCTGGAGGCGCGCCTCACAAGCCTGCAGAGCGGACGGCCGCTGCGCATCGGCGCCGCCTGCCGCCACTCCGGCCTCAAGGGGTTGGAGATGCTCATCCAGGCCATCGGCCTGCTCAAGGAGCGCGGCATCCGCGTGGATGCGTCGCTGTACGGCAGCGGCCCCAACACGGCTTTGCTGCGCACGCTGATCGCCTCGCGCGGATTGCAGGAGCAGGTCACTCTGCCCGGCAGTATTCTTCCCGGCGAGCCGCTCTACCGCACGCTGCGGGAGTTCGACCTGTTTGCCATGGTGCACCGCACCACCGACTTCGGCCGCGGCTTTTGGGATGCCATGGCCTGCGCCCTGCCCGTACTCGCCTTTCGCACGCCTGCCAGCGAGGACACGGTGCGCAATGGTCTCGACGGCTTCATCACGCCGCTCGACGATCCCCAGAGCCTGAGCGAGAAGCTGGCGCAGTTGCACGAGCAGCGTGAGGTTGTGGCCGCGGCCGCCCGCGCCGCCCGCCGCCGCGCCATGGATAACACTCGCGACGCATGGTTCCAGATGCGCGCGCAGTGGATTCGCGACCTGTTTCTTTAGCTTGATGGCGTGACGGAGAAAAACGTTGAAGGGATCGGCCTCAGCGCGGACTCAGCTCCATGCGCCGCAGCAGCGTCTGCCACTCGCGGATGGTTGCCGCCGTGCGCGCGGAGTCTCCCGCGCGGGCGTAAATCTCCAGAGCGCAGGCAATCTCGCCCAGCTCGGTCAGGCCGAAGTATCCGGCGGAGCCTTTGAAGTTGTGGCCGATACGCGCAAGGGCGTCAAAGTCAGAGCTCGCCAGCAGGCCTGCCAGCCGCGCGCTCTCCATCGCAAGATTCGCCAGGAAGTTCGGCAGCATGGTCGCGAACTCCGGTTTCACGCGCTCACGCCAGTTGGAATCCACCGCAGACCTTCCTTCAAAAAACTTTTGCACCACGCCCAAGGCTCCGGCAAAGCGCGGCGGCTACTTCACCTGCCGCAGCTCGTCAATCTTGCCTTCCAGCCCGAACTTCTTGAGCATGCGATAAAAGCGCGTACGTCCAATGTTGAGTTCGCGCATGGCGGCCGAGGCGTTGCCCTCGTGGCGGGTCAGCGCCTGGATGAACAGCCGGCGCGAGTAGTCCTCGAGCGTGGTGTCGCCCGCGTCCTCGGCGGAATCTTCTTCCGGCAGCACAAGTGCACTGGCCGCGACCGGCGCCGTGGCGCCAATCCGCTCCGGCAGGTCTTCCGGCAGAATCTCCTTGCCGTTGCACACCACCACGGCGCGCTGAATCATGTTTTGCAGCTCGCGGATGTTGCCCGGCCAGTCGTAGCCCATCATGATCTGCAGGGCGGCATTGGAGACGCTCTCCACACGGCCATCGCCCATCTGTTTTACAAAAGCCCTGGCCAGCGCGGGAATGTCATCTCGGCGTTCGCGCAGCGGCGGCAGGCCGAGTTCAAAGACGGCGAAGCGGAAGTAAAGATCCTGGCGGAAGCGGCCCTCGCGAACCTCCTCTTCAAGATTGCGATGCGAGGCCGTCACCAGCCGGAAATCCGAGCTGAGCTTGGCGCTGCCGCCCACGCGCTGGAAGGTGCGCTCCTGCAACACCCGCAGCAATTTGACCTGCACCTGCGGACTGAGCTCGCCAACCTCATCCAAAAAGAGCGTGCCCTTGTTGGCCTCTTCAAAGCGCCCGATGCGGCGGTTGATGGCGCCGGTGAACGCACCTTTCTCATGGCCGAAGAGCTCGCTTTCCATCAGCGTCTCCGGCACGGCCGCCAGGTTGACGGCCACAAACGGTCCGCGCGCGCGGCTGCCGTTGGAGTGGATGGCGCGCGCAATCAGCTCCTTGCCCGTGCCGCTCTCGCCGTGAATCAGCACCGTAACGTCGCTGATGCACAGCCGGTCCAGCTGGCGGAAGACGGCCTTCATCGGCGCCGAGTTGCCCACGATGCCGGGGTAGCCGCGGCCTTCCACCTCGCGCTCCAACTGGCTGACGCGCATGGCCAGCCGTCCCACCTCAATGGCGTTGGCCATGGTGGTCAGCAGCTTGGTCTGGTCGAGAGGTTTGGTCAGGTAGTCGCGGGCGCCCAGGCGCATGGCCTTCACCACGGTATCCACGGCGTCGTCGCTGGTCAGCACGATGACCGGCAGCATGGGGTTGTGCTGGTGAACGTGCTCCAGGGTATTCATGCCGCCAAAGCCGGGCATGTTCAGGTCCAGGCAGATGGCCGCCGGCAGTTCCTCGCTCAAGGCTTCCAGGCAGGCCTCGCCGCTCTCCAGCAGAACCACCTCGTAGCCTTCGCGAGTCAGCCAGTGCTCCAGAATCATGCGCTGGTTGGGGTCGTCGTCCACCACGAAAATGGGACCTGTGTTGTCTTCGCTCATAAACGTCGTCAGCCCGCAGCCATTATGAATCAGCGGCCCGTGTTTGACATCATACTTCTTCCGGGTACCGCGCTGACAGGTTACCGCCGCAACCGGGAAACGCAACCTTTTCGTTGCATTTCGCATTCCATGTCTGCTGCAATGATTTACTGCAGCCGCCGGCACCAGCGGCCCACGGTCACAGTCCCGGCCAGCAAGGACGCTTCATGAGACTTCCCCTCGACTATCTCTGTTTCCTCTGCGGGATTCTCCTGTTGCTGCAGTATGTGCTGACCTACAGCCGCCGCCTCCGGGAGGCCGCCGAGTTCCGCTTCCGCCTCTTCGGCTGGTTCTGCCTCATCGCCGGCCTGCAGCAGTGGATGCAGCTTTTGTGCGCCTCCTACCCGGCTCTGCCCTACTCCGATCGGCTCAATCTCGCGCTCTCGCTGGCGTCTTTCCTGCTGCTGCTGGAGTTTGGCCGCACCGCTCTGTGGGCGCAGGGCATACGCGTGCCGCGCTGGGGACTGGTGCCGCTGCTGCTGCTGGCCTTCTCCTCTCTGCGCCTGGGCATGAGCTCCTTTGCCGCCTGTGCCAGCTTTGTGCTGGCCGCACCGGGAGCCATGCTGGCCGCGCTCGCCTTCGCCATGGCCGCCCGCAAGAGCACCGGCTGGCAGCGCCGCGGCTTTGCCCTGGCCGGTGTCGGCATGGTCGTCTTCGGACTGGCCGCGCTGCTCAGCGTCCCGGAGGTTCGCTTCCTGGTGGAGAATCTGCCCATGCGGCAGGCTCCCCTATGGCAGGGTCAGGATGTCTCTCTCTGGCTGTTGCTGGTCTCCGCCGCACTGGCCCTGCTGGGCCTTTGGACGGCCGCTCGCAGCTCACGTCGCCGCCCCGCCATTTACATCTGGAATCCTGCCACTCCGCTGGTGCTGCTGGTGCTTCTCACCGCCGGGTGGTGGAGCGCGCACCTTTCCGGCGGCCTGCTGGATGAAGAGATCGGCGCCAGCCTTCTGGCCGAGGCCAACAGCCTGGCCGCCAGCATGAACCCTTCTGACCTGAAGGGGCTGACCTTCACCCGCGCCGACCAGCAGGATGCCCGCTTCCGCCGCTTGCATGAGCAGTTCCAGACCTACTTGCCCTACACCACCGCGCGCGGCATCTACATGGTGGCCGAGCGCAACGGTCAACTGGTCTTTGGCCCGCAGAGCTATAACGACAATGACCAGGAGGCCTCTGCTCCGGGCACGCCCTTCGTCCAGCCGCCGGCCGGGTTGGAGGCGGTCTTCCGCACCCAGACCGCGCGCAGCGTGGCGCCCTACCAGAAGCAGTCCGGCACCTACGTCTCCGCCTACGCGCCCGTGGAAGATCCCCACACCGGCAAGATGCTGCTGGCCGTGGGCATGGACGTGGCCAGCACCGACTGGCAGATCCAGGTGCTGCACTTCCGCCTGACGGCCATCGGCTTCACCCTGCTTTTCATCCTTCTCTACCTGGTCACCACGTTGCTGCTGCAGTATCGCCAGGAGCGGCCGCCCTCCAGTTGGCCGATGTGGATGCGCTATCTGGAGTCGGCGGTGGTGCTGGCCTGCGGCTTGAGCGTCACGCTCGCCGTGGCTCTCATCCTCAACCGCTTTGATATGCGCTTCCGCGCCGAGGTCTTTCGCCAGATGGCCGGCGTGCAGGCGGCGCGCCTGCGCCAGACCTTCGTGGACCTGGACAACCAGGTGGATTCCGTCGGCCGCTTCTGTGAGACCCGTCCCAACCTGACTCGCGAGGACTTCACCTACTTCGTGCGCCCGCTGGTGCAGTCGGCCGCCATCCAGGCCTACGAGTGGATTCCCACCGTGCCGGCCACGCAGAAAGCCCAGGTCGAAGCCTCCATCCAGCGGCAGAACTCTCCCGGCTATGCCATCTTCCAGCGTGACGCCAGGGGTGCGCCCGAAGCCGCCAGCGGAAGAACCGTCTACTATCCCGTCGCCTACGTGGAACCGCTCGCCGGAAACGAGCGCGCCGTGGGTTTCGATCTTGGCTCGGAGCCGATCCGGCGCTCGGCGTTGACTGAAGCGGCACGCAGCCAGACCGCGGTGGCCACCAATCCGGTCACGCTCGTGCAGGAGACAGAGCGGCAAAAGGGCCTGCTCGTCTTCCGGCCGGTCTTTACCACCGATGCCAAAGGGCAAACGCAATTGCGTGGCTTCGCCCTCTTCGTCATTCGCCTGCAGAGCCTGTTCAGCCGCATGCTCTCCGACGCCTCCACGGCGCTCACCGCCGACCTTGTCGAGCTGAATACCAGACACGAGCCGGAGATGCTGGCCACCACCCGCAAGGATCGAGCCGCGGGCAGCGCCAACCTGCGCAGCCGCTTCAGCAAGCCCGACCTGGTGCTGATGTGGCCCGTGCTGGCTTACGGCAAAACCTATGCAACGGTCATCCGCCCGGGTCCGGATTTCTCCACCGTCCACGCCCGCCGCACCGGATGGCAGGCCTTCTTCCTGGGGCTGGCGCTCAGCACCATCGCCGCGGCATTCGTCGGCAACCTGGGATGGCAGCGCTACTCGCTGAACACCGAGGTGGAGGCGCGCACCAGCGAACTGCAACGCAGTGAGACCCGTTACCGCCTGCTCTTTGAGAACTCTCTCAGCGGGGTGGCTCTGCTGGAGGCCGTCCGCGACCACGAGGGCAACATCTGCGACTGGCTGCTGCTGGCCGCCAACGCCACCTTCGGCAGCCAGCTCGGCCGCCGCCGCGAGGAGATTCTCGGCCGTCCCATCTCCGCCATGCTCTCTGAGCAGGATGCCGCCACCATGTACCTGGCCCTGCGCATGGTGGTGGATGACCTGCGCCCCATCACCTTTGAAGAACATTTCGCGCGCCAGAAGCGCGACTGCCTGGTCAACGTCTTCCCCGCCGGTGCCGGGCGCGTCGCCTACATCTCGGTGGACATCACCGACCGCAAGCGCGCCGAGCAGGCGCTGCGCAAGACCCTCGAGGACGCCGGCCGCCTGAACCAGCAACTGGAAGCCGAGACCGCGCGCGCCAACGCCGCCGCCACCGAGGCCCAGGCCGCCACGGTCGCCAAAAGCATGTTCCTGGCCAACATGAGCCATGAGATTCGCACTCCGCTCAACGGCGTCATCGGCCTCAACGCCCTGCTGCTGGACATGGAGCTTTCCCCAAAGCAGCGCCACTACGTCAAGCTGATCGGCGCCAACGCCGAGCTGCTGCTGCAGTTGATCAACGACATTCTCGACCTCTCCAAGCTGGAAGCCGGCAAGCTGCAACTGGAGGCGGCCAAGTTCGAGATCCGCCCCCTGCTGGACAAGCTGGCCACCATGATGGAGTTCCCAGTCAGCGAGAAGGGTCTGCGCTTCGTCTGCCAGGCCGCAGACGACGTCCCAATGCGCCTTTGCGGCGATGCCGGACGCCTGCAGCAGGTTCTCATCAACCTCGTCGGCAACGCCATCAAGTTCACCAACCAGGGCGAGGTGTTGGTCAACGTCACGCGCCAGTGGGAAAAGGACGGCAAGATTCGTCTGCGCTTCAGTGTCCGTGACACCGGTATCGGCATCCCCCTCGAACAGCAGCAGTTGGTCTTCGCCAGCTTCACCCAGGCGGATTCCTCCACCACGCGCAAATTCGGCGGCACCGGCCTTGGCCTCACCATCTGCAAGGAGTTGGTCGGCATCATGGGCGGCGAGATCGGCGTGGAGAGCGAGCCCGGCCAGGGTTCGGAGTTCTGGTTCACCGCCACCTTCCATTCCCTGCCGGACATGGACCTGAAACTCATGTCCAGCAAGAAGCGCAGCACGCTGCTGCAGTTGCCCACGCAGCAGGTCCCAGCCGCAGACCAATCCACGCGCATCCTGCTGGTGGAAGACAACCTGACCAATCAACAGGTCGCACTCGGCATTCTCGGAAAAATGAATCTGCACGCCGACACCGCCGCCAACGGCGTACAGGCCCTGGAGGCGCTCAGCCGCCAGCCCTATGACCTGGTGCTGATGGACGTGCAGATGCCGGAGATGGATGGGATGGAGGCCACGCGCCAGATCCGCAACAGCGCCTCCACGGTGCTCGATCACGAAATCCCCGTCATCGCGATGACCGCCCACGCCATGGCCGGCGATGAAGCCCGCTGCCTCGGGGTGGGTATGAATGACTACGTCACCAAGCCCATTGATCCCCGCCTGCTGCTGGCCGCCATCCGTCGCTGGCTGCCCTCGGAGATTCCCTCGCAGCCGCAGCCGTCCGCCCAGTCATCATCCACAGGCCTGCCCACCACGGAGATCGTCTTCGACCACGCGGACTTCGTGCGGCGCATGATGGATGACGCAGACCTGGCGAAGAGCATCGCCGTCGAATTCCTCTCCAGCCTGGAGAACGACCTGCAGGAGTTGCAGCGCATGATGCAGGCCGGCGACGTCACGGCTGCGGGCAAGATGGCACATCGCATCAAGGGCGCGGCCGGCAATGTGAGCGCCGTGCGGCTGGCTCGCACCGCCGCCAATTTGGAGACCGACTGCAAGACCGGCGCTTCCGCGCATCCCCCGGCGCTGGTCGAAGCCCTGGCCCACCAGTGCGCCGAGCTGCGTGCCACCATGGAAAAATGGATGAACCACGGCGCCGAGTAAGTCCGCCGCATCACACCGCGACATCGCACCACAAAAAGCCGCTCCGGCAATCCGCAAGCAAGCAAAAGGCGCGCCCGTTTTTCAGACGCGCCTTTCCATTCACCTCTAGAACTTTACTCGTCGGCAATCTGCAGCAGATATTTTCCGTAGCCGCTCTTCACCAGCGGCTCGGCCAACCCGCGCAACTGCTCGCGCGTGATGAAGCCCATGCGATATGCGACCTCTTCCGGCGCAGCAATCTTCAATCCCTGCCGCTTCTCCAGGGTCGCAATGAAACTTGCGGCCTCCAGCATCGAATCGTGCGTGCCTGTATCCAGCCACGCCGTGCCGCGTCCGAATGTCACCACGTTCAGTTCGCCGCGCTCCAGGTAGATGCGGTTCAAATCGGTGATCTCCAGCTCGCCGCGCTTGCTCGGCTTCAAGGCCTTGGCCAGTTCCACCACCTGCGTGTCGTAGAAATACAATCCCGTGACGGCGAAGCGCGAGCGTGGCTTCTCCGGCTTCTCCTCGATGCTGATGGCCCTGCCCGCCGCGTCGAACTCCACCACGCCGTACGAGGTCGGATCCTGCACGGCATAGGCGAACACCGTCGCTCCGCTCTTTTGCGCCACGCTCTGTTGCAGCAGCTTGGACATGTCCTGCCCATAGAAAATGTTGTCGCCCAGCACCAGCGCGCAGGCGTCTCCGCCGATAAACTTCTCGCCGATGATGAATGCCTGCGCCAGCCCCTCGGGCCTCGGCTGTTCGGCATAGCTGATGTTCAATCCCCAGCGCTTTCCGTCACCCAGCAAATCGCGAAAGCGCGGCACCTCAAGCGGCGTCGAGATCAGCAGAATGTCCTTGATCCCCGCCAGCATCAGCGTGCTCAATGGGTAGTAGACCATCGGCTTGTCGTACACCGGGATCAGTTGCTTACTGATGGCGATGGTCGCCGGATAAAGCCGTGTGCCGGAACCGCCGGCCAGGATGATACCTTTCATGCCTTGCTCCCCCTCAGGTCGTAGTTCGCGCTGATCCACCGGCGGTACTCGCCGCTTGTCACTTCGGCAATCCACTCCGGGTTCGCCAGGTACCACTCCACCGTGCGCCGGATGCCGGTGGCAAAGCTCTCGCGCGGCTTCCATCCCAGTTCATGCTTGATCTTCGACGTGTCCACGGCGTAGCGGCGGTCGTGCCCGGGACGATCCTTCACAAACGTAATCAACTTCTCGTGCGGAGCGCCGGCTGGGTGCGCCTCGTCCATGATGTTGCAGATGGTGCGCACCACGTCCAGGTTGGCCTTCTCGCTGTCTCCGCCGATGTTGTAGGTCTCGCCCGCCCGGCCTTTTTCCAGCACCAGGGCAATGGCCTCGCAGTGGTCGCCCACGTAGAGCCAGTCGCGCACGTTCATGCCGTCGCCGTAAATCGGCAGCGGACGCCCGTTCAGCGCGTTCAAAATCACCAGCGGGATCAGCTTCTCCGGAAACTGGTACGGCCCATAGTTGTTGGAGCAGTTCGTCGTCAGCGTCGGCAGTCCGTAGGTGTGCTGATAGGCGCGCACCAGGTGATCGCTGGCGGCCTTCGACGCCGAGTAAGGACTGTTCGGCTCGTACGCCTTGTCTTCCGTGAACGATGGGTCCGTGGCAGAAAGCGATCCGTAAACCTCGTCGGTGGAAACGTGCAGGAAGCGGAAAGCCTTCTGCGCCGCCTCGTCCAGCTTGCGATAGTAGGCCAGCGACTCATGCAGCAGCCGGAAGGTGCCCACCACATTCGTCTGGATGAACTCCTCCGGACTGACGATCGAGCGGTCCACGTGGCTTTCTGCGGCAAAGTTCACCACCGCCTGCGGACGATGCTCCTCCAGAAGTCGGCGCACCAGCGTCTCGTCTTCAATCGAGCCGTGCGCGAAGACGTGCATCGGGTTGCCCTGCAGTGACGCCAGGTTGCCCAGGTTGCCCGCATAGGTCAGCTTGTCCAGGTTCACCACGCGGTCTCCGGCGGCCACGCGCTGCAACACAAAGTTTGATCCGATGAATCCGGCGCCGCCGGTCACTAAAATCGTCTGTCCCACTCGTAGGCCTCCAGCCATTCCACGTCTGATATCGTCTGAAACTCACTGCCCGGCCCGTGGCCGGAAAACCTCTAGCCCTGCGCCTGCCCGCGCAATTCGGCCATCACTTCGGACAGCGCCGCCTGCCAATCCTCCAGCTGGAAGCCGAAGGTGCGCGCAAACTTCTCGTTGCTCAAAACGGAATTCAATGGCCGCAGCGCGGGAGTGATGTACGCCTTGCTGGAGATGCCCACCGTGCGCCTGACCTTCATCGCGTCCTTGGCGCCGGCCGCGGCGTTGGCCGCGGCGTTGGCCGCAACGTTGGCCGCAACAATCGCCCGGGCAAATCCGCACCAGCTCACGCTGCCGGCGGCGGTCAGGTGATAGACACCCGAAGGCGTTGCTTCTCCATTTCCACCATGGGCCGCACTGGCCGCACCGTAACGCTGCACCAGCCGCGCCGTGGCCCGCGCCAGTTGCACGGTGCTGGTGGGCGCGCCCACCTGGTCGTCCACAATCTTCAACTCCTCGCGCTCGCGAGCCAAACGCAGAATGGTCAGCAGAAAGTTGTTGCCCACCGCGCCATACACCCAGCTGGTGCGCAGCACCAGGTAGCGTCCACCGGAGGCGGCGACCGCCAGCTCTCCAGCCAGCTTGCTTGCGCCATACACGTTCAGCGGCCCCGGCGCGTCTTCCTCGGTGTAGGGTCCCTCTTTGCTGCCATCAAAAACATAATCGGTGGAATAGTGCACCACGAGCGCGCCGCTTCGCTTTGCCTCATCGGCCAGCACCCCGGGAGCCACGCCATTAATCGCCATCGCCAGCCCGCGGTTGCTCTCCGCGTCATTCACCGCCGTGTAGGCGGCCGCGTTCACAATCACATCGGGCGCAACCTGGCGTACCAGTCGGCGCACGGCGTCAGCATCGGAGAGGTCGCATTCGGCGTGGGCCACGGCAATTACTTCACCGTGTTCGCCCAGCCGAGGCAGCAGTTTTGCGCCTAGCTGACCCTTCGCGCCCGTCAGTAGAATTCGCACCATCGTCACCCTGATCCTGTCCTGCTCAATCCATTTCGTTCTGTGCAAACCGGCTAGGCAAACAGTTCGGCCTCGTTGAGCGGCAATCCCTTGCGGTCTTTCTCCGAGAGGATCGGCGCGCCGTTCACGGGCCATGGAATCCTCAGTGAGGGATCATTCCACAGAATTGTGCGCTCGCAACTGGGATCGTAAAAATCCGTTGTCTTGTACAGCACGTCGGCCGTTTCGCTCAGCACCACGAAGCCGTGCGCAAAGCCCTCCGGGATCCAAAGCATCCGCTTGTTTTCCTCCGTCAGCTCGGCCCCCACATGGCGTCCAAAGGTGGGCGAGCTGCGGCGCACGTCCACGGCCACGTCCCAAATGGCGCCGGCAACCACCCGCACCAGCTTCCCCTGCGGCTGCCGCATCTGGAAGTGCAGCCCGCGCAATACGTTACGAGCCGAGCGCGAGTGGTTGTCCTGCACAAACGTGCGATTCAGCCCCAGGCCGGCAAAAGTGTGAGCGTTATAGCTCTCCAGAAAAAATCCGCGCTCGTCGCCAAAGACCTTTGGCTCCAGCAACATAACTTCAGCTATCTCAGTATCAATCCGTCGCATTCCATCCATCCGTTGTCTAATTCTTAAGCAATATCTGAAAGCAGGCGGTCCCGCCAAGTTGTTGCAGGCCTTTGTTGCAAGTACTGGCTCTGCATGGCCTTGCGGAGAAACGATACCACCGGCAGACCTTCACACCGCCCACTTTTTGCGGGCCGGCTCCGACAGGTTGGAACCGTTCCGCACCGCTTCCCTGATGAAAGTGCAACTGTCGGGCCAAACCGTTATCTCTTATTTATCAGTAAGTTAAAGAAATATGACTCGTGCCAGCGCTGTCGGATTCCAGAACAACCGGGCACGCACTGTCCTGTTCCGTGCCGCTCTTTTCTGCCTGCCTGCAGGGCAGGCACCCGCCGGAGAGCGTTGTTGGCGCTGCATTTGCAGCATCCCGGCCAGTCCTCATCCTCCCGTAAAGAGCGCTGGCGGGTGCGTGACAGGTGCCGAAAAGAGCGGAGCCCATTGGACTCCGCTCTGTGGGATTTTACCTTCCCGGCACGCCCCGGGCGCTGCCCCGGCGGTGTGCAACTGATTGCAGCAATAGGACTTCATTCCCCTCTAGTCCGATGCCTTATTCCGGTGCTTTATTCCAATACATGGATGTTGTGCTTGTGGCCGATCTCCTTGAGGATCTTCGGCCATACGCTGACCGTGACCTCGCCGAGATGGGCCTTGCGCAGCAACAACATCATGGTGCGCGACTGTCCGATGCCGCCGCCGATGGAGAGCGGAATTTCTCCGTTCAGAATCGCCTTATGGTAGGGGAAGTCGAGGAAATCCAACTGTTTGGAGATGGTGAGCTGCTGGCGGAGAGTCTCGGCATTGACGCGAATTCCCATGCTGGAGAGCTCGTGGCGGCGCTTGGTCACCGGATTCCACACCAGGATGTCGCCGTTGAGACCGTGGCCCTCTTCGCCGTTGGGCAGCCGGGTGGGAGTGACCCAGTCGTCGTAATCGGCGGCGCGGTTCTCGTGCGGCAGTCCATCCTTCAGCGGCCAGCCGATGCCGATGAGAAAGACCGCCGGATACTGCTGCAGGATGGCCGTCTCGCGCTGTTTGCGCGGCAGGTCGGGATACATGGCCAGCAGCTCTTCGGCATGCAGGAAGTGGATGTGCTCCGGCAGGTTCGGGTAGCGCGAATCCACCAGGGCCGGGAACATCTTCTGGGCGTAGCGTTCGGCGCCGACAAGAACCTTCCAGATGCCGCTGACGATCATCTTGAGGAAGTGCAGGTTGCGCTCGCCGGGACGCATGACGCGCTCCCAATCCCACTGATCCACGTAGCAGCTGTGGTCGTGGTCCAGGAAGTAATCCTTGCGCACGGCGCGCATGTCGGTGCAGATTCCCTCTTCCACCTTGCAGTCAAACTGCTTGAGGGCCATCCTCTTCCATTTGGTGGCGGCCTGCACCACCTGTGCCTCAATGGGGTGCTCGTTGCGGTCGTTATTGATGTGGAACTGGATGGGAGTGCGCGAGCCGTCGCGGTCCAGGAAGTCGTTGACTCCGGTCTCGCAGTCCACGATGAGCGGCACGGCGGTCATGATGAGGTTGAGTTCGATGCAGAGATGATCTTCGATGTAGCGCTTTACGGCGTAGAGCGCTTTTTGAGTCTCGCGGGGCGAGAGCAGGGATTTGTAATCGTTGGGCAGGATGCGATCTACGTCGGCGTAGTTGCCGATGCCGGGGCCGGCGAGGTCTGCACGCTTGTCCGCAAGTGTGGTTGCCATGGGTATCTCCTTCGGGTCGAACCATTCCGCGGGAACCAGGAACACAGTCAACGGAGCACAAAAAGTGCGCAGTTATGGGAACACAGCGGCAGGACGCTGTCTGTAACCGGGGTCACCGCCCGCTGTGCAGCCAAAAGCCGCTTGCGGCCAGGGGTGTGAGAAGACCGGCCTGCGGCGTTAGACCTCGAAGAGAACGGGCGCCTTGCGCTCCAGCTTGTGCGAGCGGGCGAGAAGATCCAGATGCACGGTGGACCAGTCGGAGAGATGCAGATCGAGATCCTGCACGCCGGTGAAGGTCTTCAGGTAGCCATGGCATTCGCCGCAGTGGTCCAGGCGGAAGAGAGGCTCTTCGGCAATGGTGAGGATGAAGAGCTGGTTCTGGTCCTGGTTCTCGCAGTACGGGCAGCCGATACGCAGATATTGCCACTGGCTGTGGCAGCATCCGCAGACCAGCTTCCTGGGCTCAGTGCCATCGGGCGTGATCGCGGCCATGGCCGGGGGCGCGCCGCAGACCGGGCACCAGCCGCGCAGCCATTGTTCATCGTTTTGCCCGACGCCACGCCACTCGGCGTAGGAGGCGAGTACCGGGGCGAGCGAGCGCAGAATGGCCCTCCAGCCAAGCACGCGCAACAGTCCCGGGGCGACGGGAGCGAATCCCTCCGGACTGCGGCCTTCGACCCATTGAATGGCCGCGAGGCGATCTTCCGCAGATGTCTCAAGAAAGTGGAGCAGTTCGGTGGCCGACGACTGCAGAGTGGGCGGAGCGGCCTTGGAAAGCTCACGCGCGGCGGCCAAAAGAAGATCGGCGGCGGCCTGGTGATGCGCAAGATTGGCCGCAGGGTTTTCCAGCAGCGGCAGTCCTTCGCGATAACCGGCGGCGCAGTCCTCCCACCGCGGGGCGGCAAGCTCCGGCGCGGAGAGATGCTGAAAGATGGAGTCCAGCGTGTGCTGGAACTCGGCGAGCTTGCCGAGATATGGGTGCGACGAAATCCACTGCTCAACGGCCGATGACATGCCAGTGATCCTAACCTTTCAGGGCGCTTTTGTGTATGGCCGGGGTGCGCCGCCCAACGGTGCGGACGGATATCCATGGGCGAAGAAAAGGGCCGGAGCGCAGGAAACCTCTCCGGCCCGTAGGAAACGTAATGGTTAATCGGCGGCGTGCGCCGAAGCTTGCTCCTCCTTGGGCAGGATGGGCAGGTAGGCCACACCCAGACGATAGAGGAAGATGGTGGCGGCGATCATGCCCACCGAGATACCCCATTCAATGACGCTCGGCGTGTAATGCAAGGGGCCGAGCTGCGGCATGGCACCCTTCAGATTCATGCCGAAGACGACGGCATTGGTGCGGTTGAGGATGACTCCGATGACCACCATGGAGCTGGCCAGGCCGAGCAGCTTGGGATTCTCGCGCAGGCCACGGGTGCACATCAGCAGCAGCGGCAGCACGCCCAGCACTCCGACTTCGACCAGGAAGTCCGTGCCAAGTGCACCGTGGACGTTCGCGAGCTGCCCACGCATCGCCAGGTCGCCGAGACGAACCGCGAGGTACAGGAACAGGGCTCCGCAGCCCAACCCGCCCAGTGAGGCGAGCTGTTGGGTGTGCAGCGTGCGGTGATAGCCGCGGGCGATCCACATCTCGATCAGCACCACCAGGCAGATGCCAGCGGCGATGGACGAGAGGAAGTAGCAGATGGGCAGGATGGGCGTCCACCAGAAGTGGCTGAGCTTATCCGGCATCAGCAGGTAGAGCGAACCGAGCGAGCTCTGGTGCATGGTGCTGAAGGTGACGGCGCCGATGGCGAGCATGATCGGCTCCTTCTTGACGCCCTCTTTCGGCTTCAGCATATAGGCCATGCAGCTGAACACGATGGCGGCCAGCACGGTCCACAGCAGGTTGTGCGAGAGGATGAAGACGAACAAGCTGACGGCGATGACCACCCACCAGTCCGAGTAACGATTCCACCACTCGCGATACTGCTTGAGGCCAAACCAGTCGAGCGGCACGGGAGCGAACTCCAGGGCCAGCACGCTGAGGTAGAAGGCGATGCACCATGCCACCTCAAACATGGCCGAGTGCTTCGGGTGATAGAGCGCCAGCGATGCCGCGTGCCATGGCAGACCGAGGTCGGCCAGCAGGGTGATCATCACGAAGGTGTAACTGAGCAGGCCCATGAGCACGGCACTTCGGCCAATGCTGTATAGATCCTGCCGGCGCAACACGTAGATGATGGCCGCCGTGGCAAAGGCCCCGGCCGCGATGGCGATCCAGGCAAAGTCGAAGACGATCCAAAGTCCCCAGGCCCAGGTGTCGCTGAGGTTGGTGGAGCCGCCGAGGCCGAGAGCAAAGCGCATCAGGAAGCCCAACACGCCGAACGCGATGAGCACGAGCAGCGTTTTATCAAAGGGAGTGAACTGCTTTTGCGGCACGGGAGCAAAGTCGGGATGAGCATGCTCGACGTGCGGCTGGTTGTTGGCGATGGCTTCCTCGCGGGCGACGTCCTCGCGGCGCTTGCTGAGGGCGTACGCTCCGCCGAGCACGGCACCGACGCCGACCACCGCGGGAGGAACGGCGCCAAGAGCAACGGCGCTGATCCGCGGGAAGGCCTCCGACTGCACCTCGGGGAAACCAAGCTCGGCAAAGGGCACGCTGGAGAGATACAACATGCCGGTACCACCGGCCTCATGCTCGCCGTAGATGTGGCTGATGTACTTGCCGGGATGGTCCTTGATACGCTGGCGCGCTTCGGCCAGCAATTCCTCGCGGTCGCCATACTTCAGGCAGCCGGAGGGGCAGGCCTTCACGCAGGCAGGCTGGGTGTGCTTGACGACCCAATCCTTCTTCTGGACATCCGTGAGCGCGACGCCGTTCTGGTAGGAGGGCACATCGCTGCTGACGCGGTCGGCGCAGTGCGTGCATTTGCGGATGGAGGGGTTCAGAGAATTCCACTCCGCCGTGGGCACGCCCCAGGGGCAGGCCCACATGCAGTAACGGCAGCCAATGCAGCGCGACTTGGAGTACACAACCGGGCCGTCATCCAGCTTATGCAGGGCGGTAACCGGGCAGGCCGAGGCACAGGCCGGCTCTTCGCAATGCATACACTGGCGCTTGGAGAAAATCTGCCGGAAGCCGGCCGACTGCGACGGGTCATCCACGATGTGGTCGGTAATGACGACGTAGGTCTTGGACGAGAGCAGTCGCGGCTCCTGGTATCCCATGCCGGCCGCGGGCGCTTCGGTCGTCACACCGGGCAGGTCGTTCCAGGCCTTGCAACTGACCTGGCAGGAGCGGCAGCCGATGCACTTGGTGGTATCAATCAGAGTTGCACGATTCAACGCAGCATGATCAGGCACGGTTCCCTCCTTCAACGCGGGTCACGTTGACTAAACACGCCTTGGTTTCCTGCGTACCTGCTCCCGGATCGGTCGCATCAATCGTGATGTAGTTGGTGCTCGGTCCGGTATTCAGGCCCTTGAATCCCCAGTTGTACGGCATCCAGACCGTGGTCACTTCCTTGCCATTGATCTGCAGGGCCTGCATGCGGCGGGTGACCTCGGCTTTCACCGTGATGTCGCCGCGCGCCGAGCCCACCTTCACCATGTCACCGGTCTTGATGCCCAACTGCTTCGCCAGCTTTTCCGGAATCTCAACCACGGGTTCGGGAAAGAGTTCCGAAAGCCACGGCACGTTGCGCGTGGTAGAGCCCGCGCACCAGTGCTCGGCGAGGCTGGAGGTCATCAGCACGTAGGGGAAATTCTCCTTTGTGCCGATGGGCTGCATGCCTTTCACCCGTGGATACTTCAGGCACGGATTGTTCTGCACCTCCGGGTGAAGCGCATTGTGCGTTGGACTTTCCACCGGCTCGTAGAACTCCGGCATGGGGCCGTCCTTGGGCACGTAGGAGGAATCGCGAGGCAGTTCCTTGTTCGCCGCCTTGGGATCGTAATCCTTGTAGCTGGCGGCCAGCAGACGTCCTACTCCCTCGCCGTTCATGCGGAATGCACGTTGTCCGTTCGGAGTGTCGGGACCGTCGGTCGGCACCGGCACGTCGGGCGTATCAAAGCCAGACCACTTCTTGGCCTCGGCATCCCACCAGACGAGCTTGTGCTTGGGATCGAAGGGCTGTCCCTTCTCATCGCACGACGCGCGGTTGTACAGAATGTGCATGTTCCCAGGCCAGGTCCATGCAAAGCCCGGGTAAATGCCCAGTCCGCTGGGATCGGTTTTGCTGTCGCGGCGCTTGCTGAGGTTCTTGCCGCCCTTGAACAGGCCGGCGTAGATCCACGAGCCGCTGGAGGTGCTGCCATCGGCCTGCAGGTCGGCTATGCCGTTCACCGGCAATCCGGTCTTCAGGTCGAAGCCGCCAATCTCCTTCAGCACGGCCTCTGACATGCCGTCCTTGGGATAGTTCCAGACGGCGGCCTTGATGGGCTGATCCTTGGGATCAACGGAGTCCTTGTACAGATCGCGAACCTTGCGGAAGAGCGTGTCGAGAATCTCAAGATCGCTCGTGGCCTCTCCGGGGGGATTCACGGCCTTGTAGCGCCATTGCACCATGCGTCCCGAACCGGTGATTGTGCCGTCTTTCTCCATGAAGTAGGCGGCGGGAAGCAGGAAAACCTCCGTCTGAATGGTCTTGGGGTCTACCCCGGGACGATGCCAGAACGAGGCGGTTTCCGTCTCCCACAACTCGTGAACCACAAGGGTTTCCAGCTTGCTCATCCCTTCAAAGGTCAGCGACAGATTGGCGTTGGTCACCATCGGGTTCTGGCCAATGACGTACAGCATCTTCAGGTCGCCTTTGTAGGCACTCTCAAAGAAGCCGTAGATTGAGTGATTGAGCTTAAGGCTGCGTTTGGGCAACCAGCCGTAGCCGAATTCATTCTCGGCCGTGGCGTTATCACCGAACCACGCCTTCATGTTGTTGACCAGGAACTTGGCGCGGAATGTACCGTAATTCTTCGTCCATGCCTCGAGCGTCGGCTCATTGTGCGCCGGATAGCTCAAATAGCCGGGCAAATATCCGTTGAGGACCGCCATGTCGCAAGCGCCCTGGACATTGGGCTCGCCGCGGAGCGCGTTCACGCCACCGCCCGGGACGCCAATGTTTCCCAGCAGCAATTGCAGAACCCCGTAGCAGCGAATGTTCTGCACGCCGACGGTGTGCTGCGTCATACCGAGCGCATACATGATGGTGCCCGGTTTATGGGTGGCCATGATGGTGGCAATCTGCTTGATCTGCGCGGCGGGGACGCCGGAGATCTGCTCGGCCATATCCAGCGTGTAGCGGCTGTAGTGCTTTTTCAACTGGGCGAAGACAGAGTGGGGATCGTCCAGGCTCCTCGCCTTTTTCGGCTTGCGATTGCCGTCAAGCTGGTAACCCCAGCTCGCCGTTTCGTAGTGGCGGGTGGCCTCGTCGTAACCGCTGAACACTCCATCCTCAAAACCGAATTCCTGGTGGGCGAGCATCAGCGCGTTGGTATGCAGCTTGACGTAGGGCTCGTCATAAAGTTTGTTTTCGAGGATGTAGTTGATGACCCCGCCGAGAAATGCGATGTCGGCGCCGGCACGGATGCGGGCGTAAATATCGGCGGCCGCCGAGGTGCGGGTGTAACGCGGATCCACGTGGATGATGATGGCGCCGTTTTCCTGCGCCTTGCGGATCCACTTCATGCTCATCACATGATTTTCAGCGGCGTTGCTGCCTTCGATCAGGAAGACCTTGGAGTTCTTCAGATCAACCCAGTGGTTGTTCATCGCTCCGCGGCCGAATGTTGCCCCCAAACTGGGGACCGTGGGGCTGTGTCAAAGCCTGGCCTGGTGTTCGACGTTTACCGTGCCCAGCAGGCGGGTGAACTTGGTGATGGCATAGCACTCTTCGTTGGTGTTCTGCGCCGCTCCCAGGAAGGCGATGGCGTCGGTGCGATTGGCGACCAACTCCTTGTCACCATCCATCTCCGTGGCCTTCCAGTGCTTGTCGCGGGTGTCTTTCATCTTGCGGGCAATGCGGTCATACGCATCGTCCCAGCTGATCTCCTTCCACTCCGTGGCACCGGGGGCACGATACAGAGGCTTGGTCAGGCGCTGCTTGGAGTTCGGCACCGCGGCCATGGCCGCACCCTTGGCACACAGTGAGCCCTGGTTGATGACGTGATCCGGATCGCCCTCCAGGTTGACCAGCTTGCCGTCCTTGACGTGGCAGATCATGCCGCAGCCACAGGAGCAGAAGTTGCACGCCGAGGTGAACTCCTGCGTGCCGCTGACCTTCATGGCGCTGGTGGCCGCCTGCACCTGAGTGGGGTTGATCCCCAACTCGGCCAGCGCCAGCCCGGCGCCCATCCCTACCGTGGTCTTGAACCACTGCCGCCTATTCATTGCCATCAAAGAACCTCCTGAAACCGGCCGCACTCAAACCCAGAGGGAGCGCGGCCATCGCTTCTAACCAACCGGAGATTATTCATCTCATCCGGGCGGACGGGCAGTGGCAGCACTCACCGGAATCAGTGATAAATTACCGAATCTCATTATGTGAGACGAGCGGTAATCAAGGCACGGCAAGGATTCCATGCTTATCGCACTCAATGAAATCAATCACTTACGCGGATCGGAGGCGGTATCACAGATGGGCGGTGACTCGGCTCACTGCGCTGGGTGCGAGGACCGAATAGAGTTACGCGGTTCTGGGACCGTCGAACCCCGTCTGCCTGCGTGCGATGCCGGCGACGGTGAAGCTTGTGTGCCCAATGAGCAAAGCGTCCGCAAAGGCCCCAGCCCCGAGGTACAACGTGGCGATTCTTGACTCCTCCTCCCTGCGCCCGATCAAGCAATATTCCATTGACGAACTGAAGAGCGCGGCCGCCCTGATGCGCGGCTACAACCTGGCAGCCCTGCACTGCGCCGGCAGCGGACACAGCGGCGGGACGCTGAGCATCATGGACATTGCCGCGGCCTTGTACCTCCACGTCGCCGATCACGATCCGAAGAATCCGCATTGGGTGGCGCGCGACCGCATCCTCTGGTCGGCGGGGCATAAGGCTCCCGCACTGTATGTGAGTCTGGCCTTCAGCGGCTACTGCAAGAAGATTGACCTGGCGCTGCTGCGCCGGCTGAGCTCGCCCTTTCAGGGGCATCCGCACTGGCTCAAGCTGCCGGGCGTCGAGGTGAGCAGCGGTTCACTGGGCCAGGGGCTGAGCGTGGCCGTGGGTAACGCCCTGGCCGCTCATCTGGACCACAAGGGCTACACGGTTTTCTGCATCATGGGCGACGGCGAGCAGCAGGAGGGCCAGGTGTGGGAGGCCGCGATGGAGGCCGCGCATCACAAGCTGGACAACCTGGTGGCCATCATTGACAACAACCACCTGCAGATTGACGGCAAGACCAAAGAAGTGATGAACGTCGAATCCATCGCCGAAAAGTACGCGGCCTTTGGCTGGAACGTGCTGGCGATTGACGGCCACGACATGACGCAGATTGTGGAGGCCCTGGAGAAGGCGAAGCGCAATCACGATGGGCGTCCGACGCTGGTGCTGGCAGAGACCGTCAAGGGCAAGGGCGTCAGCTTTATGGAGAACCTGGCGGGCTGGCACGGCAAGACTCCCAACCGCGAGGAGCTGGACAAGGCTCTGGCCGAGCTTGGCGTGGCCGCCGAGGTGGACGTGGAGAAGATGCTGGCGCACGCCGCCGAATACCAGAGGATGGTGGACGCAAAGCTGGACGCGAAGATGCCGAAGTTCAACTCCGATTACTGGTGGAACCGCGCCGAGACCATGAAGGTGAAGATGGAGCCGACGCGCATGGGCTTTGGCAAGGCTTTGGCGCAGGAGGGCGGCGACGAGCGCGTGGTTTGCCTCGGGCTGGACATCTCCGGCTCCATCACCATCAGCGAGTTCTACGCCAAGAATCCCGAGCGCAAATCGCGCTGGCTGAGCATGGGTATCGCCGAGCAATCGGCCACGGCCGTCGCCGTGGGGCTGGCCAAGGAGGGTAAGCTGCCCGTCTTTGGCACCTACGCGACGTTTGCGGCGGCGCGCAACCTGGATCAGATCCGCGTCTCCATTTGCTACGGCAACTTCAACGTCTTCATCGCCGGAGCGCATGGCGGCGTCAGCGTTGGTCCCGACGGCGCGACGCACCAGGCGTTGGAAGACCTGTTCGCCATGTGCGGCCTGCCCAACATGAGCGTCGTGGTTCCGGCAGAGCACCGTTGCAAAATCTTCAGCGCATGTCTCTGGCCGCAGGTTGACCGTCGCACAGTCGAACGGTGGATCGATGATATTAGTCGGCTGCTTAGATGCAGTCTCGAAAATATCGGCCAATTCTTCCAGAGCGACTTTTGCCCATGTCGGGCCTCCTAAGATTTTCGACGGACTAAACGGATAAGAAAGACGCCAGCGCCCCCGACAGCAATAAGAGCCGTCCCGATATAGATCACCCACTCGATCAGGAGGACAATCAAATTTCCTCGCGACATGATCGAGTTGCCCACCCAAATCGGATCGTGCAGCAGCCAGTTCCACATCGCGGTCGCTCCTAATCTGACTGTAAGGGTCGGGCATTTTCAACATCGACCACTTGGCGGTGCGGTCGGTCCATTCCATTTTTACCAACCCCTTGTCCTGTGCCATGTAGAGGCCGATCAACACTTTGTCAGGCAACTCATTCTCGCTCTTATCGAACGAACGAACCATCGCGGGTCATAAGAAAAAAGAAGCCTCACGATGCAGTCCTGCTCATAAC
>CAVRDQ010000070.1:0-42200 GCA_963719655.1 uncultured Acidobacteriota bacterium | reverse complement strand
GGTGTCGGGATCTTCGAGCGTGTACTGGTACTGGGTGCGGCTGACGCGGTCATCCACCGTGATGTTCTGCACCGGCTGCATGAAGAGCTGGATGCCCTGCACCTGCGTCGAGCTTGCCCTGCAGGCGGCGAATGACGTCGCTGGCGTTGAGGTCGCGCTGTCCAGCGGCTTCAGGTTGATGGAGATGCGTCCGCTGTTGAGCGTGGTGTTGGTGCCGTCGGCGCCGATGAAGGAGGACAGGCTCTCCACGGCCGGATCGGCCAGGATGATCTTGGCCAGCTCCTGCTGCTTGTCGGCCATGGCCGTAAAGGAGATGGTCTGCGGGCCTGCGAGATGCCCTGGATGACGCCGGTATCCTGCACCGGGAAGAAGCCCTTGGGCATGAATGTACAGGAAGACGGTCAGCACCAGGGTGCCGAGCGCGACCAGCAGGGTGATGCGGCTGGAAGCGCAGCACGAACTTCAGCGTGCGGCCGTAGAAGGCGATCATGCCGTCGAACATGCGCTCGCTCCACTGGGCGAAGCGCGCGGGCTTTTCGTCGGCGGTGCTGCGCAGGATGCGGGCGCACATCATCGGCGTCAAGGTCAGCGAGACGACGGCGGAGATGATGATGGTGACGGCCAGGGTGACGGCAAACTCGCGGAAGAGGCGGCCGACGACATCGCCCATGAAGAGCAGGGGGATGAGCACGGCGATCAGCGAGATGGTCAGCGACATGATGGTGAAGCCGATCTGTTCGGCGCCCTTGAGCGCGGCCTCCAGCGGCGGCATGCCTTCTTCCAGATAGCGGCTGATGTTCTCGATCATCACGATGGCGTCGTCCACCACAAAGCCGGTGGCGATGGTGAGGGCCATCATGGAGAGGTTGTCCAGGCTGTAGCCGAGGACGTACATGACGCCCAGGGTGCCGACCAGCGAGATGGGAACGGCGACGGCCGGAATGATGGTGGCCCTCACCGAGCGCAGGAAGACGAAGATGATGAGCACGACGAGCACGACGGTGAGCATCAGCTCCCATTGCACGTCGCTCACCGAAGCCTTGATGGGCACGGTGAGATCGGTCATCTGCGTGACCTTGATGGTGGCCGGCAGATTGGCCTCCAACTGCGGCAGGATGGCCTTGATGCTGTGGACGACGCTGATGGTGTTGGCGCCGGGCTGGCGCTGGATGTTGAGAATCACCGCCGGGGTGTGATTCATCCACGCGGCCTGATTCTCGTTCTCCACGCCGTCCACGATCTTGGCCACATCCTTCAGCAGGATGGGCGCGCCGTTGCGATAGGCGATGACGACGTTCTTGTAGTCGGCGCTGCCGGATAACTGATCGTTGGCGTCAATCTGGAAGTCCTGGCGCGGGCCGTCGAAGTTGCCCTTGGCGGCGTTGACGCTGGTCTGCAGAAGGGCGGTGCGGAGCTGCTCCAGGGTGAGGCCGTAGGCGGCAAGCGTCGAGGGGTTGGTCTGGATGCGCACGGCCGGCTTCTGTCCGCCGCTGATGCTGACCAGGCCGACACCGGCGAGCTGGCTGAGCTTGGGGGCCAGGCGCGTGTCCACCAGGTCCTCAACCTGGCTGAGCGGCATGGAATCGCTGGTGATGGCCAGGGTCAGCACGGGCGCGTCGGCCGGATTCGTCTTGCTGTAGGTGGGCGGCGCGGGCAGCACGCTGGGCAGATAACTCTGCGCGGCGTTGATGGCCGACTGCACCTCCTGCTCGGCCACGTCAATGTTCATGCTGAGGTTGAACTGCATGACGATGACCGAGGCCGTGCCGGAGCTGGTCGAGGTCATCTGGCTGAGGCCCTGGAGCTGGCCGAACTGGCGTTCCAGGGGGGCGGTGACCGTGGTGGCCACCACATCCGGGCTGGCGCCGGGGTAGAAGGTCAGCACCTGGATGGTGGGGTAATCCACCTGCGGCAGCGCCGAGACAGGCAGCTGCGTGTAGGCGACGATGCCCGTCAGCAGGATGGCCACCATCAACAGCGATGTGGCGACCGGACGAAGAATGAATGGACGCGACGGGCTCACAGACCTTACGTCCTCCCGTTGCCGGCGGTGGGCTGGCTGATGCTGACCGGAGCGTTGGGCTGGAGCTTCTCAAAGCTGCTGTTGGCCACAAGGTCTCCCGGGTGCAGGCCTTCGACGGCCGTCAGTCCATTGTCGGTGGTGCCGGTCTTGACGTTGGTCAGCACGGCTTTGCCGCCCTGCAACACGTAGACGAAGGCGACGGTGCCGTTGTGCTGGATGGCCGAGGTCGGAATCAGCGTCTGATCCTTCAGGGTCTTGACCAGCAGGCGGGTGTTGACGAACTGGTTGGGGAAGAGCGCTCCGTCCTTGTTGTCAAAGACGGCGCGCAGCTTCACCGTGCCCGTGGTGGTGTCAATCTGGTTATCCACGGTGAGCAGCTTGCCGGAGGCGATCTGCTTGCGCGCGGTGCGGTCAAAGGCAAAGACGGGCAGGCCCTGGCCCTTGTTGGCCTGGGAGCGGACTTCGGCGATGGCGTCCTCGGCGATGGTGAAGATGACGGTGATGGGCTGCTCCTGGGTGACGACCGCCAGGGCCGTGGTGCCGTTGGCCTGCACCACGTTGCCGGGGTCCACCAGGCGCAGGCCCACGCGGCCGTTGAAGGGCGCCACAATGTGGCAGTAGCCGAGCTGCACCTTGTCGTAATCCACCATGCCCTGATCGGCCTGGACGGTGCCGCGGTCTTGCGCGACCAGCTTCTCCTGGTCGTCATAGATCTGCTTGGCGACGGCGTTGCGGGCCAGTGCGGCCTTGTAGCGCTCCAGGTCCATGATGGCCTGTGCCAGAAGCTGTTTGTCTTTCTCCAAAGTGCCCTGGGCCTGGGCGAGCTGTGCGGCAAAGGGTCGCGGATCAAGCTCGATCAGCGTGTCGCCCTTGTGCACCTGCTGGCCCTCCTTGAAGGGCACGGCCACGACCAGTCCGGTGACCTGGCTGGTGATGTTGCTGGTGTAGAGCGGAGTGACGGTGCCGATGGCTTCCTGGTAGACGCCGATGTCCCCGGTGACGGCCGTGGCCGGAGTGACGCTGACGGTGCCGAACGCGCCCTTTTTGGCCGCCACCGTGGCGGGGTTGGGCCGGCTCTGTATGTAATACACAAGGTAAAAGAGCCCGGCAAAGGCCGCCAGCACCACGATCCAGATGAGGAGGTGCCGGCCCCGCGAGGAATGCGGAGCAGGGGTGGAATTAGGGGCGGCGGGGGCGTTGGAGAGCGTCTCTGGCATCGCTAAGGTTCCTTCGTTTTATGGCCTGTAAAATCCAGCGTACGGAGCATAACGGCCCGCTACGCAACTGCGGGAAAAGCGGCATCCAATAGCTTAATGCCGGCCCCGTCGAATGTCATCTGCCGGGTGCGGCGGAACGGGGGCGGATACAACGCCCATTTTCGCCAGCCTCCACACTCCTATGACCCTACGCCTGCGCGGGCTGCGGCAGGGTAAAAAAGTGTAAAGGATGCCGCCCGCGGACGCCCTCAGCGCAAGGTAAACTTTTGTGAACCGCATTGGGCAATTCGTAACAGTTATTCACAGCCGTTTTGTGCTTGCGGCGGAGACAATAGACAGCATGAACCGCGTACTCATCGTAGACGACGATCAGGGACTGGTCAGCCTGTTGCAGCGCTACCTGCGCAACGAAGGCTTTGAGGTGACGGCCGTCTACGACCACCGCAGCGGACTGGAAGCCGCGCTGCGCCATGAGCACGACGCCATTATCCTGGACGTGATGTTGCCCGGCGGCAGCGGCTTTGAGCTGCTGAAGAGCCTGCGCCAGCACTCCCGCGTGCCGGTCATCCTGCTGACCGCGCGGGGCGAGGCCGTGGACCGCATTCTTGGACTGGAGATCGGCGCCGACGACTACGTACCCAAGCCCTTTGATCCGCGCGAGTTGGTGGCCCGCATCAGGGCCGTGCTGCGGCGCTCGCAGGAAAACCACAACGAAAGTGCCACGGAGGAGACGCTGGCCGTCGGCGATTTGGAGCTGAGCCTGCTGGCGCGCAGCGTGCAATGCGGCGGCCAGGCGGTGGAACTGACCGGCGCGGAGTTCAACATGCTGGCCTTGCTGCTGCGCCGCTCCGGAGCCGTGGTGACGCGCGAGGAGCTGGCACAGGCCGCGCTGGGGCGTCCGCTTTCGGCCTTTGACCGCAGTGTGGACGTGCACGTCAGCCGGCTGCGCAAGAAGCTGGGATTAAATGCCGGGGGCGAGGAGCGCATCCGTCCGGTGCGTGGCATTGGATACTTTTACGCCGTGACGGCCAAGGCAGGGCAGCCGTGAGAAGCCGCATCTTCTGGAAAATCTTTCTTCCGTTCTGGATTATGCAGACGGTGATCATGTTGTTTTTGGCCTACCGCGTGCATGAGAGCTTCGGACCGGAGCGCCCCTGGTGGGTGCAGCCGGAGCGGCGCGCCGTGCCGGTGCTGGCGCGTTACGCAACCTGGCGCTATTCCACGCGCGGGCAGGAGGGGCTGCGCGAGATGCTGCATGGCGTCGCCCTGCCGAAGCGCAGCGCCTACTGGCTTTTTGACGACAACTGGAATGAGCTGAGCGGCTACTGGCTGGCTCCCGATGCGCGTGACGCCGCCAAGAAGGCCTTGCAGCACGATGGCTTCGCCGTGACCCATCACGGAGCCTTCATTGCCGAGCGCGTGGATGACGGCGCGGGGCACAACTATGTCTTCGTGGGTGAGTTCTTCCATCCACCGGTGCTGCACTCGCTTCCGGTCAGCGTGTTTATCGTCATCCTGTTCAGCTCGCTGCTGACGTCATTGTTATGCGCGATTCTTGCGCAATACCTGACCCGGCCCATTGTGCGATTGCGCGATGCCGCTGCGGCCATTGCCGGGGGGAACCTGGATGCCCGCGCCGGACGCGGGCCGAGCGACCGCCGCGACGAGATTGCCGACCTGGTGCGCGACTTTGACAGCATGGCCAGCGAGATCAGCGACCTGGTGCAGAGCAATAAGCGCATGTTGATGGGTGTCTCGCACGATCTGCGCTCGCCGATTGCGCGCATACGCGTGGCCTTGTCGCTGGCCGCGAACGCTCCGGAGGAAGAACGCGCCGAGTTGCTGGAGCGCATCGAACTGGAGCTGCTGCGGCTGAATGGAATGATTGAGCAGGTGCTGACCGTGGCAAGGCTCGAGAGCGGGCAGATGGAGACACCCAAGGTCCCGGTGTCGCTGAGCCAGGTGCTGGATGAGGCTTTGGAAGACGCGCGCTTTGAGGCCAGCCAGAGCAATGCCGAAATTATTGGCGGCGAGGGTTGGCCGGAGCTGACCGTGGTGGGCGATGAGAACATGCTGCGCAGCGCGGTCGAAAACCTGCTGCGCAACGCCATCTTCTACTCCGGCGACGGCGGACGCATTGAGGTGAAGTTGAGCGTGATGGGCGGCGTGGCGCGGATCAGCGTGAGCGACAACGGTCCCGGCGTCCCGGAGGACGCGCTGCCACGGCTATTTAAGCCTTTCTACCGCGTGGACGACGCCCGCAACACCAGCACAGGCGGCAGCGGACTGGGGCTCTCGCTGGTGAGCGCCGCGGTGAAGTTCCACGGCGGCAAGGTGACGGCCCGCAACAGGCAGCCGCATGGGCTGGAGATTGCGATTGAGATTCCGGCGACGCTGGCAAAATAAGCCACTGGTGAAAATGAAGCTGGAGAAATTAAGTTGGCTGCTTGAAATTCGCAGGGAAGTGAAAGGCCGCGCATGGAGCGCGGCCTTTTCGTTGCCATGCGGCGATTGAGAAAAGCTAGTGAGAAATGCTAGCGCGCGCCCAGGGCCTCGATGACATCCACGGCGGCGGCGAACTTGCCGAGCGGGGCGCTGACCTGCACGCCCTGTACCATGCTGCGCGCCTCCAACAACATCTCGCGGGCGATGAGCACGCCTTCGGCGCGGGCGTGTTCGCCGCTTTCTCCGGCGGCGGACATGCGGGCGATGATCTCATCCGGCACGCTGACGCGAAGCTCGTTGCGCATGAACTCCGCGTTACGCACGCTGGTCAGGGGCCAGATGCCGGCCAGGATCGGCAGCTTGCAATGCTCCACGCGGCGCAGGAACTGCTCGAGCAAACGCATGTCGAAGACCGGCTGGGTGACGGCGTAATGGGCTCCGGCCTCGCACTTGTACTCAAAGCGGCGGATCTCTTCGTCCAGGTCGCTGATGCCGGGATTGGCTCCGACGCCGATGACAAAGGCCGTGGCCGAGCCGATGGGGTTGGCGCCGATGTCCACACCGAGGTTGAGATTGCGCACGATGTTGACCAGGCCGATGGCATCCACGTCGAAGACGGCGGTTGCGTCCGGGTAGTTGCCCAGCTTGGGCGGATCGCCGGTGATGCAGATGAGGTTGTGCAGGCCGAGCGCGCTGGCGCCCAGCAGATCGCTCTGGATGCTGAGCACGTTGCGGTCGCGGCAGGTGTAATGCAGCACGGTCTCAATGTCGCACTCACGCTCGATGAGCGTACACAAGGCCTGGTTGCTCATGCGAGCGCTGGCCCGGGGACTGTCGGGAATATTGACGGCGTCAATGCCGACGCCGCGCAGATAGCGTGCGGCATCCACCTCTTTTGCCGGTGTGCAGCCCTTGGGCGGCACGATCTCCACCATGGTGACGAACTCGCCTGAGGCGAGCTTTTTGCCCAGCCTGCTGCGCTCGGCCAGCGGCTTCAGCTCCGGCTGCTGGGCGGGGCGGGCCACCGTGACCTGGAAGGACGAAGCGCGCGCCTCGCCCATGCGCAGGGCGTTCTTCATGGCCTTGATGTGCTCCGGCGTGGTGCCGCAGCAACCGCCGATGAGCGAGACTCCGGCGGCGACGAACTTGCGCGCGTAGCTGGCCATGTACTCCGGCGAGCAGAGATAGATGTTGCGGCCTTCGACGCTGCGCGGCATTCCGGCGTTGGGCTGCGCGGCCAGGGGCAGGTTGGTGACCCGGCGCAGGCGCTCGATGGTATCCAGCATGGCGGCCGGGCCGACCGAGCAATTGCAGCCGATGACGTCGGCTCCGAAGTTGGTGAGGCGCACGCCAAAGGCCTCGGGCTCGGTGCCGTCGAGGGCGTTGCCATCCTCGTCAATGGTGACCTCGGCCACCACGGGCAGTCCGGGGGCGGCCTCGCGGGCGGCCAGAATGGCCTGGTAGAGCTCGTCAATGGAGCCGAAGGTCTCCAGCAGGATGAGGTCCACGCCCTCGTCGGCCAGGACTTCAATCTGGGAGCGGAATGCGGCACGGGCCTCCTCGCGGGCGATCTTGCCCAGGGGTTCGATGCGCACGCCCAGAGGGCCGACGCTGCCGGCGACGAAGACGTCAGGGCCGGCGGCCGTGCGGGCAATGCGGACACCGGCGCGGTTGATCTCCTCGACGCGGCTTTCAAAACCGTGGCGCTGCAGGCGATAGTGATTGGCGCCGAAGGTGTTGGTCTCAATCACCTCGGCCCCGGCCTTGGCGTACTCGGCGTGAATCGCGGCGACCATCTCCGGCTGCGAGACGTTGAGCTCGTCATAACAACGGTTGATGAAGACGCCACGCGCATACAGAAGCGTGCCCATGGCGCCATCACACAGCACCGGAGCGCGGCTCAGCCGTTCCGCAAAAAGGGACATAGCCCATACCCTCAAGCTCCGCAGTTTATCGCAGAAGCTGGTTTTCTTGAACCTTATCACAGCCCCCGGCGGGCCAAATGGAGCGGATGGTATAATCAAGCGTTCCCGCAGCTGTGAAATCAATCTTTTGGAGTGCGTTGCTTGAAGCGAGCTATCTTGTTCTTTGCCCTTTTATACGCCTGCCTGCTGGCGGGCTGCGGTAACGGTGACACTACCAGCCAGGGCAGTTACAACAATGGCTCCGGCGACCAGCCGTACAAGCCCGTGACGCATCTTTCCCACCGCGCCATCATTTCCAACCATTACGCCGGCAATCTGGCTGTGATGGATTCGACCGAGAACCGGCTGACCAGCTACACCTTTGCCGTGGGCAGCGAACCGACTTATATGCAGCTTTCGCCGGACGCCACGCTGACCCTGGTCAATGACACGGGCTCGCAGGCCATCTCCTCGCTGAACAACCTGCAGGAGGCGGTCAAGGGGACGATCGCGCTCAGCGGCTTCACCGAGAGCTTCGTCAGCTCCGTGGACAACAAGTTCGGCTTTGCCGCGGTCTCCAATTACAACAATGGAACCTATCGCACGCCGGGCGCCATTGTGCGCTTCAACCCCACCGACGGCAGTTTGAACACGCAGATCCAGTTTCCCAGCGTGCACTACCTCGGCATGGACGGGCTGGAAAAGCACCTGATGGCCTTCACCGACACCGACTACCTGGCCTACTGGGTGGATCTGACGGCCGACGATCCGACGACCGGCGTCCCAGGCTACTACCCGCTGAACCTGGTGACCGCATCCAACAGCCCGGTGACGCTCAGCCAGCCACGGCAGGTCTTCTTCTCCTCGGATAGCACAAAGGCCTACATCCTGAGCTGTGGACCGGAGTGCGGCGGACCGACTTCGGCCAAGGTTACCGTGGTGGACCTGACCAGCTTCACCACGCCGAGCACGCCAACCAGTGGCATCACCACCCTGACCGCCACCGTGCTGGGCGAGTGGACGGTGAAGGGCGCGCAGGCCGGCTACATGGACACGACCAACAACATCCTTTACCTGGCGGGCTCAAGCGGAGCCACCAGCGTGGATGCCGGCGGCAACACGGTGATGGACGGATGGTTTACCGAGATCAGCCTGGCCTCGCTCAACAGCACGCCGACGGTGATTGCCCTGGGTCCGGGAACCAAGCGAATCATCCGCAACATCAAGAACACCTGGTGGATTGGCGCCCAGAACTGCGGCGTTGCGACCTGCATTACGAATGTGAACAGCACGCTGACCTCGGCCACTCCGCTGCCGCAGCCCGCCAAGGGAGACGCCACGGGCATCACACTGGCGGCCAACAGCGGTGACGTGTACACCATCGAGGGCGGTGAGTTCTACATGTACACCCAGGCCGGAGCCACCATCACGTCGCAGTACAACACGGACGTCAAGGGCCAGGCCTACGATGTGCTCTACATTAACTAGCCCCTGCGGGCAGAGTGCGGGCGGCGCCATGTGCGCCGCCCAACTTGTTTGCCGCATTGTTTGGAGGGCCGCCCCGCGCGGCTTTACACTGTTTCCGTGAAGATTGCTCTGGCACAGATCAACCCGACCATCGGGGACTTCCGCGGCAACCTTGCCCGCCACTCCGACTTTGCACGGCAGGCCGCGGAGCGTGGAGCCGAACTGGTCGTCTTTCCCGAGCTCTCCATCTGCGGCTATCCGCCGCGCGACCTGGTGGAGCTGCCATCGTTTGTGACCGGAGCCCGGCTGGCGTTGGAAGAGCTTGCCGTGCAGTTTCCCGAGCTGCCGATCATCGCCGGTTTTCCTTCTCCGGCGGCGAGCGAGACGGGCAAGAGCGTGATGAACTCGGCGGCCTTGCTGCGCGGTGGGCGCATTGACTTTGTGCAGAGCAAACGGCTGCTGCCCACCTACGATGTCTACGACGAGGCTCGCACCTTTGCCCCGGCCGCCACGCAGGAGTTGTTCACCCTCAACGGCCATCGCGTGGCGCTCACCATCTGCGAGGACGCCTGGAACGACAAAGCCTTCTGGAGCCGCCGCCTGTACGGCACCGATCCGGTCGAGGATTTGGTGCGCGCCGGAGCGGAGATCGTGCTGAACATCAGCGGCTCGCCCTTCCACGTAGCCAAGCAGGCGCTGCGGCGGGCGATGCTGGCATCGCTGGCACGGCAGCATAAGGTTCCGGTGCTGCTGGTGAACCAGGTGGGCGGCGATGACAGCCTGGTCTTCGATGGTTCCAGCCTGGCGTTGAATCCGCAGGGCGAGGTCATCGCCACGGGTCGTTCGTTTGCGGAAGACCTCATCCTGGTGGATACCGGCAGCATGATCGGCGACCTGCATCCGGCCACCGAGGGGGAAGAGGAGAGCGTGCTGGCCGCGCTCGTGCTGGGCACGCGGGATTACGTCCGCAAGTGCGGCTTCGGCAAGGTGGTGGTCGGCCTGAGCGGCGGCATTGATTCGGCGCTGACGGCGGTGATCGCCGCCGAGGCCCTGGGCGCGGAGAACGTCATCGGCGTCGGGATGCCGAGTGAGTATTCCTCGGAGGGCAGCATCACCGACGCGCGCGAACTGGCGGCAAATCTCGGCATACGCTTTGAGGTTGTGCCCATCAAGGATATCTTCGCCAGCTTCCGCACGGCCTTGAGCAATGTGTTTGCCGGAACGAAAGAGGATGTGACCGAGGAGAACCTTCAGGCGCGCTCACGCGGAGCCATCCTGATGGCCGTGGCCAACAAGTTCAACGCCCTGGTGCTGACCACGGGCAACAAGAGCGAAGTCGCCGTGGGTTACTGCACGCTCTACGGAGACATGGTGGGCGGGTTGGCCGTCATCTCCGACGTGCCGAAGACGATGGTCTATCGCCTGGCTCGGTATATCAACCGGAACGCCGGACGAGCGGTGATCCCGGAGTCGTCGTTGACCAAGGCGCCTTCGGCCGAGCTGCGTCCGGACCAGAAGGATAGCGACTCGCTGCCGCCTTACGAGGTGCTGGACCGCATCCTGGAAGAGTACGTGGAGAACCTGAAGTCGGTGGAGGAGATCGTCCGGCTGACGGGCTTCGACGAGGAGACGGTACGCTTTGTCGTGCGGCTGATCAATCGCAGCGAGTACAAGCGCCAACAGGCGGCGCCGGGAATTCGCATCTCCACCAAGGCCTTTGGCATTGGACGCCGCTTTCCGATCGCGGCGCACCATCAGGTTTCATAGCAGCAGATTGCGTAACAGGGCAGTATGCTCAAGCAGAATTGAAGTTGAAAGCACTCTCACTCCGCGCTGAGCGCGGTCAAAAAAGGTAAGGATGAACCGGATGCGCCTCTTCTCTAAAGTTTTGATCACGATGTTTGCCGTCACACTGCTGATCTCTTCTTCTCTCTTCGCCCAGGCGGCCAAGGCCGCGGAGGATGCGAAGCCCGCGCCGCCGGCGGGTGCTCCCAGCGTCGAGCTGGTGCAGAGCTACTTTCAACGCGCCTATGGCTACGATCCGAATCTTAAGGTGAGCGTTGCCGCCATTCAGGCCTCCACTTCGCCGGAGCTCTTCGAAGTGGTGACGATCTTCGCTTCGCCGGAAGGGCAGCAGGTGGTGCGCTGGTATGTGACGCACGATCTGAAGCACGTCATCGCCGGGGAGCTTCGTCCCTTCGGCGCCGACCCTTACGCGGCGGATCGCGCGGTGCTGGCCAGCAGGGCCTTTGGAGCGACGCGCGGCCCGGTGAACGCCAAGGTGCTGATCGTGGAGTTTGCCGATCTGGAATGCCCGTCCTGCCGCGAGGCGCAGGCGGTCATGCAGAAGCTCTACGCGGATTTTCCTGACGCGCGCTTCATCTTCCAGAACTATCCACTGATCGGCCTGCATCCCTGGGCGGCGCGCGGCGCGGCGTACCTGGATTGCATCACGCGGCAGAATCAGGACCAGGCCTTTGCCTTCATTGATGGCGTGTATGGCCATCAGCGCGAGATTGAGAGCATCGTGCGCCGCACCGGCGACGACGGCAAGGTCAAGATTGACGACGCCGAGGTGACAGGCCGCATGAAGCACTACACCGAGGCCGCCGGGGCCGACGTGGCCAAGACCCAGGCCTGTGCCGACCTGCCGGAGACCGGCGAGCGCATCAAGCGCAGCGTCGAGGTGGGCCGCGACCTTGGCGTCAGCGGCACGCCGACGCTCTACGTCAACGGACGGCTCCTCGGCAATCCGGGATCGCTTCCGTACGAGGCTCTGAAGGCCATTGTGCAGTTTGAAGTGGAGCAGGCCGGGAAGTAACGAACTCTGTGCACGCAAGGGGCGCTCCCGCAGGAGCGCCTTTTGTTGTGCCTTACCGTGCGCGTGCAGTGTCTATTTCGGGCTGGCCTGCGGAAGCAGAATGTAAGTGCCTTGCGTTTTGGCCGACGTGGTCAGGTACGGGGTCAGGATGATCATGAGCTCGGTGTAGGTCTTTGACATGGACTTACTGGAGAGCGAATCGCCCAGGACGGGCACGGCAGAGACGCCTGGAATGCCGGTCATGCTCTTCATCTGTTCGCTGTCCACCATGCCGGCGATGACGATGGGCTGGCCATTCATGGTGCTGATGACGCCCTTCATGTCGCGATTGTCCATGATGGGCAGGTTGTTGACCGTCGTCTCTTCCAGCGAGCGCAGAGTCATCTCGTACTCCAGGGTCACCAGCTCTCCGTGCAGGCGGGGAGTGGCCTTCAGAACCAGTCCGATGTCTTCATAGGTGAACTGCGGAGCGGGGATCGTGGTGGTTCCTCCTCCGGTGAACGCGGCCAGGGCCGCGGCGCTGACGCCGAGCGACTGCAGCAGGCTGGTGGTGGAGTTGCCGGCGCTGTACTGGGCGGTCACCACCGGGTAGCGCTCGCCGAACTTGAAGTTGGCCACCTTGCCGGACTGGGCGCGCAACTGCACGTGGTCTACCTGGCGCGTCTGCGAGTTGACGTCGGAGAACTCCGCGCTCACCGAGGGGATGGTGACGCCGCTCAAAGTCAGGCCACCGCCGAAGGTGGCAAAGGGGCTGCTCAGCGGGGTGTCAACGCCCGAAGAAGAGCCGGCGGCGATCAACGCCAGCAGGATGGTTGCTTCGTTCACCGTCTGCCCGGCCGCCTCCAACTGGCTGACGATCTGGCCGTACATCGCACTCGTGGCCAGCTTGCTGAGTTCGCTGGCGATGTTGAAGACCGTAAAGCTGGTGGGAGCCGTGGTGCCGATCTGGCGGTTGAACTGTTGCGAGACCTGGTAGATCTGCACGTCCAGCATCACCTCCGGCAGCGGCTCGCTGAAGCCGTCCAGAAATTCGGCAATGGCATCCATCGTCTTCTGCGGAGCGCGCACGATGATGGCTCCGGCCTTGGCGTTGGTGTTGACGAAGCGCAGGTCGAAGAGCACGCGCAGTGCGGTGGAGAGGTCATTCAACTCCTGCAGGCTGGCCGGCGCGGGAGGATAAAATGTGCGCAGACTCATGCGCATGTAGGCCCTGCGATTCTCCTCCGTGTCATTCACCACCAGGGCCTGGTGCTCGTCCAGCGGAATGAAGAGCACCTTGCACATCCGCTCCACGATGGGCGCGCCGGTCTCCCAGTTCAGGTCATCCAGTTTGATGCGCAGGGAGTGCTGGATTACGCCCTCCTGCACCAGGATGCTGATGCCGAAGGCGCTGCCGAACTGCTGCAGAAACAAGGACGACGCTCCGCGATATTCAAAGTTCTTACGGATCGCCAGCGGATGCAAACGAACCTCGCCGCCCTCCTCAACGCGCCAGGCGCGGGCCTTCGGGGCCAGGCGCGGCTGGGAGTCTCCAAGGCGCTGCAGCGCGTAGACGTTCTCAGGGGCCAGCTCGGCGGCGCGCTGGAAGTCCTTGAGCGCCGTGGGGGCATCGCTTTTGAGCATGGCCTGGTCGCCTGCCTTGATGGAGGCGGAGACAACCTTTTCAGTCAGGGTCTTTTCAGCGGAGAGGTAGATGGTGTCGCGCGGCACGGCCGTATGAGCTTCGCGCGCGGCTTGCAACGCGCCCTCGTAATCATGCTGGCGCTCCAGGCGCATGGCGCGGCGATACGCTTCGCGCGCCTTCTTGCGGGCCTCACGCGGGGCGCCGCAGGCAGGAAAGCCCTTCTCCACGTCCGAGCAGGGCAGCGGGTCAGAAAGATTCGTGATGGCGGGCTGCGCAACATCCTTTTGGGTAGCCACGCCATGCGCGGCGCCTTTCTGCGCGGGGTCATTCTGCGCAGGGTCATTCTGCGTACCGTCTGGGCGCGCTGTGCTCTGCTGCGCTGGCACCGGCTCTGCACTCCGGGGCTGTCCCGCATCCTGCGCGCGCAGCGGAGCGGCAACGCCAAGCAGGCCTGCGAGTGCCACAATAAGCGCGGGGGTCAGTAGAGCGCGGCGCATACGCCCGATTTTACCGGAAACCATTCAGCGTGCCGAGCGCAGAAGGACTTCGCAAGCTGGAATGCATAGCTCGGGAAGCTCCTGGCGAAGCTGTTCGGCGGAGAAGATGCCGGTGGCCACGGCGATGACCGGAAGCTGGCAGGCGTGGGCGGCCTGCACATCGGCCGGAGTGTCTCCTACGCAGCAGACGCGGGCATCCGTGCCCAGCAGACGGCGCGCCTCGTCGGCAGCCCAGCGGAAGATCTCCGTGCGCGTCTCGCGCTCCCCGGCGAAGCTGCCGAAGCGGAAGTATTGATGGATCCCGGCGGCGCGGACCTTGGCCCAGCCGATGCGCTCCACGTTGCCGCTGGCCAGGGCCATCAGCTTGCGGGCCGAGTCCAACTCGTCGAGCAGGCGGGCAACATCCTGGCACAGCTCGGGACGCAGCTCGCTGGCGCGGGCATCCACCTCGTTGCACATCCGTTCCACGGCCTCCGGCAGCGCGGCGCGGCCCGCGGCCGGGCTGATGCCACTGCGCACCATGGCCTCCAGCAGAATCAGCGGATCGGTGCTGCCGTGCAGGGTAATGCCCTCCAGGGGGATGGGGCGGCCATACATGGCCTGCATGGCGTTGAGGAAGGCTTCGTAGTGCACGCGGTCGCGGGAGTTCAGCAGGGTGCCGTCAATGTCGAAGAGATAGGCGTCAAAGGCGCGCCAGTCAAAGGCGTCGCCGGGGTGGACGGCCTCCCGCTCAGTTGCCATCGCCGCCCTGCCAACTGGCTTCGGGCTCACCATGATGGTTGCGCACAATGCGGCGCACGCTCTTGGCGCGGCCCGTGACGTCGTCGCATTCCACCAGCACGGCGCACAGGCGGACGTCGCCGGTGGCGGCCTCAAAACGGGCGGGCATGGCGGTCAGGAAGCGCTGCACAATCTGCTCCTTCTGCACGCCAATCACGCTGTCGTAGGGGCCGGTCATGCCGACGTCGGTCTGGTAGGCGGTGCCTCCGGCGAGCACCCGCGTATCCGCCGTGGGAATGTGGGTGTGGGTGCCGAGCAGGGCCGTCACGCGTCCATCCAGATACCAGCCCATGGCGACCTTCTCACTGGTGGCCTCGGCGTGGAAGTCCACCAGGATGACCTTGGCCTGGGTGGAGGCCAGCAGGCGGTCGGCGGCGCGGAAGGGATCGTCAATGTTGGCCATGAAGACCCGTCCCTGGAGGTTGATGACCGCGTACGGAACGCCGGCGCGCGAGGTGCCCTCGTAGAGGCCGGTTCCGGCCGTGCCGGGAGGATAGTTGGCCGGACGAAGCACGCGGCGGGCCGGGCTGTAAGGCTCATTGGCGGCGGCGTTAAAGTATTCGCTCAACTCGCGCTTGTCCCAGGCATGGTTGCCGGTGGTCAGCACGTCCACGCCCTGGTCGAAGAATTCCTCGGCGATCTGCGGTGTCAGGCCGAAGCCTCCGGCGGCGTTTTCGCCGTTGGCGACGCAGAGGTCCACCTGGTGATCCCGCAGAAGGGCCGAAAGGTGCTCCCGCACCACGTTGCGGCCAGGACGGCCAAAGATATCGCCAATGAACAGGATGCGCACCGGGGAGTCCTTAAAAGGGGTTACAGAACTTCCAATGCTATCATCCCCGGGTCTTTTGCCGCCTCAGCGGCTCAAGCCTCGTAAGAACTCCGATGGCAGACAGGAAAACCGCCATTCCCCGTCGGCTCTGGCCGAAGGTCTGGCGGTTTCCTATTATGGTACGAGAAGTTTGGGAGATCAGTTGAAGCTGAAGCGCACCGGCTCCAGAGTTTCCTTGCCCGTGGGCTCGTAGCGCCACTTCTTCACCGTGTTCACGCAGGTATCCACCAGGATTGGATTGCCGCCCACGACGCTGATGTCACGCACGGTGCCATCGGCCGTGACCTTGACCCAGAGCTGCACCACGCCGTGGATGGAGAGCCTGCGCGCCAGCTCCGGGTACTCCGGGCGTGGGGCAAGGCGCGCCTTGCGCAGGCTGCCACCGGTTCCAGTCTCCTGCGCGCGGCCCGCAACGGGCGCAAATGCAAGACAACAGAGCAGAAAGAAGAGGGGAAGAGAGCGAGAACGTAGGTACAGCATGACGGATGACTACCTTGGCGGCGGTACTTCGCCGCGTAACTGGACATCGCCGGTGCGTACCACCCGGCCATGTCCTATCATGCTTGAAAGCTGTCATACAGGATAATTACGAAGGTCGCAGCGCCCGGCCCATGGGACATGTACCTTCGGAGTTGCCCCTGTGCGCGGCATCCTTGCCTTTGTGGCCGGATTTTCACCAGGCGTTTTCCTTGGAGTGCTTTTAATGCCGCGCCCGGTCATTTATTCTGGTGATACGAGTTCATTCCATACGAGGTGTTTCTTGTCCCATCACGACCCCCAAGGCGAAGGCTCCGGCATTGAGCGCGAGCTGCATGACCCGATTTCCGACAAACTGGTAGCGCTCGAACCGCTCGACCTTTCCAAGATCCACACCGTGGACGACCTGGTGCGCGCCATGGGCCGCACGGCCTTTACCGGGCGCCAGATCGGCCAGGCAGCCGATGTGCTGGAGGCCATGGCCCGCGACAAAGAGGCCTTCATCGTGATGACCCTGGCCGGCGCCATGACGGTGGCCAAGCAGGGGTTGATCGTCACCGACCTGATTGACGCCGGCATCGTCAAGGCCATCGTCAGCACCGGAGCCCTGATGGCGCACGGACTGGTGGAAGCGGCCGGCAAAAGCCACTTTGTGTGGGACGAAAAGCTGAACGACGTGGAACTGTACGAGGCCGGCTACAACCGCGTGTATGACACGCTGGAGCCGGAGTCGAACCTGAACTTTGTCGAGGGCATTGTCAGCCAGATGCTGGAACAGTGGGACTCGAACGAAGTGATGTGCAGCTACAAGTTCACCCACGCCATCGGCAAATATCTCAGCGAGCACGCGGAAGGCCGCGGCATTCTGCGCTCCGCCTACGAGAAGGGCGTCAGCGTATATATTCCCGCCTTTACCGACAGCGAAATGGGACTGGACGTGGCGCTGCACAACCGCAAGCGCGCCAAGCAGGGCCGCGAGCCCATTGGCTTTGATCCCTTCCTCGACCTCAACCACTTCGCCGAGAAGAACCTTCTGCAAACGCGACTGGGCATCTTCACCATCGGCGGCGGCGTGCCGCGCAACTGGACGCAGCAGTTCGGGCCGTACATCGAGCTGCGCCATCGCCGTGGCGGTGAGGATCTGCCCCTTAAGCGCTATCACTACGGCCTGCGCATCTGTCCGGAGCCGGTGCACTGGGGCGGCCTGAGCGGCTCGCCCTACAGCGAAGCCATCAGCTGGGGCAAGTTCGTTCCACCGGCCGAGGGCGGCAAGTTCGCCGAGGTCTTTGACGACGCCACCGTGGCGATGCCACTGGTCGTGGGCGCGGTGTTGGAGCGGCTGAAGAAGAAATAGAGTTCTGTGTTCTGCGCGGAGGCCTGCCCACATCGGCAGGCCTCTTCCTTTTGCGCACGCGCTCGCGGATGTTCATCATCCTTTCATCTGCGCCCGCAAAACACGCACACGCTGGCTGCTACGATGGCAGCACGGAGAAGGGAAGCGATGGCGGATTGGCGCGATAACGGTTGGTCTAACAATCCCCTTACAAGGGCGATGCGAAGGCTCTCGCCGCCCGAGCGGAAACCCTCCGCTGCGGCGGGCGTGGACGACCCGGAGCCGCTCCCCTCCTACGATCGCCTGGCGATTCCGCACAGCTTCAAGCCGCAAATGAGCGTTCTGGAGGCCGTCTTCGCCGCCCTGGGGATGTTCCTGCGCATCGTGCTCAGCTCGCTGCTGTTTGCTGTTTGGGGCGCGTGCAGCCTGATGGCCCGCAGCCGGATTCCCAGCCTTTTTCTCCGCCTTCCCGTGCTGGCCGTACTGCTGGCGCTGTTTGTGCTCGGCCTGGCGATGCTGGTGGTTGCCACCCGCTGGGTGATGCACGGCGCCGCCCTTCTGCGTCAGTAGCTTCCGCGCGATTTGCCAAATGCTCACAGTTTTGCAACACGCCTTTCATACACGCCCGCTACGATTTGCCGACGGCGTAATGGAGGGAAAATGGAACTGTTCGGGCAAACTCTGACCTTGGGCAGCGGAATATTTCTGCTGCTGGCACTGGGCATGGCGCTCAGCTTCGAGTTCGTCAACGGCTTTCACGACACGGCAAACGCCGTCGCCACGGTAATTTACACGCACTCGCTGCGCCCGTGGATCGCGGTGATCTGGTCCGGCTGCTGGAACCTGATCGGCGTGCTGACCTCGAGCGGCGCGGTCGCCTTTGGCGTGCTGGCCCTTTTGCCCGTGGAGCTGGTGCTGAACGTCGGCTCCGGCGCGGGCTTCGCCATGGTCTTCGCCCTGCTGATCTCGGCCATCCTGTGGAACCTGGGCACCTGGTACCTGGGGCTGCCGGCCTCGAGCTCGCACACCCTGATCGGCGCCATCCTCGGCGTCGGACTGGCGAACTCCTGGGTGAACGGCGCGCGCACCTTTGGCGAGGGCGTTAACTGGTCCAAGGCCAGTGAGGTCGGAGCCTCGTTGCTGATCTCTCCCATTGTCGGCTTCTGTTGCGCCGCGTTGCTGCTTCTGCTCAGCAAGGCTCTTATCAAGAAGCCCGAGCTTTACACCGCGCCGGACAAGGACAAGGCGCCGCCGCTGTGGATCCGCTGCCTGCTGGTGCTGACCTGTACGGGCGTCAGCTTCGCCCACGGCTCCAATGACGGACAGAAGGGCATGGGCCTGATGATGCTGATCCTGGTCGGCATCCTGCCGCTGACCTTCGCCGTCAACCTTGCCACCAGTCCGGCGGCCATTGTGGACCTGGCGGCCACCGCGCAGACTATTTCCTTCCAGATGGATCGCCACTCACCGGGTGTGGCCATGGCCGGTAAGCAGGTCGCATCCGACGAGCTGAGCGCCTACCTGAAGACCAACGGCAAGCTGAACGAGCGCACCTTTGCCGCCATCGGCACCAAGTGCCGCGAGATCTCCGATGCCCTGGACGGCAAAAAGAGCCTGAACGAGCTGAGCGCCGAAGACCGCCGCACCCTGCGCAGCGACCTCTACCTGACCAGCGAGGCTCTCGGCAAGCTGATTAAGCATAAGGAGATCGCAGACCCGGCTGAATTGAAGAGCGCAGCCCGGTTGAAGGGCAACATGGACAAGCTGACCAAGTTCATCCCCATCTGGGTGAAGGTGGCCGTGGCCGTGGCTCTGGGCCTGGGCACCATGATCGGCTGGAAGCGCATCGTGGTCACCGTGGGCGAAAAGATTGGCAAGGAGCACCTGACCTACGCGCAGGGCGCCGCCGCCGAACTGGTTGCCATGGGCACCATCATGGCCGCCGACCACATGGGACTGCCCGTCAGTACAACGCACGTGCTTTCCAGCGGCGTGGCCGGAACCATGGCGGCGAACCGCAGCGGACTGCAGATGGATACGCTGCGGAACCTGCTGCTGGCCTGGGTGCTGACCCTTCCGGTCTGCGTGCTGCTGGGCGCCGGAGTCTTCAGCTTCGCCTTCAACGTGCTGCTGCGCATGGGAATCCACTAAACGGTGGATTTCAGCAGAAGGTAGTAGCGGACAAAACGTTTTCCCCTGTGCGGCACTTTGCCGTCCGTGGCCCTCGAGCCACGGGCGGTTATTTTTTGCAAGGATTGCGCGCACGTAAAAAGGCCCCGGGTCTCCGGGGCCTGATTCATTGCCAGTTGCGACTTATTCGAAGATCAGAATGGCTGCGGCGATGGTGGTCGTCCACAGGCCTTTCTTATCGCCCACCGCGCTCTGCGTGATGTTGGAGGTGCTGACGATTTTATTCGACAGGCGGTAGACTTCCTTCTTTTCGTCCCAGCTCTTGTCAGGATCAAACTCGACGTCGAGCGTGGTGGCAAGCATCTCGGCCGCAAGCTCCTCGGCGTAGTCACCGGCAACCTGGTCGGTCTCGCCAAAGCTGTGATGCTCGCTCAAATAGCCGTAGGTCTTGCTGTCCGCGGGGCGAGCCAGTCCAATACTGCTGGCAACCAGGCGGTGCGGCTCGCGGGTGGAGTTCTCAGCCACCACGGCAAACACCACCTCGCCGGGGTTCAGGTGCTTCAAGCCCTGGGCGCGGTTCAGCAGTTTGCAGTTTGGCGGAAAGATGGACGAAACCCGCACCAGGTTCTGCGCGGCGATGCCGGCGTCACGCAGCGCCAGTTCGAACGAAGTCAAACGCTCTTTATGTTTCCCCACTCCCTTGGTCAGGAAGATGCGTTTGGGGACCATGTCTTTGCCCAATTCAGGTCACTCCTCTAGCAGAACATGCGCCGGCCCGGTTGGGGCTTTTGGCGGCCTTATCGAAAGTAAATGATTTGGGGGTGCGGCGCAATCAGGAATTGCCCTGCGAACGCTATTTCCGTACGTCTTATTTCCGTACGGCCTGGGGAGTCTTTAGCCGGACTGCAATATCAATAAAGGCCAGGGCCGCCCGGCTAAGCGCCTTGTCCTTGCGGAAGACCAGCGCCATGTCGCGGCGAATCTGCGCGTCGGCCAGTTTGACCACGGCGATGATGCCCAACCGGAGGTCGCCCAGGGCGTTGGAGTGCGCGCAGAAGCCAATGCCTACGCCGGCGGCGACAAAGCGCTTCAGCAGCTCGCTGCTGTCCAGCTCCATGCTGACGTTGACCTTCATGCTGCGCTCTTCGAACATCAGGTCAATGCTGTCGCGGGTGCGTCCCATCTTGGGCAGCAGCAGAGGATAGTCGGCGATCTGCGCCACCTGTATTTCCTTGAACTTGGAGAGCGGATGCCCGGTGGGGACGATCAGCACCAGTTCGTCGCGATGTACGGGCACGGCCGTGATGCGCTTGTCGCTGACCGGCATGGCGGCCACGCCGAAGTCGGCCGAGTTATCAATGATGCTCTCGAGAATCTCGCGGGTCTCCAGCCGCCGCACCGTGATGCCGACGTCCGGATAGCTGCGCTTGAACTCGGCGAAGACCTCGGGAAGGATGTGCAGGCAGCTTCCCTCGTTGGCGGCCACCACGATCTCACCGCCGGGAACGCGTTCGGCCTCGGCCACGGCGCGCATGGCGGCCCGGCGGGCGTCGAGTGCGCTCTCCACGTAGACCAGGAAGATCTTGCCCGCGGCCGTGATGCTGACCTTGCCGCCGGTGCGATCCAGCAGCCGGGCGCCGACCTCTTCCTCGATGGCGCGAATCTGGGCGCTGATGGCCGGCTGGGTGCGGAAGCGGCGTTCAGCGGCGCGCGAGAAGCTCAGGTTGCGCGCTACCTCCAGGAATGTCTCCAGCTGATCGAAATCCATCGCACCCTCATCCGATATCTGTTTGGTGGCCGTATGGCAGCTTGCGCCGCAGCCGGGCGGCGGCTGCTTTCAGTGTAATGCATGCAAGGCGCGCAGGGGGCGGGCTTAGCAATCTAAGCTCACGAAAACTCCGGCAACGGGTTAACCCCGGCGACGGGATGATCCGCAAAGCCCTGGCGCAATCCTGCCCCGCGGATGGCGTCCCATCGGCGGCATATAGCGTTATCGTGCTTCGTTTCCCGCCATTCGTCCAGAGAAAACTATGGCCATCTCCGGTATGATTAACGCCGTGTGCCGTACCTGGCACAGAAGGGAATCGTACTTATGTCGCCGATTGCAGATGCCAGCCCCGCCAAGGTCCTCGAATTCGCTCAGCAGCAGGGGGCGCAGATGTTTGACCTGCGCTTCACCGACCTGCATGGCCTCTGGCACCACATCTCGTATCCCATCTCCAAGCTGACGGTGGAATCCTTCCGCGACGGCTTCGGAATGGATGGCTCCTCCATTCGCGGCTGGGCCGCCATCCATGAGAGCGACATGCTGCTCATCCCGGATGCCTCGACCTGCGGCCTTGATCCCTTTGCCGAAGTGCCCACCCTCAGCCTGATCGCCGACGTGATTGACCCGGTGACGCGCCAACGCTACGAGCGCGATCCGCGCTACATTGCCAGCAAGGCGGAAATGTATTTGGCCAGCACGGGACTGGCCGACGAGGCGATGTTCGGCGCCGAGGCCGAGTTCTTCCTCTTCGACAGCGTGAGCTTCGACCAGAAGCCCAACCAGGCTTTCTACTATCTTGACTCCGACGAGGGGCGCTGGAACTCCGCCCGCCGCGAGAACAATCTTGGCTATCGTCCGCGCTACGGTGAGGGCTACTTTCCGGTGCCGCCCACCGACCATTACCACGATCTGCGCACCGAGATGCTACTGACCATGCGCGATGCCGGCCTCGACGTGGAATGCCATCACCACGAGGTGGCCAGCGCCGGACAGAGCGAAATTGACCTGCACTACAGCACTCTTCTGCGTTCGGCCGACGCCATGATGCTCTACAAGTACATTGTGCGGAACGTGGCGCGCGCCCACGGCAAATCGGCCACCTTTATGCCCAAGCCCGTCTTTGGAGACAACGGCAACAGCATGCACACCCATCAATCCCTCTGGAAGGATGGCAAGCCGCTCTTCTTCGGCGATGGCTACGCTGGCCTGAGTGAGACGGCTCTGTGGTACATCGGAGGATTGATCAAACACGGCCCCGCGCTGGCTGCCTTGGTCTCACCCACCACCAACAGCTACAAGCGCCTCTCGGCTGCCCTGGAGGCGCCGGTGAACCTGGCCTATTCGCGGCGCAACCGCTCGGCCGCCTGCCGAATCCCCATGTACTCCTCCGCGCCGGAGGCCAAGCGCGTCGAGTATCGTCCGCCGGATCCAAGCGCCAATCCTTACATCGCGTTTTCAGCCATGCTCATGGCCGGACTCGACGGCATTGAGAATCGCCTCGATCCCGGCTCGCCGCTCGACAAGGACATCTACGATCTTGGTCCCGAGGAGTTGCAGCGCGTTCCGTCCATTCCGCCCACGCTCGACCAGGCGCTGGAAGCGCTCAGCGTGGACTACCAGTTCCTGCTGAAGGGCGACGTCTTCACCGAGGACATGCTGGAGACCTACATCGCCTACAAGCGTGAGAAGGAAGTGAACGCCCTGCGCCTGCGTCCGCATCCGTACGAGTTCTCCATGTACTACGACGTATAGCTCGCGCCGAGGATTTTTTGCCGTTGACTGCGATGCGTGCGAATCCCGAGGCTCGTCCGAAGCCTGAGGCGGCCCGGAGCGTGAAAGGCTCCGCAGGCTTTGCCAAGGCGGAATCCACCGCGCGCCTCGCCCGCGTGCAGGAGCGGCTGCCGGAGCGCGCCCGCACCCTTCTGCCTGGCACCCTGGCCGAGGCCGGAGACCCCGACCAGGCGCTGCTGCAACTGGAAGCCCTGGCCGAGCAGCATCCGACGGAACTCAGCGCGGCCGTCGAGAATAGTCCTCTGGCCCTGCGCGCCACCGTTCTGCTGCTGGGCAGCACTCCGTGGCTTACGCAGTCCCTGCTGCAGAATCCCGACCTGCTGGCCTTCTTCGCGCGTCCGGCCGGGCTCACCATGGCTCGGCAGGCAGACGACCTGCGCGAGCAGTTTGCCCGCTTCCGTCTGCGCCAGCATCAATCTCCGCTGCCCGTTCTGCTGGCGCGCTTCAAGCGCCGTGAATACATCCGTATTTTTCTGCGCGAGTTGCTAGGCCTGGCCACGCTGGCCGAGATCACCGAAGAGATTTCGGTGCTGGCCGATGTAATGATCGGCGAGGCCTTGGAACATTCGGAGAGCGTGCTGCGCCGCCAGTTTCAGGGCTGGCCGCAACTGCGACTGGCCAACGGCCGCGTGGCTCCCGCACGCTTTTGTGTGTTGGCACTGGGCAAGCTGGGCGGCAACGAGCTGAATTACAGCTCAGACGTGGACCTGCTCTACCTGTGCGACGACCTTGCCGATGCCGGAACGCTTGCCATCAGCGCAGCGGAGTTTTTCACCCGCCTGGCGCAGGAGTTGACGCGCACACTCGATTCCGTCAGCGCCGAGGGCCCGGTCTATCGCGTGGACCTTCGCCTGCGTCCGCAGGGCAGTAGTGGAGAGATGGTCGTCGGACTCAACCAGGCCGCGCGTTACTACCAGGGCCAGGCGCATGACTGGGAGTTGCAGGCCCTTCTCAAGCTGCGCCACGCGGCCGGAGATGCCACGCTGGCGCGCGAGTTCATCCGCTTCGCGCAGCCGCTCGTCTATCGCGAGGCGCTTTCCTTGGACGCCATACAGACCGCCGCGCGTTCGCTGGAGCGCATCCGCCGCGGTGCCGCCCGCCGTGCGACGCAGGGTCTGGATGTGAAGACCGGGGCCGGGGGATTGCGGGAGATCGAGTTCGCCGTGCAGTGTTTGCAGCGCGTGCATGGCGGAGGCGAAAGCTGGCTGCGCTCCAGCGGCACCCTGCCGGCGCTGCAAAAGCTCCACGACAAGGGACACATCGGAGACGCTGAGTTTCGCCAGCTGGGCCGCGCCTATACCGAACTCCGCGGCATTGAGCATCGCCTGCAATGCCGCCTTGGCACCCCCAGCCATCGCCTGCCGACGGCGGTGGCGGAGCAGAGCGCGCTCTTCCGCACCATGCCCAAGGAAGCCTCGCACACGTTGCGTGAGTTGAAGGAGTTGATGGCCGAGGCCGCCGGGCTCTGTGCCAGCGTCCTGCGCCTGGGAGCGGACGAAAGTGTGGCGACGCCGCTCTCCGCGCGGTTGGGCTCGCCCGGAGCCGAACGCCTGGCCGCCGAGCTAGGTTCGCGCTCGCCGCAGATTGCGCGCACCCTGGGCTCCGGCATTGCCGACCCGGCGCGGCGCAACCTGATGCGCTTTATCGCTGCGGCCGCCACGGATGAGGATCGCCTGCGGACCACCCTGGCCGAGGCTTCGCTGATCGAGCGCGCCTTGCCCGTCTTCGCCCAGAGCGCACTGGCCACGGACATTCTCGCCCGCCACCCAGCGGATATCTCTGCGCTCTTTGGAGAAATCGCGAAGCCCGCCGATGGCCTTGTCAAAGCAGACTCCGTCGCCAACGCCGCCGACCAGTTGCGCCGCTCGGCTCGTGCGGCCATGCTGCGCAATGCCGGGCGGACGCTACTGGAAGCCGCGCCGGTCTGGGAGGTTCTGGCCACGCACTCTGCGGCCTTTGACGTCATCCTGCAACAGGCCTTTGCCAACGTTGACGCCCCGGCGGGGATGGCCGTATTCGCCGTGGGCCGCCTGGCCACCTGCGAGCTGGATGTGGTCAGCGATGCCAACCTGCTGTTTGTTCGCGCCGCGGAAAGCCCTGCGGAAGATTGCGAGCGCGCCGCCCGCGCCCTGGTGGCCCTGCTGAGCGGCTACACCCGCGAGGGCTCGGCCATTGCCGTGGATACCCGCCTGCGTCCCCATGGCGGAGAAGGCGAGCTGGTGGTGAGCTCGCGGCGGCTGGCGCAGTACTTTGCCACCGAGGCCGAGGCCTGGGAGGTGATCGCCTTCGCCAAGCTGCGCCGCATCTGCGGGGAGCCTTCGCTCGCGGCCGAGGTGGACGCGGCGTTGGGCGTTCTGCGCTCCCGCCATGTTGGCCATTCGACGTTGCCCGCGGCAGAGACCTCCGCGCCCTCCTTTGCCAGCCAGCTCCGCGCCATGCGCAAGCGCCTGGAGGGAGTTGCGCAGCCGGAGAGCTTCAAGAACGGTCCCGGAGGCCTCTACGACCTCGACTTCCTTCTCGGCCTGCTGGAGGCCTTCTCTGGCCTCAGCAGCGCCGGTCTGCAGGCCCCCGGGCGCCTCAGCCGCCTTTGCCGGAATGGCTTGCTCCAGCCGCAGCAGGAGTTGGCGCTTCGTGGCGCGCTGGAGCTCTACCGCCGTGCCGACCACGCCGTGCGTATTGTCGAGGGGCGCAGCCTGCGCTGGCTGCCGGAAAACGACCTCCGGCACGCAGCTGTTCTGGCCCTGCTCGGCGCGCCCGAGCTGGACGAGAAGCTCCGCCATCAAATGGGAGTGGTCAGGTCCATATTCGATAAGGTTTTTGACGCGGCCTCCGGCTGACAATCATTGAACCGCCCGCGCTCCGGTGATAGGCTCGTCTGTTCACTCGCGGAAGACTTTCTACTCTTATGCGCGATGGGGGAGTTGTGGGGTGCCTCCGTTGTGTTTGCGTGTGGCAATTGTCGCGGCGCATATGGCGCGCCGTGGCCACTCCCATGTCTATTCTCTGAAGGAGAAATCGAATGGCGGCTTCCTACAATGGAGTTGCCGTGCCGGCCGAGGGCCGCGCGGTAGAGTTCAAGAACGGCAAGTTCCTCATCCCGGACAACCCAATCATTCCGTTCATCGAAGGCGATGGCACGGGCAGGGACATTTGGAAGGCCAGCGTGCGCGTAGTGGACGCCGCCGTGGCCAAAGCCTATGGCGGCAAGCGCAAAATCGCATGGTTTGAGGTCTTCGCCGGCGAGAAGGCCAAGGAAAAGTTCGGCACCTGGCTGCCGGATGAGACGGTGGACGCCTTCCGCGACCTGCGCATCGGCATCAAGGGGCCGCTGACCACTCCCATCGGCGGCGGTATCCGCTCACTGAACGTGGCGCTGCGGCAGTTGCTCGATCTATACGCCTGCGTGCGCCCGGTGAAGTACTACAAGGGCATCCCTTCGCCGGTAAAGCACCCCGAGCGCATGAACCTGGTCATCTTCCGCGAGAACACCGAGGACGTTTACGCCGGCGTCGAGTGGAAGCAGGGCACGCCCGAGGTCAAGAAGCTGATTGACTTCCTGAACAACGAGATGCTGAAGGGCACCAAGAAGCGGATTCGCGAGGACAGCGGCATCGGCATCAAGCCCATCTCCATTACGGGCACCAAGCGCCTGGTGCGCATGGCCATCGAATTCGCGCTCAAGAACAAGCGCTCCAGCGTGACCCTGGTCCACAAGGGCAACATTCAGAAGTTCACCGAAGGCGCATTCCGCGAGTGGGGCTACGAGGTCGCCACCCAGGAGTTCCGCGCCCAGACGGTGACCGAGCGCGAGAGCTGGATTCTTGGCAACAAGGACGCCAACCCGGCGCTCACCGTGGAGCAGAACGCGCAGATGATTGAGCCCGGCATGGAGTTCGCCCCCGAGGACTTCCGCCAGTCGGTGTACGCCGAGGTCAAGGCCGTTCTCGACGCCATTTACGCCACCCACGGCAAAGGCCAGTGGAAGACGAAGCTGGTCATCAACGACCGCATCGCCGACTCCATCTTCCAGCAGGTTGTCACGCGCGCCGACGAATACACGGTGCTGGCCACGCCCAACCTCAACGGAGACTACATCAGCGACGCCTGCGCAGCGCAGGTTGGCGGACTGGGCATCGCGCCAGGAGCGAACATCGGCTCCGAGCACGCCATCTTTGAGGCCACCCACGGCACGGCTCCCAAGTATGCCGACAAGGATGTCATCAATCCCGGCTCGGTGATTCTTTCCGCCGTGATGATGCTGGAGTTCATGGGCTGGGGCGAGGCCGCCAAGATGGTGGAAGACGCCATGGAGACGACCATTGACCAGAAGCGCGTCACGTATGACTTCGAGCGCCTGATGCCCGGGGCCACCAAGCTCAAGACCAGCGAGTTCGCCTCGGCCGTGATTGACAACATGGCCACGAAGGGCTGACTCGCGCGATAATAAGTGGTTGCCCGCCGAGCCGCAACGCCGCCGGGCCACCGCACTCACTCGACATCAACTTCGCCGCCGGAGAGCGGCACGAAAGGGAAGATCATGCGGAAGAAAGTTTCAATCGTTGGAGCTGGTAATGTGGGGGCCACCGCGGCTCATTGGATCGCCAGCAAGGAACTGGCCGATGTGGTGCTGATTGACATCATGGAGGGCATCCCGCAGGGCAAGGCCCTGGACCTTCTGCAGGCCATGCCGGTTGAAAAGCGCGACTGCAGCGTCATCGGCACCAATGATTACGCCGACACGGCGAACTCCGACATCGTCGTCATCACCGCCGGAATTCCGCGCAAGCCCGGCATGAGCCGCGACGACCTGCTCAACACCAACTTCAAGATCATGCAGGACGTGGTAAGCAAGGTGGTCAAGTATTCGCCCAACACCATCCTCATCATCGTCAGCAATCCGCTGGATGCCATGGCGCAGGCCGCCTATAAGCTCAGCGGCTTCAGCCGCAACCGCGTCATCGGCATGGCCGGCGTGCTGGACTCGGCGCGCTTCCGCACCTTCATCGCCGCCGAGCTGGACGTCAGCGTGGAGAACGTGACGGCCTTTGTGCTGGGCGGACACGGCGACACCATGGTTCCGCTCTCGCGCTACTCGACGGTTGCCGGAATCCCGATCACCGAACTGATCGCCCCCGACAAGCTGAAAGCACTGGAAGAGCGCACGGCCAACGGCGGCGCGGAGATCGTCAAGTACCTGAAGACCGGCTCGGCCTTCTACGCTCCTTCGGCTTCGGCAACGGAGATGGTCGAGGCCATCCTCAAGGACAAGAAGAAGATTCTGCCCTGCGCCGTGTACCTGGAAGGCGAGTATGGCATCTCCGGACTCTTCGTCGGCGTGCCGTGCAAGCTGGGCGCCAACGGGCTGGAGAAGATCATCGAGATCAAGCTGACGGCCGACGAGCAGGCCGCCCTCAACAAGAGCGCCGCCTCGGTCAAGGAACTCACCGGCGTCATTGGCGTGTAAGCTGCGCTGGGCGGAAATAGAAAAACCCCGGGGCCTCGGCCTCGGGGTTTTGTTTTGCACTTCGTGCGGAGGGCTACACCTTCTCGATCTTGATGGTCTCCACCACAACGTCCTTGTTCGGGCGGTCCTGCGCGTTGCGGGCCAGCATGCTGATCTTGTCCGCCACGTCCTGCCCCTCCACGACTTCGCCGAAGATGGTGTGGTTGCCCGTCAGCCACGGCGTTGCGGCCACGGTGATGAAGAACTGGCTGCCATTCGTGTTGGGACCGGCGTTGGCCATGGCCAGCTTGCCCGTCTTGTCGAACTTGTGCGCCGAGCCCTTGGTCTCATCTTCGAACTTGTAGCCCGGGCCGCCCATTCCGGTGCCGCTCGGGTCGCCGCCCTGGATCATGAACTGCGGAATCACGCGGTGGAAGACCGTGCCGTCATACAGCGGGCCGGGGCCTTTCTTGCCGCTGACGCTGTCCTTCCAGTCGCGCTTGCCCTCGGCCAGCTCGACGAAGTTGGCCACCGTCTTCGGCGCCTCGGTTTCAAATAGACGGCAGACGATGCTGCCCTGGTTGGTGACAAACGTTGCGTACAGTCCCGGTGTGCGATCGGCCATAGTGGCTCCTTGGCAAATAATATTGACTCGTCAGGTTAACAGAAAGCGCCGGGCCGCTGCATCCGCTGGCCGGCCCGGACTTCCGCATGAGGTTTACTTCGCCGCCGGCTTTGCCACCGTGTGATGCACCGGCGCCGCGCCTGTATCAATCTTGATGTGCTTGATGACCACCGGCTTGTAGGGGAGATCCTGTTCGCCGCGCGGCTCGCGGGCAATCTTCTTCACCAGCTCAACACTGGCGTCATCGCACTGGCCAAACAGGGTGTACTTGCCATTGAGAAATGGCGTGGGCACCTCGGTGATGAAGAACTGCGATCCATTCGTATCCGGGCCGGAGTTGGCGTAGGCCAGTCTTCCCGGGCGGTCAAAGGTCACCGAGTTTGAAACCTCGTTGACGAACTTGTAGCCCGGGTCGCCCGTGCCCGTGCCCAGCGGATCGCCACCCTGGATCATGAACTCCGGAATGACGCGGTGAAAGATGGTGCCGTCGTAAAGCGCCTTGCCGTGCACCTTCTGCCCGGTCTTGGGATTCGTCCACTCCTTCGTCCCGCGTGCCAGGCCGATGAAGTTGGCCACACCCTTCGGGGCAAGCTTCGGGAAGAGAACGCAATGCAAATCTCCCGCCGTGGTCTGGATGGTTGCCACCGGCTGTTCAATGGTTCCCGCGGGCACCGGCTGCGCCATGGCCATGGCCGCGCACAGCAGAATGGCCGTTACTACAATCGTCTTACGCATCGTTCTACGCATTGCCTAATGCTCCTTGAATGTGATTCGGTTGAGATGTGATTATTTCCTGGCCGCGGGGATGGCGACCTCCGGCCGCAGGTCCCGTGCCTGTTCCTTCTGAATTTGTTTTGAGGTCTTTTCCACCTCGGTGAACACGCGCAGAAGATTTCCGCCCAGCACCTTCTGCACATCGCTGGGGCTGTATCCGCGGCCCAGCAGGTCGGCCGTGATCTTCGGCAAGTCCTGCACGCCGTCCATGCCTTCCGGCAGACACTCCACGCCATCAAAGTCGCTGCCAATGCCCACGTGGTCCACACCGGCCACTTTAATCATGTGGTCGAAGTGCTCCATCAGCGCGCTGAAGGGAGGCCGCGGCACCAACTTGCGATATTCGGTTTGCAGACGCTCCAGCTCGGCCTCGCTCGCCGGAGTCTTCGGCGCCAGCCACAGCTCCCGCATGCGTTTTGCGTCGTCGGCGTGCTGCTGATTGTAAGCCCGTTCGGCGGCCAGAAAGTCATTGCTGATGAAGCCGCAGTTGAAGTTCACCTGCGCCACTCCGCCGTTGCGGGCCAAGGCCACCAGCATGTCGTCGGTCATGTTGCGCGCATGGTTGGTAATGGCCCGCGAGCTGCTGTGGCTGGCGATGACCGGCGCGCGGCTGACCACCAGCGCCTGGTAAAACGTGTTGTCGCTCACGTGTGAGATGTCCACCATCATGCCCATCCGGTTCATCTCGCGCACGGCCTCGCGGCCCAGGTCGGTCAATCCGGGGTCTTTCGGCTTTCCGTTGTCGCCCAACTTCACGTCGCCGCTGCTCTGGCCCAGCTCGTTGCTGTTGGACCACGTCAGCGTCATGTAGCGCACGCCCAGGCGATAGAAGTCGCGCAGCACGCGGATGTCTCCCTCGATGGCATGCCCGCCTTCCACGCCCAGCAGCGCGGCCAGCTTGGGATGCGGACCCACGCGCGCGGCGCGAATGTCATGCACGGAGTAGGCCATCACCATCTCGTCGGGATGGCGGCGCACGGTCTCATAGACGCTGTCAATCATGTCCAGCGCGCGCCGGGTGTAATGGCCCTTATGCTGCTCAGGGTCCACCCAAATGGAGAAGAATTCGGCGCCAAGGTTGCCCTGGTGGACCTTGGCAAGGTCCCAGTGGCCGGTGCCGGCATCCGTGCCAGGATCGAAGCTGTCATCTACAAATCGCCCCGGCGTGTCGGCGTGGGTGTCCACCACAATGGCCGACTTGTGCACGGCCTGCGCAGAGACGGTCTTTGCCTTCATGGGCGTCACCTTGGGTGCTGAAGCAGGAACTTGGGCCGCGGCCACACCGGCCAGCAGCAGGGTGAAGGGAAGCGACAGCCAGGGTCTCATCGGTTCTCCGTTCCGCCAACGATTATACCGAAGCATGACCTTTCACAACCTGCGTGCTTGCCGCCGCCCTGTGCAACGCCGGGCAGCAATGCAAAAGCCCGGCGCAAGGCCGGGCTCCATCTGCAATGAAATTGAAGATTACTTGGCGGCGCGGAACTCCACCGGTGCGTCGCGATACTCGTCGTAGCGGCTGCTGACCATGATGTGATAGCAGGCCTGGCGGCGCTCTTCGGCGGCTTCCACCAGTCCGAGCTGCTGCAACTTGAGCACGTACTGATTAATCCACACGCGTTCGCGGCCACTCATGATGCGCTTGCCGATGTCCACCGTAAGTCCGGCCAGGTGCGAGCTGGCGGTCTCGCCGTCAATCGGCGCGGCGTTGTGGTTCGAGCGCTGCAACTTGGCCTGCTGCTCCACGGTGCGCACCGCGCTGGTCACCTGGATGGGCTGGTGAAAGTTGGCGTAAAAAGCCTGGCTCAGATCTTCCAGGAAGGCGCGCGTCCAGGGACGGCAGAAGCGGCGGTTGGATTCCAGATTCGCGGCAATCACCAGCGAGCGGCTCTCATGCAGAGGCACCAGTTCGCCGCGCAGCTCAAGCTGTTCCAACTGCTGGTCGTCGGCAATGCGATTCAGCTTCAGGCGGTCAATCTCTTCATTCTGGCGGAGCAGGGAATCGTGCGAGCCGCGCAGAACCGGATTCCAGCGCTGCAGCCGCGCCCTGGCGCGGGTCGTCTTCAGGCTGCGCCGCGGTGTGCGGTAGGGCGAATTGAGCGTGGCCGCCGACGCCAGGGTGACACCCAGCATCAGCACAAATACGCAAATAGCCTGAATCCGGCTCAACATCGTCGGTGTGGTACTCCTTGCCTGAGTTTTGTTCACTGGAGATAGTGTAGCGTAGCCGGTGCAGGAAACAAAACCCCAAAGCGCACGTTGGTCGTTGTCCAACCAGATGCCTTCCGGATTGGGTCCGTTCCGCAAAGCGCGAACAGAAGATGGTTGATTCTGCGAGGGTGTTTTGCAGGCAAAGCGAAACGCGTGGCCGCAGCCACGCGCTCGCACAACTTGCCGCGTTACAGGCGGAAGAAGTCCAGCACCGCCTTTTTCATCACGTCGCCGCCCACGTCGCTGATGGATTTCGTCAGCGGAATCTCCTTGGGGCAGGCCTCCACGCAGTTCTGCGCGTAGCCGCACTCCTGGATTCCGCCGTCGCCCATCAGTGCCGCCAGGCGTTCATCCTTCAACACCTTGCCCGTGGGATGCATGTTGAAGAGCCGCACCTGCGCGATGGTGGCCGCGCCGACAAAGCCCGTGCCTTCGTTGAACTGCGGACAGCTCTCCATGCAGCAGCAGCAGCTCATGCACTGGCTCAGCTGGTAGGCCTGCTCCTGCACCTGCGGAAGCTGGCGCGGTCCGTCGCCCAGGGCGTAGGTGCCATCCACCGGAACCCAGGCCTTGACGGTCTTCAGGTTCTCAAACAGCACGCTGCGGTCCACCTGCAGATCGCGCACCACGGGGAACTTGCTGAACGGCTCGATGGTGATCGGCTGTTCCAGGTTGTCCACCAGCGCGGAGCAGGCCATGCGCGCCCGCCCGTTAATCAGCATGGCGCAGCTGCCGCACACCTCTTCCAGGCAGTTGGAGTCATAGTTGACCGGCGTCGTCGCCTTGCCGTCGCGCGTCAAAGGCTTCAGCGCGACTTCCATGAACAGTGAGATCACGTTGAGGCCGGGGCGATGCGCGATCTCGAACTCCTCCCAGAAGGGTTCGCTCGTCGGGTTTGCCTGCCGCTTGATCTTGAAAAGTACCGTCTTGTTCGCCATGTGTCTCTTAATCCTCTTTGCCCCTTCAGCCGGGGCCGGATCCGGTTGCTATTTGCTGTCGTAACGGCGGGGCCGCGGCTTGATCAGCGAGATGTCCACGTCTTCCCACTCGATGCGTGGCTCGTTACTTCCGCTGTTGTAGAAGGCCTTGGTCGTCTTCAGGAAGCGTTCGTCATTGCGCTCCGGGAAGTCCGGCTTATAGTGCGAGCCGCGTGATTCATCGCGCAGCCGCGCTCCCAGGGCCACCACCCGCGCCAGGTGCAACATGTTCTCCAGCTGGCGGGCAAAGAGGAACGACTGGTTGGACCACATGCTCTTGTCGCTCAGGTTCACCTTCTTGTAGCGCTCCTGCAACTCCAGCAGCGTCTTCTCGGTCTCCGCGATGCGATCGTTGTAGCGTGTCACCGTGACGTTCTTGCTCATGGTTTCGCCCAGTTCGCGCCACAGCTGGAAGGGATTCTCGCCGCCCTGGTTGTTGAGCAGCGCGTCGTTCTTTCCAAGCTGGCGCTTCTTCTCATCCGCCAGTGCCGATTCCAAATCCGCTCCCGGAGCGTCACCGCCCGCGGCGTACTTGAGGGCGTGCGGCCCGGCGATGAAGCCGGCGTAGATGCAGCTGAGCAGCGAGTTGGCGCCCAGGCGGTTGGCACCGTGGATCGAGTAGTCGCACTCGCCCGTGGCGTACAGGCCGGGGATGTTGGTCTGCTGGTTGATGTCCACCCACAGGCCGCCCATGGTGTAGTGCATGCCCGGGAAGATCTTCATCGGCACTTCGTGCGGATCGTCGCCGACGAACTTCTCGTAGATGTCCAGAATGCCGCCCAGTTTGCGGTCGAGCGTGGCGCGGTCAATGTGCGACAGGTCCAGATAGACCATCGGCTGGCCTTCCACGCCCATGCCCTGGTCGTGGACGATCTTGTGGATGGCCCTGGTCGCGATATCGCGCGGCACCAGGTTGCCGTACTTGGGATACCACTCTTCCAGGAAGTAGAAGCGCTCGCCCTCGGGAATCTGCTTGCCCGGGCGCTTGTCGCCGGCCGTCTTGGGAACCCAGACGCGTCCGCCTTCACCGCGTGCCGACTCCGACATCAGCCGCAGCTTGTCCTCGCCGGGGATGCAGGTCGGGTGCACCTGAATCATCTCTCCGTTGCCGTAGGCCGCACCCTGCAGGTACAACGAACCCTGCGCCGAGCCGGTACACACAACCGAGTTCGTGCTCTTGCCGAAGATGGCGCCGATGCCGCCGGTGGCCATGATGACCGCGTCGGCCGCGAAGGTTTCCACCTCCATCGAGCGCAGGTCCATGGCGCAGATGCCGCGGCAGGTGCCTTTGCCGTCAATCACCGCGCTCAGGAACTCCCAGTACTCGTACTTCTTGACCTTGCCTTCGGCCTCGTAGCGGCGAACCTGTTCGTCCAGCGCGTACAGCAGCTGCTGGCCGGTGGTGGCTCCGGCAAAGGCCGTGCGGTTGAAGAGCGTGCCGCCGAAGCGGCGGAAGTCCAGCAATCCCTCGGGAGTGCGGTTGAAGGGAACGCCCATGCGGTCCAGCAGGTCAATGATGTCCGGTCCCATCTCGCACATCTGCTTGACGGCCGGCTGGTTGGCCAGAAAGTCGCCGCCGTAGACGGTGTCGTCAAAGTGCAGCCAGGTCGAGTCGCCTTCGCCCTTCAGGTTCTTTGCCGAGTTGATGCCGCCCTGCGCGCACACCGAGTGCGAGCGCTTGACGGGCACCAGCGAGAACAGCTTCACCTCGCCGCCCGCCTCGGCCACTTTGATTGCGGCAGACAGGCCAGCCAGGCCGCCGCCGACGATGATGATCTTTGCAGTCTTTGCCATAATCCCTTTTGTCCTCGCCTATCGCTGTGCGCGCGCGTCGGGCGCGGGCGTCAGGCGGCTCTGCTCGGCCGCGTCATTGTGCAAGTCCCACATCGGGTTGCGCTGCTGCTCGGGAAACTTGCTCACAAAGGAGTACAGGCTTGCCAGTCCCGCCAGCATCAGCACCACGGCCAGGCCAATACCGGCCAGCCTTGCCCGGTTCTGCGCCTTGGGGCCGGTCACAAGGCCCCACTTGGCGGCAAACAGGAAGCAGCCGTATCCAAAGTGCCACGCCGAGCCCAGCACGCCCAGCACGTAGAGGCCAAGAATCAGGGGGTGCGAGAGTTCGCTCTGCACCTTCCAGAAGCTGGCGTCGTAGTGCTCGGTCAGGTGGACGCCGGTAAAGCGCATCGTCCACAGGTGGATGCCGACGTAGACGAATACCAGGAGGCCGGTGTAGCGCTGCAGCGTGTATCCCCAGTTGCCCGCCCAGGGATAGTCAATGACGTTGTTCTCGCCCCACCACCAGATGTAAATGCCGTACAGCGCGTGGAAGAGCAGCGGGATGAAGATGCCGATGATTTCCAGTCCGAGGCGGAAGGGAAGCCCGGTCAGGAACTTCACCTGGGCGTTGTATGCGGCGGGGCCACTCAGGGCTTCCGCGTTCGATAAGAAGTGCTCGAGTAGGAACAAGCCGACCGGAACAATGCCGGTCAGCGAGTGCAGTCGCCGCCAAAGAAAGGAATTTCCCTGTCCCGCCTTCAGCGGGGCAACCCCTTTGGGCAGGGCTGTGCCTGTTGTTTGAGCCGTAGAAGCCACGATGTCTCCTTCAATCCCCATCATTACGTGAACAAGCAAATATAGTTTCGCTGGAAAGCTGAGTCAATAAAACAACATCGCGCGTCGCACACTCTTTCTGCCACGCGCGGCACGGCCATCCGTACACCGTTTCTTCCCTCCGTCCGGCGCGCACATTCCCGGCCATTCCGGAAGCCTGTTCCGCCGTTGGCCTCCGCTCGGGGTAGAATAGTTGTTCGCCCCTTGGCGCGCATCCGTGGCCGTTTGGCCGGCAGGGTGGCGCACCGTGGCCAAGCGCGGGCGGAATAATCTGCAACTGGCAGGGAGAAGCTTTTATGTCGGAACTGAATGGCAATGGACTGCGGCTGAAGATCGGTCTGGCCGAGATGTTGAAGGGTGGCGTCATCATGGACGTGATGAGCGCCGAGCAGGCGGAGATCGCCGAAAAGGCCGGCGCCGTCGCCGTCATGGCCCTGGAGCGCGTGCCCGCCATGATTCGCGCCGAAGGTGGCGTGGCCCGCATGGCCTCGCCGAAGGTTATCAAGGAGGTCATGGCGACCGTGAACATCCCGGTCATGGCCAAGGCCCGCATCGGCCACTTCGCCGAGGCGCAGATCCTGCAGGAACTCGGCGTGGATTACATTGACGAGAGCGAGGTGCTGACCCCGGCCGACGAGGCGCACCACATTGACAAGCACGCCTTTAAGACTCCCTTTGTCTGCGGCGCGCGCAACCTGGGCGAGGCTCTGCGCCGCATCGCCGAAGGCGCCTGCATGATCCGCACCAAGGGCGAAGCCGGCACCGGAGATGTCATCCACGCCGTCAAGCACATGCGCCAGATTGTTAAAGAAATGCGTGAACTCACGGTGATGAGCGAGCAGGAGCTTTACCTGGCGGCCAAAACCCATCAGGCTCCCTACGAGCTGGTTCGCATGGTGGCCAAGGCCGGCAAACTTCCGGTGCCGAACTTCTCTGCCGGCGGCATTGCCACTCCGGCCGATGCTTCGCTGGTCATGCAGCTCGGCGCCGAGGCTGTCTTTGTCGGCAGCGGAATCTTCATGAAGGGCAACGCCACGCCGCTCGATCTCAGCGTCAAGGCCGAGCGCGAGGAGGCCGTCAGCCGTGCCAAGGCCATCGTGCAGGCCACCACGCACTACCTGGATCCCAAGGTCCTGGCCGAAGTCAGCGAGCAGATGACGGGCAGCATGAAGGGCCTGGCCGTGGGCAACATCGAGGAGAAAGACCTCCTCCAGACCCGCGGTTATTAGTTAAGAGTTTTTCCGCGACGGAAAGCGCAGCCTTCGGGTTGCGCTTTTTTGCATCTTTTACCACCACGAAAGTGTCCAATTGTTATAACCTAATTACTCCCCATCTACCCAAGGAGCCTGCATGAAGTTTGCTGCCACAGCTGTATCCATTGCTCTTCTGGTTGCACCCGCCGTCTCAGCCTCCACCCCGGGACTGGAGAGCCGCGTCTCCACGGGCTTTACCGTGAACATTGCCTACACGCCCAAGGCGCAGGCCAAGCTGAAGGAGTTGAATGACACGGTGATCGTCGCCGCATTTGTCTCCGGCAAGCCCAAGCCCTCGGCGCCCAAAAAGGAGCTCAGCGAGACCGGCGAGATTAACCTGGCGCAGCAGAAGGTCGAGGTGCTCGTAGGCCAGCCCGCTCTGTTCTTCTCCTTTGACCTCGCGCCCAAGCTCGTCAAGCACGCCGCCGGAGACGACCTCCGCCTGTTGATCAACATCTACAGCGCGCACGACTCCAACGTGGCCAATGTTCTCAATTGCAATACGTACGACGCAGGCTTCTTCGCCATCCAGGACCAGACCATCAACCTGAGCTGCAAGCTGATCGGCGAGTAGCCATCGCGGGATGAGCCACGGCTTTCCGCCAAGGTTCCTGAGCTCTGTGGCCTCAAGGCTCCACATAATGCAGGACGAAGAGCACTACTGCGCCCGCGCCGCCCAGCATCATCATGCCGCGGAAGGGAAGATGTTCGGCCACCAGCAGAACCACCAGAAGGACCGCCATCTGCGTCAGCCGGATGGCGGCTTTCTTTTGTTGCGCAGGGTTGCCAAAGCGCCGCAGCAGAAACATGCGCAGCGCAATCAGCACGAGAAAAAATACCAGGATTAACTTAAAGGACATGGCTACCGCGTCCCGGCCGTGTGGCTGGCCGCGCTGGCATAGCGCACGGAGTCTTGCTTCGCCGGCTTCTTCTTTGGCTCGGCGTTCTTCGGCGAGGCCGGCCCCAGGATAGTCTCTGCCATCTTTTTCGCCACCTCCCGCACATCCGCCCCATCGCGATTCGTAAAGACGGCCACGGCCACTTTACGTTTGGGAACCAGCAGCAGAAACGTGCTCGTCCCGGCCTGGCTGCCGCCGTGCGCCACCATGAACTCACCTTCCGCCGACCCCAGTTCCCATCCCAGGGCGTAGCGCAGATGATCGCCCGGATGCGAAGTCTCACGCCACATCAGCCGCGTCCACTCCGGCCCCAGCAGGTGCTCGACGCCACTGGCGAACTCGACCATCTCCGTCGGAGTGCTCAGCCAGCCGCCGCCCGGCAAACGGTCGCTGGTATCCAGCGCATGCGCCGGCGCCAGATGGCCATCCTTCAAGGTGTAGAAGCGCACTCGGCCCGGCTGCTCAACGCTCTCGTCGTCCACGATCGTCTGCTGCATGTGCAGAGGGTGTAGCACCTTGCGCTCGACGTAGCGCGCGTACTCCATTCCACTGGCTCCGGCCACCTCGCAGCCCAGCACGGTGAATCCATAGCTGGTGTAAAGCTGCTGGCGGCCTGCGGGGAACTCCAATGGATCGGCGGCGAAGTTGCGCACCGCGTCGTCCATGGTCGCAAAGTGATGGGTATTCTGCGCCGCGTCGCCGCTTTTGTAATGGTGCACTCCGGAGCGATGCCCCAGCAGCATTCGGGCCGTCACCTCGGGATGCCCGGTGAAGGCGGGGCAAAAGAGTTCGGCGCGTGCGTCCAGCCCCAATTGGTTGGTCTGCGCCAGCCGCATCACGGCCACGGCCGTAATCGGCTTACTGATGGATGCCAGGCGGTACAGAGACTCCGGTGTCGCCGGAAGCTTCTGCTCCACGTCGGCCCAGCCCAGGGCAAAGGCCTCGAAGTGGCCATCATTCCACACGGCCACGCTGATGCTCGGCAAGGTCTGCGCCTTCATGGCCTCGGCGGCCTGCGACTTCACCTCGGCCAGCCACGCCGGAGCCGTGGCCTCCTGCGCGAAGCTCATGCTGGCTGCGCCCAGCAGGGCGACCATCATCCACAGCCGAAGCATCCGCATCGAGATAACCCGCCCCAAGCGCAAACCCCTCATCCACCAACCTCCCGGGAAGCCAAATGCATTCTTTGTTAAAGTAAATGGAAATGACCAAGATTGGCATCCTATCGCTCCAGGGAGACTTTGAAGCCCACCGCCGCCGCATCGCCGAGCTCGGCGCCGAGGCCGTAGAAGTGCGCAAAATGGAGCAGCTCGACGCTCTCGACGGCCTCATCATCCCCGGCGGCGAAAGCTCGGTCTTCCTGCATCTGCTTGGAGAACAAGGCTTTCAGCGACTCTCGGAGTTCGTGCTCTCACGCCCGGTCTTCGGAACCTGCGCCGGATGCATCCTCTTGGCAGCGCAGGTGGAAAACCCCGCGCAGAAGGGCATAGGAGCGCTGGACGTAACCGTGCGCCGCAACGCCTACGGCCGCCAGATTGATTCGACCATCCTGACCGGCCCCAGCTTGCTTGGCCCCGAGCCGCTGGAGCAGGTCTATATCCGCGCCCCGCGCATCGAGCGCACTGGCCCCACGGTCGAGGTGCTGGCCAGCCGGGACGGCCACGCCGTGCTCGTCCGCCAGGGCAAGGTGCTGGCCGCAACCTTCCATCCCGAGTTGAGCGTTGACCCGCGCGTGCACGCCGAGTTCCTGCGCATGGTGCGCGAGCCGCGCTAAACGTCCTGGCTGTCGTCCATCACGGTTTGACGAACTCGTTCAGCTTGCGCAGCCGCAACGCCGAATCGTTGGCGATGTCCTGCTGCAACCAGCCCAGGTGACCTGCGCCGTAGATCACCAGGATGCGATCCTGCGGCGATTGCACAAGCGCACGGATGTTGTGAAAGATGCGAATGTTGCGCTGGTACCAGGCGGCCAGAAGGTCCGGCGCCGCATAATCCCCCGGCTCGCCCAAGGGCACCATGGCAAAGTACCCGGCCACTCCGCGGGCGCTGGATTCATCGGAGTTCAAGAAAAGCATCATTTGCAGAAGGCTGTGCGAATGCAGGTAGTCCTCTTCCACCTTGGACTGCCGTTTCCAGCTATCTATCTGTGCTTCAATCTCTTTGCTCCGGCTCTTGGCGGCGGCAAAGTTGATGACATGCTGCAAAGGGAAGTCGCCTTCCTCGTCCACTCCATAGACGCTTTTGTGGCCCAGTTCGCGGCCCAACCGGAAGCCGATCTGATCCACTTCGTTGGCGCGGAGCTCCTGCTTCCCGGCCAAGTACTCCTCATAGCGAGCCTTCAGCCGCGGGCTGTCCACGTCATCCTCCACGGCAATCTTGGTGGGCTGGAAGCGCTTCAGCACCGTCAGCAGCTCGTCGAGTTCCTTCTGCCGCTGCGGGCTGCGCACGTCGTCGGCCTTCAGGTCCGCCACGTCGCGCCCCGGGTTGCCCATGTGGTAGGTGCCCAGTACCAGAACCTCCGCGCGGGGCGTGGTTTGCGATACGGCACAGGCCGAGATGAGAACGAGAAGCGCCATCATCCATGGAATCTTGCGCATAGAACCTCCTGGAGCGTTATACGGCCATGTGTGGCCGTTGTTCCCGGCGGTTGCCCCTGGGTTTCGCTTTCGCTTTGCCAAAGCAAGCCCAAATGTGTTATTTTGAAGTGGTTACAACAATGAAAAAGCAGAAGCAGGAGCGCGTCAGTTTCCAGTGTTAGCACCCGAGCAGAAAACAATCGTCATCGAGAAGTACAAGACCCACACCTCCGACACCGGCAGCCCTGAAGTTCAGATTGCCCTTTTGAGCGAGCGTATCAGTCAGTTGACTGACCACTTCCGTACGCACAAGAAGGATCACGCCTCGCGGCGCGGACTTCTGATGATGGTGAGCCGGCGTCGCAGCCTGCTTGACTATCTGAAGAAGTACGACACCGAGCGTTATAAGACTGTCATTGCGAAGTTGGGTCTCCGCAAATAACTTCCGCTGGGGCCCGTGTCTCCTGGACCGGGCTCTTGTGCATTCCGCCGGTGTCCGCCCTGTGTTGACGGCGCCGGCGCACACTTCCTCTCTTCTATGGCTGGCCCCGCCTGGGACGCCTGCGAGCGAGGAACAGCAGGGAAGCATCATGCGGCTGGAACTGTAGCTGTTTGGCATCTTGAACTGCGGCTTGTCGCGTACTGCTCGCGCTTGTTGTGGTCCGATGCTCCTATCGTGGACGCGCCCCTGATTGAAAGGGAATATGAAACAGGAAACAAGTGTAGTTCTCTCCGGCGGTAAAACCATTTCATTTGAGACTGGTCACTGGGCCAAGCAGGCCCACGGTTCCACGGTCGTCCGCATTGGAGACACCGTTGTACTGGCCACCGCCTGCGCCAACGCGGAACCCCGCGTCGGCATTGATTTCTTCCCCCTCACGGTGGATTACCGTGAATACTCCTACGCCGGCGGCCGCATCCCCGGCGGCTTCATCAAGCGCGAAGGCCGCATGAGCGAGCGCGAGACCCTGACCAGCCGTCAGATTGACCGCCCCATCCGCCCGCTCTTCCCGGAAGGCTTCCGCAATGAGACGCAGGTCATCGCCTTCGTCCTCAGCGCGGACAAGGAGAACGATCCTGACGTTGCCGGCATCAACGGCGCCTCGGTCGCACTCTCCCTCAGCGATATTCCCTTCAACGGCCCCGTGGGCGCGGTTCGCGTCGGCCTGGTCAACGACCAGTTCGTCATCAACCCCACCTACGCCGAGCAGCACGAGAGCAAGGTCAACATCATGGTGGTCGGCACCAGCGAAGGCATCGTGATGATTGAATCCGGCGCCAACGAAGTGGACGAGGACAAGGTGGTGGACGCCATCGAGTTCGCCCACGGTGAGATCAAGAAGATCTGCGCCACCATCAGCGACTTCGCCGCCAAGTACGGCAAGCCGAAGCGCCACTACGAGGCTCCGGTCGTAGACCAGCCCTACCTCGATTCGCTGCGTGAGAAGTTCGGCGCGGCCCTGGCCGACGCCTGCAACACTGAGAAGTACCCCAAAGCCGAAAGCTACGCCAAGATCAAGGCCCTGAAGGATTCGGTCAAGGCCGAGATTCCCGACGATCAGCCGGAAGCCCGCGTCAAGGCCGGCAAGTACTTTGACGCACTGCGCGAGTTGGTCTTCCGTGAGGAAGTCATCAACAACCGCCGCCGTCCCGATGGCCGCGCCTTCGATCAAATCCGCGCCATTTGGACCGAGGTCGGCGTTCTACCGCGCGTGCACGGCTCCGCTGT